>VGQL01000016.1 GCA_016882415.1 Cyanobacteria bacterium M_DeepCast_200m_mx_001
ACGGTGTCGTCGATGCGGGCGCGGATCGCCTCCGGGGTGCCGAACAGCAGGCCGGGGTCCACGTTGCCCTGCACACCCACGTGCTCCGGCAGGCGGGCCAGGCCTTCGGCCATGTCCACGGTCCAGTCGAGGGACACGATGTCCACCCCGGTGCGGGCCATGCGCTCGATCACGCCGGCGCTGCCGGAGATGTAGAGGATGAAGGGGGTGTCGGGGTGGGTCTGCTTCACCAGGTCCACCACCTTCTTCTGATAGGGGGCGGCGAAGGTGTCGTAATCCATGGGGCTCAGCTGCCCGGCCCAGGAATCGAACATCTGCACCACCTGGGCGCCGGAATCGATCTGGTAGCGCAGGTAGGTGGCGATGGATTCGGCGAAGTGGTCCAGCAGGCGGTGCAGCAGCTGGGGCTCCTGGAACGCCATCGCCTTGATCACGGCGTAGTTCTTGGAGCTCTTGCCCTCCACCACATAGGCCGCCAGGGTCCAGGGGGCGCCCACGAAGCCCAGCACCGCCGCCTCATTACCCACGGACTGGCGCAGGCGGGTGAGCACCTCACCCACGAAGGGCATGCTCTCGGCCGGCTGCAGGGGGTGCAGCGCCTCCACCTGGGTCATGGTGCGAATGGGGTCCTGGATCAGGGGCCCCTTGCTCTCCACGATGTCGAAATCGATGCCCATGCCCGGCAGGGGCGTGAGGATGTCGGAGAACAGGATCACGCCGTCGGGTTTGAAGGCGTGGAACGGCTGCATCGAGATCTCATAGGAGAGATCCGGGTTTTCGGAGCGCTCCCGGAAACCGGGGTGGCGGTCCCGCAGGTCGCGGTACACCTTCATGTACCGGCCGGCCTGGCGCATCATCCACACCGGCGGACGCTCCACCTGCTCACCTCGGGCGGCGCGAAGCAGCAGTGGGGCGTTGGCGGACATGGGCGACGAAAAGACGAAGCGCGAACCTACCCGAGCAGCCCGCCCTCCACGGCGGTTTCGTCACACAGCGGCTCCTGGCTGCGTTTGTCGTCCCGCTGGAACACCAGCACCGAGAGGGGTGGCAGGCAGAGGTCGAGGGAGTGCTCGTAGCCGTGGATGCCCCATTCATCGGTGAACTTGCCCCCCAGGTTGCCCAGGTTGCTGCCGCCGTAGCGCTCCCCATCGGTGTTGAACACCTCGGTGTAGAAGCCGCTCACCGGCACACCGACGCGGTAGTGGGAGTGGCTCTGGGGGGTGAAGTTGGCCACCACCACCAGCCAGCGGCCGGTGGTGCTCTCGCGGCGCATGAAGCTGATCACGGAGTGGCGGTTGTCGTTGCAATCGATCCACTGGAAGCCGTACTGGTCGAAGTCATCGCGCCACAGGGCCGGCTCGGCCTTGTAAAAGGCGTTGAGGTCGTCCACCAGACGCTGGATGCCCTGGTGGGGTTCGTGCTGCAGCAGGTCCCACTGCAGGTCGCCCCACACGTTCCATTCGGCCCGCTGGCCGAATTCCATCCCCATGAAGATGGTCTTTTTGCCCGGGTGGGTCCACATGTAGGCCAGCAGGGCACGCACGTTGGCGAACTTCTGCCAGTCGTCGCCCGGCATCTTGTGCAGCAGGTTGCTCTTGCCGTGCACCACTTCGTCGTGGCTGAGGGCGAGCATGAAGTTCTCGGTGTAGGCGTACCAGATCGAGAAGGTGACGTTGTTCTGGTGGAACTGGCGGAACCACGGATCCAGCTCGAAGTAATCGAGCATGTCGTGCATCCAGCCCATGTTCCATTTGAGGTTGAACCCCAGGCCCCCCATGTCGGTGGGCTTGGTCACCATCGGCCAGGTGGTGGATTCCTCGGCGATCGAGAGCGCCCCCGGGAAGTGCTGGAACAGCACGTGGTTGGCCTGCTGCAGGAACTGCACCGCCTCGGTGTTCTCGCGGCCGCCGTGCTCATTGGGAATCCACTCGCCGTCGGGGCGTAGGTAGTCGCGGTAGAGCATCGAGGCCACCGCATCCACACGGATGCCGTCGATGTGGAACTGCTCAAACCAGAACACCAGGTTGGCAACCAGGAAGTTGCGAACCTCGTTGCGGCTGTAGTTGAAGATCAGGGTGCCCCACTCCTTGTGCTCGCCGATGCGGGGGTCGGCGTGCTCGTAGAGGTGCTGGCCGTCGAAGAAGGCCAGGCCATGGGCGTCCTTGGGGAAGTGGCCCGGCACCCAGTCGAGGATCACGCCGATCCCCTCGGCGTGGCAGCGGTCCACGAAGGCGCGGAATTCATCGGGGCCGCCGAAGCGGCTGGTGGGGGCGTACCAGCCCGTCACCTGATAGCCCCAGGAGCCATCGAAGGGGTGCTCCGACAGGGGCATCAGTTCGATGTGGGTGAAGCCGCGGGCCTTCACGTAGGGGATCACCCGATCGGCGAGCTCCGGGTAGGTGAGCAGGCGGGCGCCGGGTTTGAGGTCGGCGGCGGGCACCGGCGGGCGTGGCGTGCCGTCGGGTTCGATGTAGGGCTGGTCGGCCGCGGCGTGCATCCAGCTGCCCAGGTGCATCTCGTACACCGCGATGGGCTGGTCCAGGGGGTTGCGGCTGTCGCGCTCCTGCATCCAGCTGCCGTCGGCCCAGCTGTAGCCCGCCAGGGGCTCCACCACGGAGCCGTGGTTGGGGCGCACCTCGTGGCGGAAGCCGTAGGGGTCGGCCTTCTGGTAGCAGTGCCCCGCCTGGGTGCGCACTTCGTATTTGTAAATCTCACCGGGCTTGAGCCCCGGCACGAACAACTCCCAGCAGCCCCCCAGCCGCGACTGCATCGGATGGTGGCGCCCATCCCAGCCGTTGAAGTTGCCCAGCACCGACACGCTGCGGGCGTTGGGGGCCCACAGGCAGAACATCACCCCGGCCACGCCGTTGCGGGTCACCACATGGGCGCCCATGCGCTCCCAGATGTGGTGGTGGTTGCCCTCGGCGAACAGGTGGCGATCCAGCTCGCCCATCCATTCCTCACGGAAGGCCCAGGGGTCGTGGGCCACGTGCTCGATGCCGCCGCGCAGCACGTGCACCTGGTAGCCGCTGCCGGGGTCGCTGGGCAGCTGGGCTTCGAAGATCCAGGGGTGGTGGGGGGTGGCCATGGGCTGGGCCGTGCCCCCCACCATCAGCTCCACCCGTTCCGCCTCGGGCATCCATACCCGCACCACCCAGTTGCCGCAGTCGAGGGGCTGGGGCCCCAGCACCGCGAAGGGATGGTCATGCCGGCACTCCGCCAGGCGCTGGGCATCGTCCACCATCCAGTCGAGCTGAGCCAGCACAGGTTCGAGCGCAGAAGCCTGGCTGGGAGCTTACGCCGGTTTTCCCGTGGGCCCGGGGTTCTGCCAGCAAGGGCCTACGCAGGCCCCTAGCGAACCGGTGCTGGGCCCGCCGGGTTCTCGGGGAAATCCACCCCGATGATTTCGTTGCTGCTGTCGAGGATCACGTAGAGGTTGTCGCTGAGGCGGTTGAACTCCACGTTCACCAGCACCAGGCGCATGTCGGGGGTGCTTTCGGCCTCCACGGCCCGGCCCACCTTCACGAAGCTGCCGGTTTCCCGCTGCAGCCCCAGCCACTTGGCCTGCAGCGAGGCGGGGCTGATCTCCTTCTGGAAGCTGGGGCTCAGGAAGCTGTGGGCGCTGATGAAGTGGCCGCCGCTGATGGCCTGCACGAACTGCAGCGCCACCTTGCTGGTGGGGTCATCGGCGCGGTCCACGTAGTAGCGCTCGATCTGGCCCTTGCCGTTGATCACGATGAACAGCACCCGGTTGCCGCGGGCCGTGCGCAGCTCCGCCTCCACGGTGCTGGTTTTCATGCCGCCGCGCACGCTCAGCAGCTGGTAGCCGAGCACCTTCGGTTGAGTCCGCATGGTGGCCGCCACCATCGATGGGCTGCTCACCGCCTTGAGGGCATCGGAGAACTGCGCATAGCGGGCGTTGGCATCGCCGGTCTTGATGGCCTCCAGGATCCGCACCGCCGCGGCGCGGGCCTGCTCCACGGTGAGGGCCGGTGTTGGGGCTGGTGCGGTGGTGGTGCCGGCGGCGGGCTGGGCCCGCAGGGGCGCCGGCGTCAGGGCCGTGGTGCTGCCCAGCAGGGTCGCGGCCAGCAGGGCGAGGGCGGCGGGACGCGGCAGGCGCGGCATCGGGGGGCTGGGCAGGCGGGCCTCAGTTTGCCCCAACCATCGGCTGGATGCTCAGCTCCGCTCCGGCCAGCTGCAGCGCCACGGTGATGGTGCGGTGGTCGGGGCCGCTGCCGCCCCGGGGAAGCGAGCCGTCGCCGGGGTTCACGGCGATCTGGGGCCAGGCCGCCAGGCCGATGGAGAGGCGCAGGCGCTCCCCGGGCGCCAGGGTGAGCAGCAGGGGCTGCAGCGCCACAATCCGCGGCTGGGGCTCCAGGCAGGCCTCCCCCAGGAACCGCGCCACCCCGCTGCTCAGCTGGCGCACGCCACCCTCCACCCCGAGCACCGAGAGGGCCACGCAGAGGTCGAAGCCCGGCTGATCCGCCGCCGCCTGGATCAGGAGCTGCGGCTGCCCCAGCAGCTCCATGGGCGCCGTGGCGGCGGCGCCGCTGAAGCAGGCCACGTCGGTGCGCTGGTCGAGATCGCCCCGCTCCACGGGGCCGGCATCGAGGCCCAGGGGGCCGCCCCGGCCCGGCAGGGGGCGCCAGGGGTCGTGCACCAGCACCACCGCCGCTGCGCCGTTGCCGGCCGGGGAGGGCTCCAGCAATTGGCCCTCCTGGCTGTCCACCGCCGCCAGGCCGTTGCTGGCCAGGCCCCAGCGCTGGCCGGAGCCCTGCTCCGGGCTGTGGGGCTGCCAGCGCTGATCGCCGAGGTTCTGCAGCAGCAGGGGCGGGCCGGGCTGGGGCTCGGGCTGCCCCTTGAGGTGCTGGTTGAAGAAGGCGAGCTGCAGCGCATCGATGCCGCCGTGCCAGTGCAGATGGCTCCAGGCGCCGATCCGCAGCCAGGGTGAACCGCCGGCGGCCCGGGCCCGCTGCCACAGCTGCAGCACGCCGGCCAGGTGGGGATCGTGCCAGCCGCCGATCAACAGCATCGGCCGGCGCCAGAGGGCTGCGGGCGGTTCGTGGCTGGGCCAGGGGTCGGCGTCGGCGGGGTCGCTGCCGAGCCAGCGCCGCGCCATGCCGTCGGGGTCGAGCTGCTCCAGCAGCGACGGCCCCTCCCGCAGGAAGCTGCCGTCCTCCAGGCTGCGGCGGATGCGCTGCCAGCCGGCGCTGTCGCCGCGGCGGCGGCAGCCCTGGGCCGCCAGCTGCAGACCCCAGCCCAGCCCCAGGGCCCACCAATGGGCCCCGCCGCTGCAGGCCCAGTGGGGCCCTTCCTCGAGGCCGCACATGGCGGGGGCCAGGGCGTCGGGCAGGTGCTCCGGATCCGCCAGCAGCAGCTGGGTGAGCCCCTGATAGGAGAAGCCGTAGCTGCCGATGCGGCCGTTGCACCAGGGCTGCCGCCGCAGCCAGGCGAGGGTGGCGGAGCCGTCCGCCGCCTCCTGGGGGAAGCCGCGGAACTGGCCCTCGGAGTCGCCGCGGCCGCGCACGTCCTGCACCACCACCGCATAGCCGTGGCCGGCGTACCAGCGGGGGTGGGCGTAGGTGACCGTGGAGGCAATGGCCCGCCCGTAGGGCTGGCGCATCAGCAGCACCGGCCAGGGGCCGTCGCCCGGTGGGGTCCAGATGCGGCTGCAGAGCCGCACGCCATCAGCCATGTCCTGCCAGGCGTCGCTCACCCTCGGCGCCGCCGGGGGGCTCACCTCAGCGAACGTCGGGGCAGTAGAGCCCCACCACATAGGTGGACAGAATCTCGGCGTCGGTCTTGCTGAGCCCCTGCTTGGCGCCCACCTGGGCCACCGCCTGGGGGGAGGTGTAGGAGAGGCCCTGGGCGTTGAGTTCCTTGAGTTCGGCGCAGATGGCACGGGCCCGCTGCGGGTTGCGCTTCACCGAATCCAGCAGCGGGGAATTGGCCAGGGCCGCGGCCGGAGCCAGGGCGGCCAGCAGCGCCAGCCCTGCGGCCACCGCGGCGGGGTGCACGGTCGGGTGAGCGACCGGCTGCGCGGTGGCCCGCGACGGCCGGCGGTGGGAGCGTGGCATCTGGCCCATGGCTCCATTTCAGAGCTGCGGCCTGCGGCTGCCTGGGGGTGGGGGTCAGTTCGCCGAGCGACCGGAGCGGGCCTGGGCCCGCTGGATCCAGCGGCGCACCGTGGCGGCATCCACCCGCGGCGGCGCCATGCCCAGCAGGGAGCGCTCCAGCCGCCCCAGCTGGGTGAGCAGCTGCTGCGGTGAGGCCACCGCCAGCCCCTGGCTGCTGGCGATGCCGGCATAGAGCAGCAGCGCCGCCTCATGGGGCTGCAGCGCGAGCTCACTCACCAGCTGGGCCTGGCCCCGCAGCTTGCGCAGCTGCCGCTCCAGGGCCCCACCGCGGCTGGCCAGCTGCCGCAGCTCGGCATCCGTGAGGGCCGCCAGCTCCTCCCAGCTGCCGATGCCGCGGGCCTGCAGCTGGGCCTGCTCCCGCGCAAACGGGCGGGGCAGCGGATACAGCGGTGGGTTCAACGGTGGGTCCGGCACTCAGGGCAGCAGGGTCACCTGGCCATCCGCCAGGTTGCGGCGGGCCGCCGCCAGGATCACCGGCCGATCGGTGCCGGCGGCGCTGGGTTCCACCCGCCGCAGCCGCACCTCCACGGTGCTGGCGTTGCGGCCGCTGCCCCGCAGGTTGCGGGCCACCTGCTCCACGCTGGGGCCATAGCTGGCGGGGTCCAGGTCGGCGGGGGCCGCCGCGATCACCAGGTCGGCGCCGTTGTCGAACACCACCGGCACGCTCACCGCCCCCTCCACCAGGATGCGCGGCGCGTAGCTCACGGCGAAGGCCAGGCAGGAGAGGGAGAGCAGCACCGTGAAGCTGGTGACCCCCACCAGGCGGAAGCGGATGCCCCAGCGGGCCACGAATCCCACCACCGTGAGCAACAGCAGCACCCCCCCGGCAATGCCCAGCCACTCGCCGGCGGTGAGCAGCAGCGGATCAGCACGCATGGGGGATCGGCGAGACCGGAGAACACCTTTATATTGCGGCCTGCTCAGCCGCTGAGACCCACGGGCCGCCCGAGCCTCCGACCGCGTCGCCGCTCCGGTCGCCCAGGGGGCGTCCCCCAGCCGGTGGCGCTGTTGACGGGAGCCGTTGTGGCCGGCACGGCCGTGGGGCTCGGGGCCGGCTGGCTGGCGCTCGACCGGTTGGCGGAGCGGATCTACGGCCAGCAGAAACCCAGGCTGGAGCGGCAACTGGGCCGGATCATGGGGCACCCGCTGCGGCTGGGGGCCTACCGGGGCCTGCAGCCCTTCGGCCTCGGTTTCCAGGTGGGGCCCAGCCGCTTCCTCCCCGGGGCGGACAACCCCTCCACGGTGCAGGCCGAGGGGCTGGCCCTGGGGGTGGATCCGCTGCGCAGCCTCTGGCAGCGGGCCCTGGTGCTGGAGCTGCAGCTGCAGCGGCCCGAGGCCCGGCTGCGGGCCAACCGCCGCGGCAGTTACTGGGAGTTGCCGCCGCAGAAGCCGTTGCCGCCGCCGCGGCTGGGGCTGCGCATCCGCCTGGCGGATCCGGCCCGGGTGCAGCTGTTCACCGCTGCATCCCCGCAACCGCTGTCCCTGCGGCTGCGGGGTGATGCCGAGCTGTCGCTGTGGCAGCGCCAGATCGGCTGGGGCGGCCAGCTGGAGCCGGCCCAGGGGGGGCAGCTGCGCTTCGGCGGCCGGCTGCAGTGGCGCCAGCGCAGCCTGGAGTTGCAGTTGCAACCCAGCCGCCTTCCCCTCGAGCCGGCCCTGGCCCTGCTGCCCCCCGGCCTGCAGCAGCAGCTGGGGGGACGCCTGCGGGGAACGCTGCAGGGCAGCCTGGCGCTGCAGCGGCGCCCCGGCGCCAATGGCTGCCGCGGTGTGCTGCGGCTGCAGGGGTGGCAATGGCGGCTGCCGGGCCTGCCCCAGCCCCTGGCCGGCGACCCCCTGACCCTGCGCTGCAGCCCCCAGGGGCTGGCCCTGGATCCCGCGGCCCTGCGGCTGGCCGACTGGCGCGGCCGCCTCTCCGGCCAGCTGCAACTGGCGGCCCGCCGCTCCCATCCCCCCGGCGGCTGGCTGCAGCTGCGGCTGCAGGCCCGCGACGCCCGCGCCAAGGACACGCTCACGGCCCAGCTGGCGGGCCCCTGGCGCCGCCCCGATCTGCGGCTGCAGGGCCGCCTGCGGGGGTTGCAACTGCAGGCGCAGGTAGCCATCCGCAACCGCCCCGCCCTGGCGGTACTGGTGCCCAACCTGCAGCTGCGGCACCGGGAGGCGGTGCTGCAGGCCCGCGGTGAGCTGTGGCCGCGCCTGGATCTGCGCAGCCAGAGCCTGCAGCTGCTGCGCGGCCTGCCCCCCCAGCTGGCACCGCTGCTGGGGCCCCGGCCGCAGCTGCAGGCCCAGCTGCGCCAGCGGGGCCCCTGGACGGGGCTGCAGCTGCAGCTGGATCTGAGCCAGCGGCGCAATCCCCTGCTGGGGGATCTGGTGGCGCGGCTGCGCTGGCGCCCCGGCCAGCTGGAGCTGGAGGATCTCGCGTCCGAGCGGCTCAGCGCCCGTGGCCGGCTGCCCCTCGGGCCCCGTGGCGGTCCGCTGCAGCTGCGCTTTGATCTGCGCCGCTTCCCCCTGGAGCGCCTCAGTGCCCTGGTGGGCACCCGCCTGCGGGGGGAGCTGGACGCCTGGGGTGACCTGCGGGGGCCGCTGCAGGCGCTCCGCTCCGACCTGCAGCTGCTGGTGCGGGACCCCGGCGCCGGCCCCGTGTGGCTGCGGGAGAGCTGGCGCGGGGAGCTGCGGGGCGGCCTCGGCGCCGACGCCCGCCTGCGGCTGCAACCCCTGGCGCCGGCGGCGGCGGGGCTGCTGCAGGCGCGGCTCGACCGCCGCGGCTTCCCCACCCAGCTGGAGCTGCAACGGGGCCGGGGCCGCCTGCAGCTGAGCGGCAGCCCGAAGCGCTACCGCTGGAGCGGCCAGGATGTTCCCCTGGCGGGGCTGCAGCTGGCCCTGGGGCCGCGCCAGGTGTTCCGCCCCCTGCAGGGCAACCTCAGCGGATCGGGCCAGCTGGAGCTCCAGCCCCTGGCCCTGGCGGCCGATGTGCGCATCGCTGGCCCCCAGGTGTTGGGGGTGTACGGCCGCAGCCTCAGCGCCAGCGGCAGCCTGCGGGGCCGGCGGCTGGAGCTGCGGGGCCGCTGGGCCGATGGCCGCCAGTCGGCGGTGGGGTTCCGGGCCCGCACCGAACCCTCCGGCGCCCTGTGGACCCGCTTTGAGGCCCGCCAGCTGGGGGGGCTCGCCCTGCGCCAGCTGCTGGCGGCCTGGCCCCTGTGGAATGGGGCCCCCACCCTGCCCAGCGGCCGTGCCGCCGACCTGGGCCCCCTGGACACCGGCACCCTGGGGCTGGATCTCTCCCGGCAGCTGGCGGTGCTGCGCCAGGCCCGTGCCGACCTGGCGGTGGCCAACCCGCCCGTGGCCCCCGCCGCCGGGGCCACGCTCAACCCGGCGGATCTGGAGGCGGTGCTCGATGCCGACCTCACCCTGGTGGGCAGCCGCTCCGACCGGCTGTTCATCGACCTGCGCAGCCGCGGCCACCTGTGGCTGCGGGGCGACGACCGGGACCTGGCCCTCAGCCGGGAGCCGGTGCTGGTGCGGCTGCAGGGTCCGCTGGACCGCAGCGGCAGCTTCAGCATTCAATACCTGCCCCTGGCCCTGATGGCCCTGTTGGCGCCGGTGCCGGAGGGGCTGCGGGGCTCGCTGTCGCTGCAGGGGCGCTACGGCCTGGGGGGCCGGGGTCGGCCGCCGCAGCTGGAGCTGGAGCTGGCCCTGCAGGATGCGGGTCTGCAGGATCGGCCGCTGCAGCTCGACCGCGGCCGCATCGCCCTGGAGAACAACCGGCTGCGGCTCGATTGGGCCCTGCGCAGCGGCGGGGCCAGCAACAGCGTCGACCTCAAGGGCGTGATTCCGCTGCAGGCCGCCGCCACCGGCCTGGAGCTGCGGGTCTCCAGCCGCGGCGATGGCCTGCGCTTCCTCTCGGTGCTGGGGGGGCCGGGGCTGGAGTGGCGCCAGGGCAGCGCCGACCTGCAGCTGCTGGTGCGGGGCTCAAGGCTGGCGCCGGTGGCCAACGGCTTCCTGCGCTTCCGCGAGGGGGAGCTGCTGCTGGCGGGCCAGCTGCTGCGCGAGCTGGATGCGGTGGTGCTGTTCGATTTCACCGAACTGGAGGTGCAGCAGCTCAGCGCCCGGGTGGGCCAGGCGGGGCAGATCCGCGGCAGCGGCCACCTGGGGTTGGTGACGTCGGTGCCGCAATCGCCGCGGCAGCTGAAACTGGCGCTGCAAAAGGTGCCGATCACCGCTCCGCGGCTGCAGACCCAGGTGGATGGGGAGGTGCTGGTGGGGGGATCGCTGCGGCGGCCGGAGCTGGGGGGCGAACTGCAGCTCAGCCGCGGCAGCTTCGACATCAACCCCAGCGGCCTGGCCACCGCCGCCGCCCCCACCCGCCCGGTGAGCCTGCGGCAACTGGCGGAGGCCGACTGGGACTTCCGCCAGCCCCTGCTGGTGATGGGTCAGCAGCTGGAGAGCGCCGCCAGCCAGGACCTGCGCCGTTACCTGCCGAAGCTCTCCTCGGTGCAGCTCAACGGCCTGCGGCTGAAGCTCGGCCCCAACCTGCGCATCGCCGTGCCCAACGTGCTCAACTTCAACACCGCCGGGGTGCTCACCCTGCGGGGGCCGCTGGATCCCGACATCCGCATCAGCGGTGTGGTGCGGCTGCTGAAGGGGCAACTGGGGCTGTTCATCACCCCCTTCCGGCTCGACCCCGACGCCCCCAACGTGGCGGTGTTCACCCCCAGCCAGGGGCTGATCCCCTACGTGGATATCGCCCTGCGCACCAGCGTGGCGGACAGCCCGGCGGGGGCCACCCCCTCCGGCGCCAACCTCAGCACCTCCACCATCTACGACTGGAACAACGCCACCCAGGGGCCCACCCGATCCCTGGAGCAGCTGCGGCTGGTGAAGGTGAAGCTGCAGGCCACCGGGCCCGCGGACCGGCTGATGGACAACATCACCCTCACCAGCACGCCGCCGTTGCCGAAGGAGCGCCTGCTGGCCCTGATTGGCGGCAACTCCCTGGTGGGCCTGCTGGGGGCCAACGCCAGCGCCGCCCTGGCCACGGTGCTGGGCCAGTCGCTGCTCACCCCGGTGGTGGGGGGCGCCAGCGAGTTGTTCGGCGATCGGCTCTCCTTTGCCCTCTACCCGGCCTATTTCGTGGTGCCGGATGTGGCGCCGGGCTCCAGCACCTCCAACCAGCTGCCCTCGAAGCTGGCCCTCGGTGCGGAGATCGGCCTCGATCTGAGCGAACGCTTCAACTTCTCGGTGCTGGCGGCCCCGGACCGCAGCGACCTGCCGCCCCAGTTCAACCTGCGCTACCAGGCCAGCGATCGGGTGGGGGTGCAGGGCTCGATCGACACCGAGGGCCGTTGGCAGAGCCTGATTCAGATGTTCCTGCGCTTTTAGGGTGCAGGGCAGAGCGGGCACCCCATGGGCCAGCTGATCGGCATCGACCTGGGCGGCACCGCCATCAAGCTGGGGCGCTTCAGCCGCAGCGGCGAGCTGCTGGCGGAGCTGCAGGTGCCCACCCCCCAGCCCGCCATGCCCGGCGGCGTGGTGATGGCGATCGTGGAGGCGGTGCAGCGGCTCGACCCCGATGGCCTGGCGCCGCTGGTGGGGGTGGGGCTGCCGGGCCCGATGGATGCGGCCGGCCGGGTGGCGCGGGTGTGCATCAACCTGCCGGGCTGGGAGCAGGTGCCCCTGGCGGAGTGGCTGGAGCCGCAGCTGCAGCGGCGGGTCACCCTCGCCAATGACGGCAACTGCGCCGTGGTGGGGGAGGCCTGGACCGGCGCCGCCCGCGGCTATGACGACGTGCTGCTGCTCACCCTGGGCACCGGCGTGGGGGGCGGGGTGCTGCTGGGGGGGCAGCTGTTCACCGGCCATGGGGGTGCCGCGGCGGAGCCGGGCCTGATCTGTGTGGATCCCGAGGGGCCCCCCTGCAACAGCGGTAACCGCGGCTCCCTGGAGCAGTTCTGCAGCATCGGCGGCCTGGGGCGGCTGTCGCCTCTGGATCCCCGGGAGCTCTGCCGCCGGGCCGATGCCGGCGACGCCGAGGCCCTGGCGGTGTGGCGCGCCTACGGCCGTTGGCTGGGGATCGGCCTGAGCTCCCTGGTGTACGTGCTCACGCCGCGGCTGGTGCTGATCGGCGGCGGCCTCAGCGCCGCCAGCGCCCACTTCCTGCCGGCGGCCCAGGCGGAGCTGGAGCAGCGGGTGCAGGCGGAGAGCCGCGCCGGCCTGGAGCTGCGCCGCGCCGCCCTGGGCAACGGCGCCGGTCGGCTGGGGGCGGCGCGGCTGGCGCTGGATCGGCTGGGATGATGCCGCCAGTGCCGCCCTGCCGCCGCCCGCTGTGAGCGTCCCCGACCCTTCGCCTGAGTTGCTGCAGCGGGCCGCCGCCGTGCGCCGCGCCGCCATGGACCTGGGCCGCCTCAGCGACGGTGAGCGCCGCGATGCGGTGCTGGCCATGGCCGAGGCGCTGCAGGCGGAGGCCGAGGCGATCGTGGCCGCCAACCGGGCCGACCTGGAGGGCGCCGCCGCCGATGGGCTGGCGCCGGCCCTGGTGGCGCGGCTGAAGCTGGATGCGGCCAAGTTGGCCGGCGCCATCGAGGGGGTGCGGCAGGTGGCCCAACTGCCCGATCCCCTGGGGGTGCGGCAGCTGCACCGGGAGCTGGATGAGGGCCTGGTGCTGGAGCGGCTGAGCGTGCCCCTGGGGGTGCTGGGGGTGATCTTCGAGGCGCGGCCCGATGCGGTGATGCAGATCGCCTCGCTGGCGGTGCGCTCCGGCAATGGCGCGTTGCTCAAGGGGGGCCGCGAGGCCAGCCGCAGCTGCGCCGCGATCCTGGCGGCCCTGCGGCGGGGGCTGGCGGCCAGTGCCGTGGCGCCGGAGGCCCTGGAGCTGCTCACCTCCCGTGAGGAGAGCCTGGGGCTGCTGAAGCTCGATGGCCTGGTGGATCTGATCATTCCGCGCGGCTCCAATGAGCTGGTGCGCTTCATCCAGGACAACACCCGCATCCCGGTGCTGGGCCACGCCGATGGCATCTGCCATCTGTATGTCGACCGCGAGGTCGACATTCCCCAGGCGGTGCGGGTGGCGATCGACGCCAAAACCCAGTACCCCGCCGCCTGCAACGCCATCGAAACGCTGCTGCTGCACCGCGAGGCGGCGGCGGCCTTCCTGGGGCAGGCCCTGCCCGCCTTCGCCGCCGCCGGCGTCAGCCTGCGGGGGGATGCCGCCAGCCGCGCCCTGGGGGTGGAGCAGGCCGCCGGCGACGACGACTGGCGCACCGAATACTCCGACCTGGTGCTGGCGGTGCGGGTGGTGGACGACCTGCCCCAGGCCCTGGAGCACATCCGCACCTACGGCTCCCGCCACACCGACGCCATCTGCACCACCAACGCCGCCACGGCGGAGACGTTCCTGCGGGGGGTGGACAGCGCTGGGGTGTACCTCAACTGCTCCACCCGCTTCGCCGATGGCTTCCGCTACGGCTTCGGCGCCGAGGTGGGCATCAGCACCCAGACCCTCCCCCCCCGGGGGCCGGTGGGGCTGGAGGGGTTGGTGACCTACCGCTACCTGCTGCGCGGTGAGGGCCACATCGCCGCCGACTACGCCGGCGGCGAGCGCCGCTTCAGCCACCGCGACCTGCCGCTGTGAGCCTCAGTCGTGAAGATGCGATGACCCCCGCCAGCGGCGATCGGATTGTGGTGCGGGGGCTGCGGCTCTGGGCCCATGTGGGGGTGCTCGAGCACGAGCGACAGCTGGGGCAGTGGTTTGAGCTGGATCTGAGCCTGGCCTGGGATCTGGCCGCCGCCGGTGCCACCGATCAGCTGGAGCACAGCCTTGATTACAGCCTCGCGATCACGGCCCTGCAGCGGCTGGCGGGGGAGCTGCGCTGCCTCACCCTGGAGCATTTCGCCGAGCGCAGCTTCGATGTGCTCGAGCGGTTGTACGGCCCGGTGCCGATGCGGTTGGAGCTGCGCAAGTGCCGGGCGCCGGTGCCGGGGTTCACGGGGGTGGTGGCCGTGCAGCGCTCGCGCCACGGCGGTTGATGCCCCGGCGGCCACCGCTGGTGCTGCTGCATGGCCTCTGGGATACGCCGCGGGTGTTCCGGCGGCTGGAGGCGGAGCTGCTGGGGCGCTGCCCGGAGCTGGAGCTGTTCGCGCCGCACCTGCCCCACCGCTTGGGGGCGGTGCCGCTGCGGCGGCTGGCGGCCACGTTGGCGCCGTTGATCACCGAGCGCTTCGGGCCCGCTGAACCGCTGGATCTGCTGGGCTTTTCGATGGGGGGCCTGGTGGGGCGCCTGTGGCTGCAGGACCATGGCGGCGCCGAGCGCTGCCGCCGCTTCCTGTGCCTGGGCAGCCCGCAGCGGGGCACCCTGGCGGCGCAGGCGGTGCCGCGGGCGCTGCTGGCGGGCATCGCCGACATGAAGCTGGGCAGCCCGCTGCTGCGCCACCTGGATGGGGGCACGGCGCGGCTGCGGGGGCTCGACTGCAGCAGCTTCTATTGCCCCACGGAGCTCACGGTGTTCCCCGGTTGGCGGGCGGTGCTGCCGGTGGGGGAACGGCGGGCGCTGCCGGTGTGCACCCACCGGCAGTTGATCGGCCACCCCCGGGCCCTGGCGGCGGTGGCCGATTGGGTGCTGGGGCGGCAGCTGGCCCCTTAAACCGCCACCAGGCCGGAGTGGCGGATCAGGGCTTCGCTGCTGGGCTGGCGGCCGCGGAAGGCTTCGAACACCTGTTTGGGGTCGAGGCTGCCCCCGAGGCTGAGCACCGTGTCGCGGAAGCGGCGGCCCGTGTCGCGGATCTGCTCCTCGTTGTCGAGCCCCACCTCCTCGAAGGCGCCGAAGGCATCGGCGCTGAGCACTTCGGCCCACTTGTAGGAGTAGTAGCCGGCGGCATAGCCCCCCGCGAAGATGTGGCCGAAGGAGCAGAGGAAGGCGTCCTCGTCGATGGGGGCCAGCACGGTGGTGTTGGCGGCGATGCTGCGGCGCAGCTGCTCGGGGGTGTGGCCGCAGCCGGGGTGCCACTGGCTGTGGAGCTTGAGATCCACCAGGGCGAAGTGCACCTGGCGCAGGGTGGCGGCACCGCCCATGAAGGTGCGGGCGGCGTGCAGCTTGCTGAATTCCTGCTCCGGCAGGGGTTCGCCCGTCTGCCAGTGGCGGGCCATGCCCAGCAGGGTGGCGCGGTCGTAGCACCAGTTCTCCATGAACTGGCTGGGGAGCTCCACCGCATCCCACTCCACGCCGTTGATGCCGGCGGCCTGGGGGCGCTCCACGGTGGTGAGCATGTGCTGCAGGCCGTGGCCGAACTCGTGGAAGAGGGTCTCCACCTCCTCGAAGGTCATCAGGCTGGGGGTGTCGCCCACCGGCGGGCTCTGGTTGCAGATCAGGTAGGCCACCGGCAGCACCGGGGTGCCATCGGGGCGGCGGGAGCGCACCAGGCACTCATCCATCCAGGCGCCGCCGCGCTTGCTGCCGGGGCGGCTGTAGGGATCCAGGTAGAAGGCGGCGATCGGCTGGCCGCTGGCGTCACCATCAGCCTCACCGCTGGCCTCCAGGATGCGGAAGAAGCGCACGTCGGGGTGCCACACCGGCGCCTCGCCATCGGCCGCTTCGATGCGGATGCCGAACAGGCGGTTGCAGAGGGCGAACAGCCCGTCCAGCACCCGCGGCAGGGGGAAGTAGGGGCGCAGGGCTTCGCTGTCGAGCTCGAAGCTCTCCTGACGCAGCACCTCGGCCCAGAAGGTCACATCCCAGGGCTGCAGGTCATCGGCCTCGGGGGCGCCATGGCGGCGGGCGCAGTCGCGCAGGGCCTGCAGCTCCTGCTGGGCCACGGGGTGGGCGGCGGCCCGCAACTCCTCCAGCAGGGCCTCCACGGCGGCTTCGGAGTCGGCCATCTTGGCGGCCAGGCTCACTTCGGCCCAGTTGGCGTAGCCCAGGCGGCGGGCCTGCTCGCCCCGCAGGCTGAGGATGCGCTCGATCAGGGGCCAGTTGTTGCGCGCGGCGGCGCCGGGGTCGCCCGAGCCCGCCTCCCCCTGGCCGGAGGCGCGGCTCACATGGGCCTTGTACACCCGCTCCCGCAGGTCGCGGCGGCGGCTGTATTTCATGAACGGCGCGTAGCGGGGCATGTCGAGCCCCAGCAGCCAGGGGCCCTCGGCCCCGCTGGCGCCGGCCTCACCGGCGGCGGCCTCACCGCCGGCGGCACAGGCCGCCTGGGCCAGCTGCTCCAGCAGGCTGGCGGGCAGGCCCTCCACCTCCGCGGCCTCGCTGAGCCGCAGGGTCCAGCCGTTGGTGGCGTCGAGCACCTGGTTGCCGAAGCGGGTGGAGAGCTCCGCCAGCTCCTGGCTGGCGGCGTTGAAGGCCTCCTGCTCGGCGCCCCGCAGCCCCACGCCCCGCAGCTGCATGTCGCGCCGTTCCGCCTCGAGGATGCGCCGCTGGGCACCATCCAGCGGGCTGGCGCCGGAGGCGGCCTGGGCCTGCAGCCGCTCCAGGGCCCTGTAGATCACCTGGCTCTGGCCGGCCCGGTTGCCGAAGGCCACCACCGCCCCCTGCTGGGCGGCATGGGCCTCCCGCAGCTCGGGGCTGTTGCAGACGCCATTGAGGTGGCTCACCACCCCCCAGCTCCAGCGCAGCCGCTCACCCAGGCGTTGCAGCGGATCCATCAGGTCTGCCCAGGCCAGGGGGGCATCCCCCGCCAGCTGCTGCTCCAGCCGTTGCTCCAGCTGCCCCAGCTCCGCCTCCAGCTGCTGGATCAGGGTGGGGATGTGGGCGCTGACCGCCTCCGGGGTGATCGCCTCGTAGCGGGGCAGGCCCTCACCGCGCAGGATGTCCGGAACGCTGGCGACCATGGCGGTGTGGGGGGCTCAAAGGGCCATTCCAACCGACGCGGCCCCCCGGCCGCTGTTCAGCCGAGGGCGGGAAGCCGAAGCGCCACCACGGTGTGCTGGGCCAGGTCGGAGGCCAGGGCGGTGGTGCTGGCCTCGTAGAGGTCGATGGCGATGCGGGGCCAGAAGCCGATCACCAGGGTGGGCACCAGCAGGGTGAGGCCGATCAGCAGCTCCCGGGGCTTCATGTCGCCCACCACCGCCAGGGCGGGGATGCGGGGGCCGAAGAAGACCCGGCGGCAGAGGCTCAGCAGGTACACCGGGGTGAGCACCACGCCGATGGCCGCCAGCACCACGGCGATCACGCGGAAGCCCACGGTGAACACGTCGTTGCTGGTGAGGCCGAGGAACACGGTGATCTCGCTCACGAAGCCGCTCATGCCCGGCAGGGCCAGGGAGGCCAGGGAGCTGGCCAGGAAGAAGGCGAAGGTGATCGGCAGCACCTTGGCCAGGCCGCCCATGTTGGGGATCGAGAGGGTCTTGGTGCGCTCGTAGAAGACGCCGGTCACGAAGAACATGGCGGCGGCGATCAGGCCATGGCTGATCATCTGCAGCATGGCGCCGCTGAGGCCGAGGCTGTCCACGGCGCCGATGCCCAGCAGCACGAAGCCCATGTGGCTCACGGAGCTGCAGGCGATGCGCCGTTTGACGTTGTCCTGGGCGAAGGCGTTGAGGGCGCCGTAGACGATGTTGACGATGCCCAGCACGATCAGGGCCGGCGCCAGCTGCAGGTGGGCCTCCGGCAGCATCTGCACGTTGAAGCGCAGCAGGGCGTAGCCGCCCATCTTCAGCAGCACCCCCGCCAGCAGCATCGACACCGGCGCATTGGCCTCGCCGTGGGCATCCGGCAGCCAGGTGTGCAGCGGGAACATCGGTAGCTTCACGCCGAAGCCCACCAGGAAGCCCAGATAACAGAGCAGGCCGAAGGTGCCGCCGGGGGAGCGGGCGATCAGCTCCGAGAGGTTGAGGGTGAAGGGGCCGTTGAGGGCCAGGGCCAGGCCGCTCACCAGGATCAGCAGCGAGGCGGTGGCCGTGTAGAGGATGAATTTGGTGGCGGCGTACTGGCGCTGCTGGCCGCCCCAGATGGCGATCAGCAGGTACACCGGCACCAGCTCCAGCTCCCAGGCCAGGAAGAAGAGCAGGAAGTCCTGGGAGAGGAACACCAGGGCCTGGGCGGAGGCCTGCAGCAGCAGCAGGGCGAAGTAGAGGCGCGTTTTCTTCTGGATGTTCCAGCTGGCGGCCACCGACAGCAGCGTCACCAGCCCGGAGAGCACCACCAGCGGGGTGGAGAGGCCGTCGGCGGCCAGCGACCACTCCAGGCCGATGGCGGGCACCCAGGCGAAGCGCTCCACCAGCTGCAGGCCGGCGATGGAGCCGTCGTAGTGCTGGCTGAACACGTACAGCATCAGCAGCAGGTCGGCCAGGAGGGTGGCCAGGGCGATGCTGCGGGGCAGTTTGGGGTCGGTGCCGTCGCCGGGCAGCAGCATCAGCAGCGGCGCCACGGCGGCGGGCAGCAGCGTGATCAGGCTGAGCCAGGGAAAGCTGGTGGGGCTGAGGCTGGACGCGGCCATCACGGGCAGGTTGGCGTCCATCGCGACCTCAACTCAACGGGCCTCGGGGCACCTGTCTCAACAGGGTGTCCGTGAGACAGGGAATCTAGCAGTTGGGTATTTCTGCGTGCGTAGAAATACTCAGTCCTCCAGGGGTTTCCAGCGGCTGCCGATCTGCTGCAGCTGCAGCACTTCGCCGCGGGAGGCCACCCCCTCCTTCTCCCAGGTGCTCACCATGGCGCGGCTCACCGCACCGGCGGTGTCGCGGCTGCTGAGGGCCAGGATGCTGGGGCCCGCGCCGCTGATCACCGCCCCCCAGGCGCCGGCGCCGATGGCCGCCTGGCGCACGGCGCTGCCCCCCTGGATCAGGCCCCAGCGGTAGGGCTCGTGGATGCGGTCGTGCATGCCGTCGGCGATCAGGTCGCCGTTGCCGGTGCGCAGGCCCTGCAGCAGCAGGGTGAGGGAGCCCAGGTTGGTGACGGCATCGGGGATGGAGATGGCCTTGGGCATCACCCGCCGGGCCTCGCTGGTGGAGAGGCGGATGGCCGGGATCGCCACCACCGCCACCACGTCCGACGACCACTCACAGCGCACCACCCGCCAGCGGTGGGAGGCGGCCTTGGCGGTCATGCACAGGCCCCCCAGCAGGGAGGGCACCACGTTGTCCGGGTGGCCCTCGATGTCGATGGCCAGCTCCAGCAGCTTCTCGCGGCTGAGCGGTTCGCCGATCAGGGCGTTGGCCCCCATCAGCCCCGCCACGATGGCGGTGGCGCTGCTGCCCAGGCCCCGGGCCGGCGGCACCGCCAGGCGCACCCGGGCCTCCACGGCGATCGGATCCTCACCGGCCTCCTTCCACACCCGCTGGGCGGCGCGGTACACGAGGTTGTCGGGGCCGCCGCGCAGGTGGGCCCCTTCGCGCCCCTCGATCACCAGCTCGAAGCGCTCACCATCCCCCTCGATGCAGCGCATCTCGAAGCGGTTGTTCAGCTCGAGGGCGGCGCCGAGGCAATCGAAGCCCGGGCCCAGGTTGGCTGTCGTGGCGGGGACGTTCACCACAACCCCCTGGCCGATGCGGGGGCGGACCATGCGGTCTGTTCTGCTGAGGGTCAGTGTCCCATCCAGCCCAGCAGGGTGCGGGCGCGGCAGGCGGCGCTGAACAGGCCCGCCTCCGGATCGGTGAGGGCCATCACGGGCACCTGCTCCACCACGGCGCTGAGGCGCCCTTTGGCCCGCAGGGGGCCGAGGAAGGCCTCCGACTGCAGCTGCGGCAGCTGCTTGGCGGCGGTGCCGCCCCCCACCCACAGGCCCCCCAGGCAGAGGCTGTGCAGGGCCAGGTCGCCGGCGGCGTTGCCGTAGGCCCCCAGCCACAGCTGCCGGGCCCGCAGGGCCAGGGGATCCCCCGCCTCCGCGGCGGCGGCCACGGCGGCGGGCAGATCCGCCACCGGGCTGGCGGCCAGCGGGTGGCTTGGGCCGGCGGGGTCGGTGGCCAGCAGCCAGCGCATCACCTCCCCCAGGCCGGTGCCGCTCACCACCCGCTCGATCGAGAGGCGCTGCAGCCCCAGGTCGGCCTGCAGCCACTGCTTGAGGGCCCATTCCTCGGCGCTGCGGGGGGCGAAGCTGCCGTGGGAGGCCTCGCTGGCCATGGCCACCAGCCCCTGGGGGGTGGGGATGCCGAAGGCCACCCCCAGGCCGGTGCCGGCCCCGAGGATCGCCACGGGGGCCTGGGGGTCGGCGGGGCGGGGCCGCAGGGGCGCCTGCTGGTGATCCGCCAGGTGGGGCAGGCCGTAGATCAGCACGGCGAAATCGTTCACCAGCTCCACCGCCCCCAGGCCGCAGGCCGCCGCCAGGGCGTTCTGCTCCAGCAGCCAGGGCAGGTTGGTGAGCTGCACGCGGCCACCGCGCACGGGGCCCGCCACGGCGAAGCAGGCGCTCACCGGGTGGGGCTCGTCGGCGGGGCCCTCCGCCAGGAAGTGGTTCACCAGGGCGCTGAAGTCGGCCCAGTCGGCGGAGGGGAAGCGGGCGCAGCGGCGCTGGCGCAGCTCACCGTGCTCCACGCCGTAGAGGGCCAGCAGCGTCTTGGTGCCGCCGATGTCGCCGGCCAGCAGGGTGGTCATGCCGCCAGGGGCAGCCCCGCCAGGCGTCCGCCGTTGGCCTCGGCGGCGGCCGCCAGCAGCGCCTCGGCGGCCACGCTGCCCAGGTCGCCGTCGCGGCGGCTGCGCAGGCTCACCTGCCGGCTCTCCGCCTCCTTGGCGCCGATCACCGCCAGCACGGGGATCTTCATCTGTTCGCCGTTGCGGATCAGCTTGCCGAGGCGGTCGCCGGAGTGGTCGATGCTGGCGCGCACGCCGGCGGCCTTGAGCTGGCTCAACACCTGCTCGGCGTAGGGCAGCACCTCATCGGTGACCGGCAGCAGACGCACCTGCTCGGGGGCCAGCCAGAAGGGGAAATCGCCGGCGTAGTTCTCGGTCATGATCCCGAAGAACCGTTCCAGCGAGCCGAAGATGGCGCGGTGGATCATGATCGGCCGCTGCCTGGAGCCATCGGCGGCCACGTACTCGAGATCGAAGCGCTCCGGCAGGTTGAAATCGAGCTGGATGGTGGAGCACTGCCACATCCGGCCGATGGCGTCCTCGATCTTGAGGTCGATCTTGGGGCCGTAGAAGGCGCCGCCGCCCGCATCGATCTTGTAGGCCCAGCCCTTGCGATCCAGGGCTTCGATCAGTCCTTGGGTGGCCAGCTCCCACACGGCGTCTTCGCCGATGGATTTCTCCGGCCGGGTGGAGAGGTTGATCTCGTAGTGGCGGAAATCGAAGGTGGAGAGGATGCGCTCGGTGAGGTCGAGGATCGCCAGGATCTCGTCGCTGATCTGCTCCGGCAGGCAGAACACGTGGGCGTCGTCCTGGGTGAAGCCGCGCACGCGCATCAGGCCGTGCATCACCCCGGGGCGCTCGTAGCGGTACACGGTGCCCAGCTCGGCCCAGCGGATCGGCAGCTCCCGGTAGCTGCGCAGGGTGCTGGCGTAGGTGAGCACATGGAACGGGCAGTTCATCGGCTTGAGCTGGTATTCCCGCTCGTCCACCTGCATGGGGCCGAACATGCTTTCGGCGTAGAAGTCGAGGTGGCCTGAGGTTTTCCAGAGGCTGATGTCGGCCACGTGGGGCGTGTACAGCAGCTCATAGCCCGCCTCGAAGTGCAGCTCCCGCCAGAGGTTTTCGATCAGCAGGCGCATGCGGGCGCCGCGGGGGTGCCAGAACACCAGGCCGGCGCCGGCTTCGTCCTCGATGGAGAAGAGATCGAGGTCGGTGCCGAGGCGGCGGTGGTCGCGGCGCAGGGCCTCCTGCTTGCGGCGCTGGTGCTCCGCCAGCTGCTCGGGGGTTTCCCAGGCGGTGCCGTAGATGCGCTGCAGCTGGGCGTTGTTCTCATCGCCGCGCCAGTAGGCACCGGCCACGCTCTCCAGCTCGAAGGCCTTGGCGTTGAGCTCGCTGGTGTTGGCCACATGGGGGCCGGCGCAGAGGTCCCACCACTGCTCACCGAGGGTGTACAGGGTGATGGGCTCCTGGATGCCCGCCAGGATCTCGAGCTTGTAGGGCTCGTTCTGGGCCCGGATGCGCGCCTCGGCCTCGGCGCGACTCACCTCAAGGCGCTCGAGGGGCAGTTTCTGGTTGATGATCCGGATCATCTCCTTCTTGATGGCCTTGAGATCGGCCTCGGTGAAGGGGTCCGGGCTGTCGAAGTCGTAGTAGAAGCCGCTCTCGGTCCAGGGGCCGATGGTGACCTGAGCCTTCGGAAACAACCGCTGCACCGCCATGGCCATCACATGGCTCATGGAGTGGCGGATGCGCAGGAGCTGCTCGCTCTCGCTGGTTTTGGGCAGCTGGATCGCCGGGGTGTCGAGGAGGGCGGCGGTCACGGCGGAGCGGTGGCAACCCCGATCCTACGCAGCCCTTTTGAGCCGATCCCTAGGCTGCCGGCGTGAGCGATTCCCCTGCCATTCCGCCCTCCGGAGCCGCCTCGCCCCAGGAACCGGGCGAGCTGCTCGATCAGTTGCTGGAGTCGCTGTTCGACGATTTCCGCTTCTGGTTCCAGCGGGGGCTGGTGCTGCTGGACCACACCCCGGAGCGGCTGTTGCCGCCGGGGGAGCGCAACGGCCTGCGCAGCGACCTGGAGGAGGGGCTGCAGGCCATCGGTGCGGCCCGGGCCCTGCGGGGGGCCTGCTCCACGCCGATGGCGGTGGACCTGGAGGCCATGGCCCCCTGGCACCGGCTGATGATGCGGGTGTGGAACCTCTCGGCGCTGCTGCGGGCGGCGGGGGTGGCGCTGCCGGAGGGGGGTTAGCCCCGCAGGCTGGCCAGGTTGTCCTGGTAGAAGCGGGCCAGCTCCTCGGGGGTCTTCACGGGTTGGCCGTAGGCGCTGCCGCCGTGGGTGCTGGGGAAGGAGGCCCACTCGCGGGCCAGCACCGCCATCACCTCACGGGTGAGGCCGAGGCGGTCGATCTGGTCGAGCACGCCGCGGCGGTCCACCAGGTAGAGGGCGGCCTGGTCCTGGCTGCGGGGATCGAAGCTGCGCAGCTCCAGCCGCTCGGCGGCCTCGCGCCAGGTGTTGGGCAGGAATTGATAGGCCCCGGCGGCGGCGCTGCGGTAGCGCTTGGTGACCACGATCTCCGGGTGGCGGGCCAGGCTGCCGAAGCGGCCGCCGCCATAAAGCGTGCGGTAGCCGGCGCCACCCTGCTTCCAGGTGCCCTCCGCGTAGCGGATGGTGTTGAGCAGGGCCTGGCGCTCGGGGGTGATGGCGTAGACGCGCTGCTCGAGCTCGGGGTCGTCGCCGCTGCGCTGGCCGCCTTGGGAGGGGCTGGCCAGGGAGGTCACCGCCAGCAGCAGCAGCCCCAGGGCCGTGGCGGCAGCGGTGGTGGAGGGGGACGCCTGTCCCCGGCGAAGCGGCAGAGAGCTGAGCAAACGGCACACGAATCCGGTTGCAGGGAGCTTGCTGGTCGGGCGAGTCCCATGGCGAGATGGGTTTCCCGGGGGCTGGACAAATGAGACGCGATGTGCGTATGCAGCCCCGCCCCCTGGCCCACGGGCCGCGCCGCGCCGCGCCTGCGGGGCTTAACCATCAGCCACCTTTATCTTTCCTTTCGGATTGATCAGCCGGCGGCGGTGCCTCAGCGGGCCGGCAGGAACCCCAGGGCGGCGCGGGTGCGCTCCAGGCTGGCGTTGGCCACGGCGCTGGCCCGCTCGCGCCCCTCCGCCAGCACCTGATCCAGCTGGGCCGGATCGGCGCTGAGCTCGGCGTAGCGCTGCTGGATCGGCCGCAGCGCCTCCACCAGCACCTCCGCCAGCAGCGGCTTGAAGGTGCCCCAGCCCATGGCGGCGCACTCGGCCGCGGCGGCCTCGCGGCCCTTGCCGCTGAGCAGGGCGTAGAGGCCCAGGAGGTTGTCGGTTTCGGGGCGCTCGGGGTTGCCGAACTCCAGCCCCATCAGCGGATCGGTCTTGGCGCGCTTCACCTTCTTGGTGATCAGCTCCGGGGGATCCAGCAGGTTGATGCGCGAGCCCTCGTTGGGGTCGCTCTTGCTCATCTTGCTGCGGCCATCGGTGAGGCTCATCACCCGGGCCCCCTCCCTGAGGATCAGGGGCTCGGGCACCTTGAGCACCGGGATCGGCTCCCCCTCGGCATCGCGGGGGGCGAAGCGGGCGTTGATGCGCTGCTGGGCGATGTCGCGGGCCAGCTCCAGGTGTTGCTTCTGGTCTTCCCCCACCGGCACCAGGTCGGCGTCATAGAGAAGGATGTCGGCGGCCATCAGCACGGGGTAATCCAGCAGGCCCACCGACACCTGGTCGCCCTGCTTGACGGCCTTTTCCTTGAACTGGATCATCCGCTCCAGCCAGTTGAGCGGCGTGACGCAGTTCAGCAGCCAGCAGAGCTCGCTGTGGGCGGGCACGTGGCTCTGCACAAACACCGTGGCCTTGGCCGGATCGATGCCACAGGCCAGGTAGAGGGCGGCGGTGCTGCGGGTGTCGGCCGCCAGCCGCGCCGGGTCGTGGGGCACGGTGATGGCGTGCAGGTCGACCACGCAGAAGAACGTGTCGTGGGTGTCCTGCAGGTCCACCCAGTTGCGGATGGCCCCCAGCCAGTTGCCCAGGTGCAGGGATCCGGTGGGCTGAACCCCTGAAAGAACCCTGGCGCGTGGCATCCGGACCGCTGATGGCTGGGCGGATTCTGCCTGCCGCCCAGCCGGG
>VGQL01000017.1 GCA_016882415.1 Cyanobacteria bacterium M_DeepCast_200m_mx_001
TTCTTCTCCCTCTCCGGCTCGGAGTTCGTGGAGATGTTCGTGGGCGTGGGCGCCAGCCGCGTGCGCGACCTGTTCAAGCGGGCCAAGGAGAACAGCCCCTGCCTGATCTTCATCGATGAGATCGACGCCGTGGGCCGCCAGCGGGGCGCCGGCGTGGGCGGCGGCAACGACGAACGGGAGCAGACCCTCAACCAGCTGCTCACCGAAATGGACGGCTTTGAGGGCAACAGCGGCATCATCATCATCGCCGCCACCAACCGGGCCGATGTGCTCGATTCGGCCCTGCTGCGCCCGGGCCGCTTCGATCGCCAGGTGCAGGTGGATGTGCCCGACATCAAGGGCCGCCTGGCGGTGCTGAAGGTGCACTCCCGCGACAAGAAGCTCGCCGATGACGTGAGCCTGGAGGCCATCGCCCGCCGCACCCCCGGCTTCTCCGGCGCCGACCTGGCCAACCTGCTCAATGAAGCCGCCATCCTCACGGCCCGCCGCCGCAAGGAGGCCACCGGTCTGGCGGAGATCGATGACGCCGTGGACCGTGTGATCGCCGGCATGGAGGGCAAACCGCTCACCGACGGCCGCAGTAAGCGCCTGATCGCCTACCACGAGGTGGGCCATGCCCTGGTGGGCACCCTGGTGAAGGCCCACGACCCGGTGCAGAAGGTCACCCTGATCCCCCGGGGTCAGGCCCAGGGCCTCACCTGGTTCTCCCCCGATGAGGAGCAGATGCTGGTGAGCCGCGCCCAGCTGCGGGCCCGCATCATGGGAGCCCTGGGTGGCCGCGCCGCTGAGGATGTGGTGTTCGGCTACGCGGAGGTGACCACCGGCGCCGGTGGCGACATCCAGCAGGTGGCCTCCATCGCCCGCCAGATGGTGACCCGTTTCGGCATGAGCGAAGTGGGCCAGCTCTCCCTGGAGGCCGGCAACCAGGAGGTGTTCCTGGGGCGCGACCTGATGACCCGCAGCGATGGCTCCGATGCCACCGCCGCCCGGGTGGATGCGGCCGTGCGCCAGATTGTGCAGAACTGCTACACCGAAACCGTGGAGCTGGTGGCGGCCCACCGCGCCTGCATGGATCGGGTGGTGGAAGTGCTGATCGAGAAGGAAAGCCTGGATGGCGATGAATTCCGCGCCATCGTGGGCGAATTCACCACCGTGCCGGAGAAGGAGCGTTTCTCGCCGTTCCTGAGCGCAGAACCCGCCCAGGCCTGATCAGGCTGGGGCGACTCATCCTTGGGCTGCTCAGGCTGGGGAATTGCGCCGGTTGCGGCAACGGTCGGAGCAGTAAATCACCTGCTCCCACACCGTGGCCCACTTCTTGCGCCATGAAAAAGGCCTGCCGCAAACGGGGCAGACCTTGCTGGGGCGCTCCGAAGGCGGAAGCCCTTTGCCCATGGGGCGCTGTTTAGACGGCACGCACGGGGCGCTTGTCGATCACCTTGTCGATCAACCCGTAGGTCACCGCTTCGGCCGGTGACATGAAGAAGTCACGGTCGGTGTCCTCCTCGATGCGGTCGAGGGGCTGGCCGGTGCGATCCGAGAGCTCCTGGTTGAGCTTCTTCTTGAGGAACAGAATTTCGTCCGCCTGGATGCGGATGTCGCTGGCCTGGCCGCGGGCACCACCCAGGGGCTGGTGGATCATGATCCGCGAGTGGGTGAGGCTGCTGCGCTTGCCCTTGGTGCCGGCGCAGAGCAAGAAGGCCCCCATGGAGGCCGCCAGGCCCACACACACGGTCTGCACATCCGGCTTGATGTGCTGCATGGTGTCGAAGATCCCCAGGCCGTCGTAGACGGAGCCGCCGGGGGAATTGATGTAGAGGAAGATGTCCTTCTCGGGGTCTTCAGCCTCGAGGAACAGCAGCTGGGCCACGATCCGGTTGGCGGATTCCGCGGTGACGGGCTCCCCCAGGAAGATGATCCGCTCCCGCAACAGGCGGGAATAGATGTCAAACGCGCGCTCGCCCCGGCCCGACTCCTCAATCACGATCGGGATCATGGTCACGGGGGATGCGGCAGCTGGGCGGATCCTACTGAGCTTGAGCCTGGGCGAGCGTTCTCAGCGAGCTAGGGTCGCCCCACTTCGCCAGCACCAGCGTGGGCGCCAGCCTCACCGTTGCCGACAGCAAGCGGGCCTTTCACACCGCCTTCCCGCACGTGATCGCGCCGCTCTACCGGCGGCTGGTGGATGAACTGCTGGTGGAACTGCACCTGCTCAGCCACCAGAGCGGTTTCCAGGCCGATGGCCTGTTCGCCGTGGGGCTCACCCAGGTGTTCGACAGCTTTTCCAAGGGCTACAAGCCCGACCAGCAGCGCGAGCCCCTGTTCGCCGCCCTGTGCAGTGCCACCGGCTTTGATGCCGCCCAGCTGCGCAGCCGCGCCGCCGAGGCGGTGAGCCAGGTGGGCTCCCACAGCCTCGAGGAGGTGAAGGGCTGGCTCTCCAACCAGGGCGCCGGGGCACCGGCCCCGATCGCCGGCCTGCTCAAGGGGGTGCAACGGCCCGATTTCCACTACTCCCGCCTGGTGGCGGTGGGGCTGCTGAGCCTGCTGCAGCGGGCCCAGGGGGCTGAGGCCCTCGAGCCCCAGGCCCTGCGCACGGCGGCCCACGAGATCGGTGAGGCCATGGGCCTGATCAAAGACCGCGTCGACAAAGACCTCAGCCTCTACGCCGGCAACATCGAAAAGATGAGCCAGGCGGTGGAGCTGATGGAGGAAACCGTGGCCGCCGAACGGCGCCGGCGCGAGCGGGCCGCCGAGGCCGGCGCCGCCCCAGCGCCCGCCCCCGAAGTGGCCCCAGGCGCCTAACGCAGCTCCAGCCGGCCGCTGAGGCTGCTCTGGCTGCCGCCGGAGGCGCCACCGCGCTCCAGACGGCCCTGAACTTGCACCCGTTGGGCTCGCCGCACCACCAGGGGCAACGGCTCCGGCAACAGCCCCACCTGGGCCAGGGCCTGGGGCCGCAGCTGCAGGCGCCAATCCACATCCGCCAGCGGCGCTGAGCTGGGCACCGACGCCGGAATCGGGCCCAGGAACCACAGCAGGCGGCGGGTGGCCAGCCAGCGCCAGCCCCCCACCACCGTGCCATCGGGCCGGCTCCAGGTGGTGAGCCGCGGCAGCGGCTGATGGCGCTCCAGCCCATGGCGCTCGAGGCTGCGGCTGAGGTCTGAGAGCCAGCGCTCCCAGAACAGCCGATCCGGCGGCAGATCCACCACCAGCTGCAGCCCCGCCCGGAAGGGCCCCTGGGGTTCCTGCCGCAGTTCCAGGCTGAACGGGGCCATCTTCAGCCGCCGCCACTGTTCCGGCCCCAGGCCGTAACGCTCGGCCAGGGTGGTGCGCAGCAAGGAGCTGGCATTCAGGCCGCGCAGCAGCAGATCCAGGCGCGTGCCCTGCAACGCCAGCAGCTGAGGCGGATCCAGGGGGGTGCTAGCGGGCGGGGGCAGCCAGCCCGGTGCCCCGGTGAGGGTGCCGGCGGTGGCGTCGGCCTCACCGTTCCACACCAGGCTGGCGCCATCACCGCTGAGCTGCACACAGCCCTGCTGCAGCAGGGCTGTGAGGGGCGCGATCGGCCCGAGCATCTGGGCCAGAGCAATGCCGTTCCAATGCACCGCGGTGCGCTGCAGCAGGGAGGCGGTGCAGCGCTGATCGAGGCCCCGGGAGGGGCGCCGCTGCAGGGTGAGCTGCTGCGCCAGCAGCTGGCGAGCCAGGGGGCTGGGGGCGAACACCCAGAGGTCATCCACCGCCAGGGCTCCGGCGGGGGCCGGGCCGCTGGCGGCCGGCAGCACCAGGTAGCTGCCGGCATCGCCATGGGGGCCCCAGAACTGCCACCAGAGCCGCCGCTGGCGCGCCCACAGGCTCTGGGCCTGCTGGGGTCCGAGCCGCTCCAGCCACAACGGCGGCGGGGGAGTGCCGGGGCGGGCGGCAAAGCTCTGCAGCAGGGCGGCATCGGCCTGCAAACGATCGAGGCCGGTGGCCAGGCGGCGGGGGAACACCGCCAGCAGCAGGGCGGGCAGACCCAGCAGCAACGCCAGGGCGATCAGGGTGTGGCGCAGGGGTTCGGCCCGGCTGCGCAGCGACGCCAACGCCAGCGTCATGGCGCCACCCCCACGGGCACGGGCGCGCCATAGAGGGTGGTGCGCTGGCGCACGGGCCGCCCCAGGCTGCGGGCCGCCGCCTCCAGCGCCGCGGGACTCTGGCGGGTGCCCCCCTGGGCCCCGGCCATGCTGGTGATCGATTCCTCCATCAGGGTGCCGCCCAGGTCGTTGCAGCCCCAGCGCAGGGCTTCGGTGGCACCGGCCAGGGTGAGCTTCACCCAGCTGGGTTGGTGGTTCACCAGCCAGCGCCCCAGCAGCAGGCGGGCCTGGGCGGTGAGGCTGAGCATGGCGGCGCGGTCCGGCTGGTCACGCCCCACCCGCTGGCGCAGGGCCGCCGGGGCCTGTGCACCGATGAAGGGCAGCAGCACGAACTCGCTGAAACCGCTGGTTTGATGCTGCCAGGCCACCCGCTGCAGGGCCACCAGGGTGAGCAGATGGGCGGCACGGTCGGCCGGGGCCTCCAGGTGGCCCGCCATCAGGGTGGCGGTGCTGGCCAGGCCACTGCGGTGCACCTGCAGGATCACGGCGCACCACTGGCGGGCGGTGAGTTTCTCCGGGCAGAGCTGGCGCCGCACCGGCTCGCTGAGCACCTCCGCCGCCGTGCCGGGCACGGAGCCCAGACCCGCCTCCAGCAGACCATCGATCACGGCCTGCAGCGGGCGCCCATCTTGCTCGGCGATGAACAGCAGCTCCTGGGGGGAGAAGGCATGCAGGTGGATCCCCGGGGCGGCCTCCGCCAGGGCCCGCAACAACGCCTGGTAGTAGGCCAGGCTTGAACCATTCAGGCGCGCCTCAGGGTTGAGTCCCCCCTGGATGCACAGCTCCGTGGCCCCGGCCTGGGCGGCTTCGCGGGCCCGGGCCTGGAGGGTGTCGAAACTGTGCCAGAAGGCCCCCGCCTGGCCGGCATCGCGGCGGAAGGCGCAGAACCCGCAGTGCTGCACGCAGTGGTTGGTGAAGTTGAGGTTGCGGTTGACCACGTAGGTGACCGTGTCGCCCACCAGCGCCTGCCGCCGCTGATCCGCCATGGGGCGCAGGCTGGCGGCGCCCGGTTGCTGCAGCAGGGCCAGGGCCAGATCCCAGGCCTCTGAGCCGCTGGGAGCCTGCTCCAGGGCCGCCTCGAGGCGCTGCTGCTGCTCCGGCGTCCAGGGGGACGCCGCCGCCGTGGCACCCACAGCGGTGGAACGAGCAGCGGTGCGGGCGGATTGCGGGGGGATCAGGCAATGCTGGGCCTGGCTCCAGGCCCAGGGGGCCAGCCATGCCGCCGGATCGGTCACCGGCGTCGCCGGGGGGCGGCGGCGACGGGCTGCTGGCGGCGGCGCCGGTCGCGCCATTCCACCGTGGAGAGATAGATCACCCCGCCGCTCACAAACACCAACAGGGCGGCGGCCAGGATCGCCAGCAGATTGTTGAGCTCGAGGCCCAAGGGGAGCACGCCCTGGGCAATGGCCTCGGAAAGGGCCGGCACACCATCCCCTGACAACGGCTGCGGATCAGGGGACACGATTTCCAAGGCACCCACGGGTCAGATCAGGCCCCAAGGGCCGGCGGTATGACCTCAGAAATTGATGCTGCCGTCGCCGTTGCGGCCCCACACCACCATGGCGATCGAGAAGGTGAAGGTGGCGCACAGGGCAGCCCAACCCACGGTGATCAGCATGGTGGTGCAAACGTGTTGGCAGCACTTTAACCAGCGCCGGGCGGCAGACTGGGGATTGCTTGCAGGCTTGTCACCGGATGGGTTCGTCGGGTCAAACGCTGCTCGATCGCCAGCGGCTCCAGGTGCCGTACCCCAATGGGCGCGTGATCGTGCTGGATGACGACCACAACACCTTTCAGCACGTGGTGGACGTGTTGGTGCGACACCTGCCGGGCATGACACCGGACCGCGCCTGGGACCTGGCCCATCGCATCGATGGCGAGGGGGCGGCGGAGGTGTGGAGCGGCCCGCTGGAGCAGGCGGAGCTCTACCACCAGCAACTGGGCGCCGAGGGCCTCACCATGGCACCGCTGGAGCGCTGCTGATCAGCGCAGCCGCCGGTGCTCCAGCACCTCGAACAGGGGTTGGGTGCGCAGGCGGTTCTGCTCCGCCTCCAGCACGAAGCTGAGGATGCGGCCGGCACACACCGCCACCCCCCGCAGCCGCTGGGAATCCGCCTGGCGCACGCTCACCAACTGGGCTTCGGGCCCGAGCTCATGGCGCAGGCGATCCAGCAGTTGGGGATGGCGGGCGGACTCCTGCGCAGCGGACATGGGCTCGGCCGTCGGAGCAATGGTCTAGCAGGGTTCCTTAGGGTTGACGACCCCCGCCCCCTCAACAGCCATGGGTCGGCTGGTGATCACCCACAGCACCTACCTGGAGGGGCTGATCCCGTTGTTGAAGCGGTTGGTGCGGGACCCAGCCATCGACACCATCACCCCCGCCGTGATCGCCCGGGTGCGGGGCCGGGCCCCGGAACTACGGCTGCGGGTCTCCACTCCCATCAGTGGGGGCTGGAAGCTGGTGGCCCGCCGGGGCAGCAGCGCCCAGGAGGTGTTCGTGGTCACCGGGCTGGGGGCCGAAGACCTGGAGCAGCGCATCACCGCCCTGGTGGGACGGGAGCGCAAGGGGTGAAGCCAAGAGGGTGAACCGCTGTGCCGTTCTGCCCCAGATTCCGACCTGGATAAACCAGAAGGGGAGTCAGAGCGGAGATTCGTTTCCGGCTACGGGGCCGGTCTACGGCACTGTCGCGACAGACGCCCCAAGTCGAAAAGGGAGTCAGATCAGAAAACTGTAAAAGGCAGGAACCAACACAGCAGTCCGAGGAAATCCTAGGCCCCATGAACCGCTTCAGCGGCCTGGGCGGCGGCGCCATTCGGCGCGGGGGGCAGCGGCCAGATGCGGCGGATCTGCTCCAGCCGATCCATGGCCTCATCGCGGCGGGCCTGGGGATCGGTCTGCTCCAGCAGCACCGTCACATGGCCCAGCTTGCGGCCCACGGAGGATCCCCGCTTGCCATACCAATGCAGGTGGGCGCCCGGCAGGGCCGCCAGGGCGGAGCGCTGCTGGGGGTAGGAGGCCTCGGGGTGATCGGCGTCGCGGGCCTCGAAGCCCAGCAGGTTCACCATCAAGGCCCCGGGCACCCGCAGCTGCGGGGCCTCGGCGGCGGCGCCACCCACCGTGAGCAGCTGTTGGTCGTATTGGCTGAGGCTGCAGGCCTCGATCGAATAGTGGCCGGAATTGTGGGTGCGGGGCGCCAGCTCATTCACCAGCAGCCCCTGGGGCCCGTAGAAGAATTCGATCGACAGCACCCCGACGTAGTCGAGGGCGGTGAGCAGGGAGGCCGCGATGTTGCGGGCCCGTTGCAGCAGGGCATGGCCGGCCTCCGCCGGCGCCAGCACCCAGTCGCACACCTGCCGGTGCTGGTGGGTCTGCACCAGGGGGAAACACACCACATCCCCCGCCTGGTCGCGCGCCGCCACCAGGGCCAGCTCCTGCTCGAAGGCCACGAACTCCTCCGCGATCCACTCGGCTGGATCCACCTGATCCAGCAGGGCCTGCAGATCGGCATCGCAGCGCAGCACCGCGGTGCCCCGGCCGTCGTAGCCGCCACTGGCCAGCTTGGCCATCAAGGGGTAAGCAAAGCCCTCCGGCAGGGCGGGCTGGCGCGGGCCGTCGACGGCCCCATCGGCTGCGGGGGAGGGCAGCTGCTCAGGTGAACCCGACTCCAGCTGGGTATCCGCAGCGGTGCCGGCGGCCAGTTGCTCCAGGCCGAACCAACGGGGGCAAGGCAGATGCAACCGTTGCAGCAGCTCCCGCTGGCTGCGCTTGCACACCAGGGGCCGCAGGGCTTCCAGGCTGGGGAGGAAACGCACCCCATCCGCCTCCAGGGGGGCCAGGGCCGCCAGGTCGAGCCATTCGTTCTCGAAGCTGATGGCCAGGCACTGCTCGGCCAGCTGGCGGGTGGCGGCGGCGTCCCGCACATCGGCCTGCACCACGCGGCTGGCCAGGGCCACCGCCGGGTCGTGGGGGTTGGGGGTCTGCACCACCAACGCCACGCCGCGGCGCTGGGCGGCCTCCGCCAGCATCCAGGCCAGCTGGCCGCCACCAACGATGCCGATGGCCCCCGGGAGTGTCGGCGTCGCGCCCATGGCCCCAGCCACGCAATCAATCAATGTCGCATTCAGGCCAGGGATTTGTCGCCGGCGAAGGCGAACCGCACCAGGCTCAGCAGCAACACGATCACAAACAGGGCCAGGCCCACGGTGCAGGCGTAGCTGATCTCCAGCTCGGCGAAGGCCTGGTCGTAGACGTAATACACCAGGGTTTTGGTGGCGTCGGCGGGGCCGCCCTGGGTCATCAGGTACACCTCCTCGAACACCTTGGTGGCGGCGATGGCGGAGATCACCGCCACCAGGGTCACGTAGGGGCGCAGCAGCGGCAGGGTGATGTCCAGGTGTTTGCGCCAGCCCTCACTGCCATCGAGTTCGGCGGCTTCATAGAGATCACCCGGGATGCCCTGCAGCCCCGCCAGAAAAATCACCATGTAGTAGCCCAGCCCCTTCCAGAGGGTCACCACCATCACCGCGGGCAGGGCCAGCAGCGGGTTGGTGAGGAAGCCGATGGGCTGAAAGCGTGATCCGATCAGGGCGCTCAACCAGCCGTTGATCAGGCCGGTTTCGGCATAGAGCCAGCGGAAGGCGATGGCCGCCACCACGATCGACACCAGCACCGGCGTGTAGAAGGCGGCCCGGAACCAGTGGATGCCCGGCAGCTGCCGGTTCACGAGCACCGCCAGCAACAGGGAGCCGAGCACCACCGGCGGCACCACCCCCACCAGATACAGGAGGGTGGTGCCCAGCACCTTGAAGAACATCGGGTCCGCCAGCAGGCGGCGGATGTTGGCCAGGCCCACGAAGCGCAGCGGCTCGCTCACATCCAGGCCGCTCTGGGTGAAGCTCATCACCAGGGCCATGGCGGCGGGGATCAGCACCGAGAGGCTGATCAACAGGAGGCCGGGGGTGAGAAATCCCCAGGCGGTGGCGGTGCGGGCGGTGCCGGGGGTGGTCTGGGGCAAGGCGACGGACACCGGGGCGATCGGGGCATTCTGGGAGCTCCCGCCGGAACAGCCAGCCCCGTGGATCCGCAACAGGTGCTGCAGCAGGTGTTCGGCTACCGGGCCTTCCGCGGCCCCCAGGGGGCCATCGTGCGCCACGTGCTGGAGGGGGGCTCCGGCCTGGTGCTGATGCCCACCGGTGGGGGTAAATCCCTCTGCTACCAGGTGCCGGCCCTGTGTCTGCCGGGGCTCACGCTGGTGATCTCACCCCTGATCGCCCTGATGCAGGACCAGGTGGCCGCCCTGCAACAGGCGGGGGTGGCCGCCGCGGCGCTGCATTCCGCCCTGGAGCCCGCCGAGGCCAACGCCGTCTGGGAACAGCTGCAGCAACGCAGCCTGAAACTGCTGTATGTCTCACCGGAACGGCTGCTGGCCGGAGACCTGCTGGAGCGGCTGGGCCCCGGCATCAGCCTGTTCGCCATCGACGAGGCCCACTGCGTGTCGCAGTGGGGCCATGACTTCCGGCCCGAGTACCGCCAGCTCGATCAACTGGCCCGCCGTTATCCGGCGGTGCCGCGGCTGGCACTCACCGCCACCGCCGATCCCCGCACCCGCGACGACATCATCGAGCGGCTGGGGCTGGCCCAGGGCCAGGTGTTTCTGGCCAGCTTTGATCGGCCCAACATCCGCTACTTGCTGCGCAGCAAGGATCAGCCGAAGGATCAACTGCTCAGTTTCCTGGCGGAGCAGCGCGGTCAGGCCGGCATCGTCTACGCCCGCTCGCGGTCGCGGGTGGATCAGCTCACCGGGGTGCTGCAAGCCGCCGGCTTCAACGCCGTGGGCTACCACGCCGGCCTGGAGCCGGAGCAGCGGCGCCAGGCCCTGGAGCGCTTCCGGCTCGGCAGTGATGTGGTGGTGGTGGCCACCATCGCCTTCGGCATGGGCATCGACAAGCCGGATGTGCGCTTCGTGGCCCACGTGGATCTGCCTAAGAGCCTGGAGGCCTACTACCAGGAAACCGGCCGCGCAGGCCGCGATGGCCTGCCGGCGGTGGCCTGGATGCTGCATGGCCCCGGAGACATCCCCCAGTTGCGGCGCTTCATCGACGACTCCGCCGCCCCGCCGGAGCAGCAACGGATCGAGCACGGCAAGCTCGATGCCCTGATCGCCTACAGCGAGGCCCAGGGCTGTCGCCGCCAGGTGCTGTTGCGCCATTTCGGGGAAACCCTGGCGGAACCCTGCGGCAATTGCGATGGCTGCCTGGAGCCGCGGCAGCGCAGCGATTGCCGCGTGGCGGTGCAGAAGGCCCTGTCGGCGGTGTACCGCACGGGGCAACGCTTCGGCGCGGCCCATGTGGTGGACGTGCTGCTGGGGGCCAACAGCGAGCGGCTGCGCAGCCTGGGGCACCACGAGCTCAGCGTGTTCGGCATCGGCACCGAACTCGACCGCAACCAGTGGCGGGCGCTGCTGCGGCAGCTGCAGAGCCTGGAGGTGCTGGTGTCGCCGCCGGAGGCCCGCGGCGGCCTCAGCTTCGGGGAGGAGGCGCGGGTGAAACCGCTGCTGCGGGGCGAGCAGCCCGTAGAGCTGTCCCTGCCGGAGCCCACCCCGGCGGCCCGGCGCAGCCGCCGCAGCGCCAGCGGGGCCGCCGGTGCCGCCGGTGCTGCCGTGGATCCCGGCGATCCAATGCTGGCGGCGCTCAAGGCCTGGCGCCTGGTCCAGGCCCGCGACCAGGGGGTGCCCCCCTACGTGGTGTTCCACGACCGCACCCTGCTGGAGCTGGCGGCCCAGCGCCCCACAACCCGTGCGCAACTGGCGCAGGTGGCCGGGATCGGGGCCGCCAAGCTGGAGCGCTACGGGGATGCCCTGCTGGCGGTGCTGGAAACGAACGGGCCCTAGCCTCGGCCCAACGTTCACCCCGCCTCTCCAGCACCCCCGCCATGACGGTGATGCCGCTCAGCTCCGGCAGCCTGCGCACCATTGATGTGGAGCTCAGCGCCAACCCCTATCCGGTCGTGATCGGTGCGGGGGGCCTGGCGGCCTTGGGGAACCAGGTGCAGGCGCGGGGGTTCAAGGCGGGCACCAAGGTGCTGGTGGTGACCAACCCGGTGGTGAACGCCCACTACGGCACCACAGCCCTGGGCAGCCTGCGGGCGGCGGGCTACGACGCCCAGCTGCTGGAGATCGATGCGGGGGAAGAGCAGAAAACCCCGGCCACCGTGGCCCTGATCCACGACGCGGCCTTCCGCCAGAAACTGGAGCGCGGCTCGCTGATCGTGGCCCTCGGCGGTGGGGTGGTGGGCGACATGGCGGGCTTCGCCGCCGCCAGCTGGCTGCGGGGCATCGCCGTGGTGCAGGTGCCCACCACGTTGCTGGCGATGGTGGACGCCGCCATCGGCGGCAAAACCGGTGTGAACCACCCGGGCGGCAAGAACCTGATTGGGGCCTTCCATCAGCCCCGCCTGGTGCTGATCGACCCCAGCTGCCTGGCCACCCTGCCCGAGCGCGAATTCCGCGCCGGCATGGCGGAGGTGATCAAGTACGGCGTGATCGGCGATCCCAGCCTGTTTGCCGAGCTGGAGGCGGCGGGGGATCAGCTGGCCTCCATGGCGACGTTGCCCGCGGCGCTGATGCAGCGGATCCTGGAGCGCTCCGCCGCCGCCAAGGCCCGCGTGGTGGCGGCGGACGAGCGGGAGGGGGGCCTGCGGGCGATCCTCAACTACGGCCACACCCTCGGCCATGTGGTGGAGGCGCTCTGCGGCTACGGCACCTTCCTGCACGGCGAGGCGGTGGCCATCGGCATGGTGGCCGCCGGTGAACTGAGCTGCGAACTGGGGCTGTGGAGCCCCGCGGAGCAGACCCGCCAGCGGCGGGTAATCGCCGCGGCGGGCCTGCCCCTGGCCTGGCCGGATCTGCCACCCGAGGCGGTGCTCGAGTGCCTCCAGGGCGACAAGAAGGTGCGCGACGGCTGCGTGCGGTTTGTGCTGCCCACCGCCCTGGGGACGGTGGAGATCCGCGACGACGTCAGCGGCAAGCAGGTGCTGCAGGCGCTGGCGCGCTGCCGCTAGGCGGCGTCGCCCCCTAGGACAGGGGGGGATCCTGCAGGAACAGGCTGGTGGGTTGCTCCACCAGACCACGGCTGAAGGCCAGCCAGCGGAAGTCCCCCAGGGTGGTGGGATCCACCAGCCGCAGCAGGGCCTCACGGCGGCTGAGCAGCTGGGGCAGCTGGGCGGGATCCTGCTGCTGCAGGCCATGCAGCCGTTGGGCCAACCCCAGGGCCAGCAGCGCCTCCCCCTGCCGGCGCTGGCCGAGGGGCTCCCAGCCGCTGGCCGCGGCGGCGGCCTCCAGGCTGTCGAGGCAGAGGTGGGCGGTGAGGTCCCAGTGGCCGGGCTCGAGCAGGGGATCGGAGCTGGCCCGCTGCTGCCGGTAGGCCATCAGGGTGCCGTTGGCCCGTTGGGGGGCGTAATAGCGCCAGGCCTCAAGGGCGTAATCCACCACCAGCAGCTGTCCCGCCACCAGGGCAGCGCCGGCCTGCGCCAGCCAGGGCGCCAGCCCCGGGTGCAGTTCGGTGGTCCAGCCAGCCTCCCGCTGGGGGCCTGGCTGCACCAAGCCCAACGCCGCCAGCTGGGCCACCAGCACCTCCGGCAGGGGCCCAGCGGCGCTGAGCCGCAGCTCGAACACCCCATCGGTGGGCTCCAGCAGCTCCACCCCCTGGCGGGCCCACTGCTCCCCATCCCAAACAACGCGCTCCACCGCGAGGGCATCGAGCACCTCATGGGCCAGCAGCACGCCCCGCACCGGCGCTTCGGCCAGCTGCTGAAGGGTTTGCCAGCGGCAGGGCAGGGGGCAGGCCGCCAGCTGGAGGCGCTGCCGTTCCGCCATGCCGGGGTTGGGCTCCACCAGCACCAGCTCGGTGCGGGCCGCCAAGGCCGGCCACTGGCTGGCCAGGGCCTCCGCCAGCTGCAGGGCCAGGCTGCCCTCCCCCGGCCCGGTTTCCACCAGGGAGAGGGGTTCAGCCTGCGGTTGCCCCTGCAGCCACTGGGCCACCTGGGGGGCCAACAGGGCGGCGAAATCCGGACCGAGGGAGGGGGAGGTGGCGAAATCACCGCGGGGGCCCACCCGCAGGCGACCACTCCCGTAGGCCCCGTGCTCCGGATCGTGCAGGGCCCACTGCATGTACGTGCTGAAGGGCACCCAGCCGCCTTGGCCCCGCAGGCGCTGCACCAGCCACGGCGGTGGGGAGGGGCGGGTCACAGGGGAGCGGGGAGGTCAGGGAGAATGCTGGCCACTGAAGCAGGCGCCATGACGGGATCCCGAGGAGTGCTGGCCAGGATCGCCCGGGCCCTGCTCAGCCTGGTGCTGCTGCTCGTCGTCTGGGTGGCCCCCGCCCGGGCCTTCGACAACCCCGACCTGCTGCCGGATCACCCCACGCCGGTGATCGACCTGGCCAAGATCCTTACCGACAACCAGCGCAGCGCCCTGGAGGCGGAGATCGAGGATTTTGAGCGCGTCAGCGGCTGGAAGCTGCGGGTGCTCACCCAGTACGACCGCACCCCGGGGTTGGCGGTGAAGGAGTTCTGGGGCCTGGATGAGCGCTCCTTGCTGCTGATCGCCGATGAACGGGGCGGCAATCTGCTCAATTTCAACGTGGGTGATGCCCTCTTCGCCCTGATGCCCCGCACCTACTGGGTGGAGCTGCAGACCCGCTTCGGCAACCAGTACTACGTGCGCGACAACGGCCAGGACGCCGCGATCCTCGATTCCCTGCACACGGTGAAGGGCTGCCTGGAGATCGGGGGATGCCAGGTGGTGCCCGGGCTGCCCCAGGAGCAATGGATCCTCACCCTGGCCACCTCGATCCTGGGGGGGCTGATCGTGGGCTTCGCCGCCTACCCGCGCAAACCGGAGCACACGGTGGAGTGGGCCTGGGTGCTGCTGCTCTCACCGCTCTGGGTGATTTTGTTCGGGGTGTTCGGCGTGGCGCCGATCATCACCCGCACGCCGGACGTGCTGCCCCTGGTGCGCAACGCCCTGGGGTTTGTGGGGGCCATCGCCGCCGCTTATCTGATCGCCCAGAACACCGTGGGCAAGGCGCGGCTGAAGGACAGCGAAAGCTGACCCGCTGGGACCAGGGATCAGCGCCCCTGGGCCAGCTGGCGGGGGCCGAGACGATCCAGCCGCTCCAGGCGGCAGCGCAGGGAGTCCACCGGTTCACAGCTGGGAACCTCCGCCACGGAAGGGGCCACGCCAGCAATGGCGCGCAGTTCCGCCAGGTTGCGCTCGTAGAAGGCCTTGAGGGCGCCGTAGCGCTTCACCGGCTGGCCATAGAAACTGCGGCCCGCCAGGGTGGGGAATGAGGCCCATTCCGGGGCCAGCCGTGCCGCCAATTCGGGGGTGAAGGCCCCCTGATCCGCGAGCGGCAGGGCGCCACGCAACTGGATCAGGAAGATGGCGGCCTGATCCTGCACATCGGGGCCGAAGCCCGGCAGCTGCAGGCTGCGGCTGGCGCGGGCCCAGGTGAAGGGCATGAACTGATAGGCACCGGCGGCGGCACTGGCGTAGCCGCCGGCGTACACCACCCGATCCGGATGGCGTTCCAGGTGGGGCATCAGGCCGCCACCAAACATGATCCGGTAGCCGAGGTTTTCACCGCGGGCCCAGGTGCCTTCCGCGTAGCGGATGGTGTTCAGCAGGGCTCGCCGTTCGGGGGTGATGGCGAAGCGGAAGGGTTGCCCTTCGCCGGCGGGGCCGTCGGTGGCGTTGAGCAGGGCCACCTGGGAATGGGGTCGTGGCGTCAGGTCCTGCAGGGTGACGCCGTCCGCGGTCCCCGTGTTGGCGGCGGCCAACAGGTGGGGCCTGGCGGGCAGCTGCTGGGCGTGGGCGGGAGCCTGGAGGCTGGGGCCGGCGACACAGCAACCGGCGACAAAGGCCAACAGACTCAGGCGACGCTGAACAGACAAAACGCAACGGCGAAGAACAAACGCCATCCGTTCTCGGCCCGCTGCAAACAGCGGGGAGGGGAAGACGCACCAAAACTGTGTGAGCTTGATGAAGAATCAAACTGGAGGCTTAAAGATCACAACCGGGCCGTGGCGCAGTGGTGATGAAAGAGTCAGAATTGGTTGCGCAGAGTTTGTCACACAAACCCACCGCAGCCATTGCATTAGTGACAGTCACACAAGTGTCTACCTGTATCAAGAATCACATTGGCTGATTCGATCAGTCACTGATGAAACAGTTCGCTATGCAAATTCAACGGTTGCACGCCAGTGCCTGCAAGCGTTCTGCCGCCTGGCGATCGCCGCCATCGGCCAGGGGGGCCTCGGTCGCGGGCAGCAACGGCCGATCCAACTGCCAATCCCCCTGTTGCAGCTGGTCACGGCTGATTAGGCGGTGCCAGCTATGGCGCTGCAGCGCCTGCTCCAGCACCGGGGCCTCCGCAAAGCCATCCCGCCGCACCACCTGCAGACCCACCCCCGCCGCCATCGCCTCGCAATAGGTGCTGTACCCCGGCTTGGTGAGCACACGGCCACAGAGGGGCAGCAACTCCAGGGGGCGCACATCGCCGGGAATGCGGGTGAGGTTGGTGGCGCCGCAGTCCAGGGCCGGATCGGCGGCCAGGAAGTGGTGCTGGGGCCAGGCCTCGAACAGGGAACGGTCCACCGCAAGCCCCATGCCACCGAAGCCCACCAACACGGTGTGATCACGGGCAGTCTCAAGGCGTAGCCGCCGCCGCAGCCCGGCGGAATCCTCCCGGGGCCGCCCCGGGGTGAGGCCCACGGCCGTGGTGGGCAGCCCCCAGGGCATGGCCATGGCAAAGGGGCAGGCGATCAGGGCCGTGCCCTGGCGGTAGCGGGCCGTGGCGGCTGCGGCCCAGGGGGCAAAGGCGGGGCCCAGGGGGCCGTAGATGGCATCCCAGCCGAAATTGCCCATGAACACCAGGGGCGCCCCCAGGGCCCGGGCCAGGTCGGCGGCGGCCGGTGGCACATCCGCCAGCACCAGCAGCGGCTCCCGTTGCTGCTCCAGCCAGGCCTGTTCCGCCGCGATCTGCTGGGGCAGGGCCTGCTCCAGCGCCTCGAGGGCCACCAGGGTGGCGGCGGGGTCGGAGCCGAGGGCATCGGCCTGCAGCACCCCCACATCCCAACGGCAGGGGCGGTGCTCAAACGGCACCGGGCCAAAGGCCAGCCGCAAAAACGAGGCCGACAGGGGGGTGGAGAGCACCAGCCGCCAATCAGGCTGCAGGCGATGCAGGGCACTGAGCACCGAGGCCACCCGGGAGCCATGGCCGTAGCCATGGCCGCTGACGCAGGCGTAGATCAGCACGGCTGCAGGTCGACGGGCCGCTGCAGGCTCTGCTGGTAGAGCAGGCGGCCATCGAGGCCATACCAGCGGTGGCTCACCTCCACGGGATCGCCATCCCGCAGCAGCACCCAGCTGAAATGGCGCAGTTCGCGGCCCTGCTCATCGCGGCTGTGCCGTGGCACGAAGGCGGTGTTGAGATAGGTGGTGCCGGCGCGGTCGCGGCAAAGGCTGCGGCGTTCCCCCTGGCCCCGCTTGAGGCGGTGGTGCATGTGGCCGAACACCACCAGGGGCACGGGGCGGTGGCGGCGGATGCGGTCGATGGCCAGGGCCAGGTCCTGGTCGCCCCAATCGCAGGCGGGTCGTTTCCAGTCGCGGCCGCAGGGGTCGGCAACCTCACTGCCCAGGCCCGAGGGGCCGCAGTGGGCGAGCAGCACCAGGGGAAGGGCCGGATCGGCGGCGGCGGCGGCGGCCACGATGCGCTGGGCCGACTCCTCCAGCGTGAGCGGGCCGAACAGGGCCTGGCTGGCCCGGTTGAGGTGAAACCCACCGCCGGCGGTGCCCGGCCGGGCTCCCACCACCGCCAGCCCGGGGGGGCGCAGTTCCCGCAGCCCCCAGCCGCAGTGCCGATCCCCCAGGGCGTCGAGCTGGCGGCGCAGGGTGCGGCCGGAGGGGTCGCGGCCGGCATCGTGGTTGCCGAGGATGCAGGCCAGGGGCAGGGGCAGGGCCGCCAGGCGCTGGGGGATACGCGGCTGGCCGTCGCTGAGGTCGCCCACCACCAGCAGGGCGTCGGGGGCCAACAGCTCCAGGAGCCGTTCATCGCTGGCATCCCACTGGCCGTGCAGATCTCCGGCGATGGCGATGCGGAGCTCGGCCAACCCGATGCCTAGGCTTTCGCCATCCTGCATCAGATCAGGCCAAGCCTTGGTTTTCGCTGCCGCCCCCGACGCCGCCAACCGTGAGGCCGGCCCGTGCCCGCCGGCGGCGGAGCTGCCCGCAGCCATCGATGCCCTGCGCCGCGAGCGCAACGCCGTGATCCTGGCGCATTACTACCAGGAGCCCGAGATCCAGGACATCGCGGATTTCATCGGCGATTCCCTGGAGCTCTCCCGCAAGGCCGCCGCCACCGACGCCGCGGTGATTGTGTTCTGCGGGGTGCACTTCATGGCGGAGACCGCCAAGATCCTCAGCCCCGATAAAACCGTGCTGCTGCCGGATCTGGAGGCCGGCTGCACCCTGGCGGACGCCTGCCCCGCCGACGCCTTCGCCGCCTTCCGCGCGGAGCACCCCGAGCACCTGGTGGTGAGCTACATCAACTGCTCCGCCGCGGTGAAGGCCCAGAGCGACCTGATCTGCACCAGCAGCAACGCGGTGGATCTGGTGCAGCAACTGCCGGCGGATCGGCCGATCCTGTTTGCCCCCGACCAGAACCTGGGGCGTTGGGTGCAGCGCCAGAGCGGCCGGCCACTCACCCTCTGGCCCGGCAGCTGCATCGTGCACGAAACCTTCAGTGAGCAGGCCCTGCTGCAGCTGAAGCTGGAGCACCCCGACGCCGAAGTGCTGGCGCACCCCGAATGCCAGCAGCACCTGCTCGATCAGGCGGATTTCATCGGCTCCACCAGCAAGCTGCTGCAACGGGCCGAGGCCAGCCCCGCCGAGGCGTTCATCGTGCTCACGGAGCCCGGCATCCTCCATCAGATGCGCAAGGCGGTGCCCCAGAAGGCCTTCCATGAGGTGCCCGGGGCCGATGGCTGCAGCTGCAACGCCTGCCCCTACATGCGCCTCAACACCCTGGAGAAGCTGTGGCGATGCCTCCACACCATGGCGCCGGCCATTGAGCTGGATGAGGCCACCCGCCTGCGGGCCCTCGAGCCGATCCAGCGCATGCTGGCCATGAGCCGCTAGCTCAGTAGCTGTAGTTGGCCACGAACAGGCTGGCGTCGTCGGAGGGTTCCGATCCGGCGTCGTAGCAGCCGCGGCTGGCGGCGCCGTTGGCGCGCGCGCGGGCCAGCAGGGCCGCCTGGCCGGCGGCCACATCCGTGCCACCCCAGTGCTTGAGGCAGGAGTGCTGCAGGGCGCGGCCAAACGAGAACCCCAGATGCCACGGGGCGCCCACGCCGTCGGCGGCCTGGTTGATGGCGTTGAGGGCGAGGCTGGCGTCCTCCTCGCTGAGGCCACCGCTGAGGAACAGGATCGCGGGTACGGCCGCCGGCACCGTGCGGCTGAGGGTGCGCACGGTGAAGTCACCCACCTCCTGGGCACTGGGTTGGTGGGGGCAGGCGGCGCCGGCCAGGGTCATCGAGGGCTTCAGCAGGCTGCCCTCCAGAAACACCCCGTTGACGGCGAGGGCCTCGTAGACGATCCGCAGCACCCACTCCTGCACGGAGGCGGTGGTGGCGATGTCATGGTCGCCATCCATCAGGATTTCGGGCTCCACAATCGGCACCAGGCCCTGCTCCTGCACGGTGCGGGCGTAACGGGCCAACCCCCAGGCGTTCTCCCGCACCGCCAGCTCGGAGGGGCAGCCCGAGGCCGTGATCTGCAGCACGGCGCGCCACTTGGCGAAACGGGCCCCGCGGGCGTAGTAGCGGCTGGCGCGCTCCGCCAGGCCCTTGAGGCCGGTGCACCAGCTCTCGCCGGCCAAACCGCCGGCCAGGGGCTCCACCCCCTGGTCCACCTTGATGCCGGGCACGATGCCCTGCCGTTGGAACAGCTCCACGATCGGCAGGCCGCCGCTGGCGTCGTTGCTGTCCTGAAACAGGGTTTCCTCGTAGAGAATCACCCCGGAGATGGCGTCGGCGAGGCCATCGGCAGTGGCCAGCAGGCTGCGGTAATCGCGGCGGTGGGCTTCGCTGTTCTCCAGCCCGATGGCCTCGAAGCGCTTGCCGATGGTGCCGGTGGATTCATCGGCCGCCAGCAGGCCGGTGCCGGGTTCGGCCAGGGCGGCGGCGGTGGCGGCCAGCTGCTCGCGGAACTCCTCCAGCGCCATGGCTCCAGCCAGCAACGTCTCCCCCCTGGCTAAGAACGGCCGGGTCCACCGTCAACGGCGCAGGCCCGCGCCCGGCACAATCGCTGCAGGCCGCCGCACCCCGCCGACCGCCGATGCCCCTCCCCCCCGGCGGTTTGCTGCAGCTCACCCCGGAGGGGCTGTACTGCCCGGCGGCCCAGGCCTGGATCGACCCCTGGCGGCCGGTGCCGCGGGCCCTGATCACCCACGGCCATGCCGACCATGCCCGCCCAGGCTGTGGCACCTACTGGGCCGTGGGCCAGGCGGAGGGCATCCTGCGGCAGCGGCTGGGGGAGGGCATCGATCTGATCCCCGTGGAGTACGGCGAGCGGCATCGCATCGGCGGGGCGCGGGTGTCGTTCCACTCCGCAGGCCACGTGCTGGGTAGTGCCCAGATCCGGCTGGAGGCCGGCGGTGAACGCTGGCTGGTGAGCGGCGACTACAAACGCTGCCCCGACCCCAGCTGCACCCCCTTTGAGCCCGTGGCGGCGGATGTGCTGATCACCGAGGCCACCTTCGGGCTGCCGATCTACCGCTGGCGCAGTGGCGCGGCGGTGGCCCAGGAGATCGTGGATTGGTGGCGAGGGGCGACGGATCGGCCCTCCCTGCTGCTCTGCTACGCCTTTGGCAAGGCCCAGCGGGTGCTGGCGGAGCTGCATCGGCTCGGCATCCGCGACGAAGTGCTGCTGCATGGCTCCGTGCAACAGCTGATGGAGCCCTACCGCGAGGCCCAGGTGGCGATGCCGCCCACACGGCCCCTGGCGGAGCTGCCCCGGGGCGCCCCCCTGGAGGGCCGCCTGGTGATCGCGCCGCCGGGGGCCCTGAGGGGCCGGGGCCTCAGCCGGCTCAAGACACCCCAAACCGCCTTCGTGAGCGGCTGGATGGCGGTGCGGGGCGCCCGCCGGCGCCGGGGTACCGGCCACGGCTTTGTGCTCAGTGACCATGCCGATTGGCCGGGGTTGCTGCGCAGCGTGCGGGAGAGCGGGGCCCAGCAGGTGTATGTGACCCACGGCCAGAGCAACGTGCTGGCCCGCTACCTGAGGGAGGTGGAAGGCATTGCCGCCGAACCGCTCGAGGGGGCCTTCGAGGCTGAACGGTTTGAGGGGGACACCCCTGAGGCAGCAGCGCCATGAGGGCCTTCAGCACGCTGTTTCAGGAGCTGGATGGCACCACCCGCACCGGCGCCAAACTGACGGCCCTGGAGCGCTATTTCCGCAGCGCCCCGGCCGAGGATGCCGCCTGGGCCCTGGCCCTGCTACTGGGTAAACGGCGCCGGCGCCTGATCACCGGCCGACGCCTGCGGGAGATCTGCCTGGAGGGATCGCCGCTGCCGGAGTGGCTGTTCGAGGCCTGCCACAGCCAGGTGGGGGATTCGGCGGAAACGGTGGCGCTGCTGTGGGCGCAACGGGACCAGTCGACGGTTGATGCCGCGGCGTTGCCGGAGGCCCCGCTGCACCACTGGATGGAGCAGCGGCTGCCCCAACTGGCGGCCCTGCAGGGCGCGGAGCAGGCCGAGGCCGTGCGGGGCTGCTGGGCCAGCTGCCCACCGGAGCAGCTGCTGCTGGTGAACAAGTTGCTGAGTGGTGGCTTTCGCGTGGGGGTCTCCACCGGCCTGGTGACCCGGGGTCTCGCCAGGAGCGCAGGCCTGGAGGAGGCGGTGCTGGCCCATCGGCTGATGGGGGGCTTTGAACCCAGCGCCGCCGCCCTGGAGCAACTGCTGGCGCCGGGCCAGCAGGAGGAGGTGTTGGCGGCGCGCCCCTACCCCTTCTTCCTGGCCAGCCCCCTGGATCCGGCGGTGCTGCAGCAGGGCGATCCGGGCCAGTGGCAGCTGGAGTGGAAGTGGGATGGCATCCGCGGCCAGCTGATCCACCGCCGCGCCGGCTGCAGCCTCTGGAGCCGCGGGGAGGAGCTGATCAACGATGCCTTTCCCGAGCTGATCGCCCTGGCGGCGAGCCTGCCGGAGGGCACCGTGCTGGATGGGGAGGTGATCGTGTGGCAGCCCCAGGCGGAGGCGCCGGAACCCTTCGCCAGCCTGCAGCGGCGGCTGGGCCGCAAGGCCCCCAGCACCACCCTGCAGCGCCAGTGCCCGGCCTGCTTCATCGCCTACGACCTGCTGGAGCACGGCGGCGTGGACCTCAGGCCCCAGCCCCTGGAGGAGCGGCGCCGGCGGTTGGAGCAGTTGCGGGCGCAATGGCTCAGCGAAGCGCCGGAGGCGCTGGTGCCGCGCTGGCGCCTGCCGCAGCCCGAGCCCCTCAGCCACTGGGATCAGTTGGAGCCGCTGCGGCAGGGGGCCCGCGAACGGCGCGCCGAAGGGTTGATGCTCAAACGGCGCGACTCCCCCTACCTGGTGGGGCGTAAGCGGGGCCACTGGTGGAAGCACAAGCTGGAGCCACTGCGGCTCGATGCCGTGCTGCTCTACGCCCAGGCCGGAAGCGGGCGCCGGGCCAACCTCTACACCGATTACAGCTTTGGCCTCTGGGATAACTCCGGCACGTTGGTGACCTTCGCCAAGGCCTACTCCGGCCTCGACGACGGCGAGATCCGCGAGCTCGACCGCTGGATCCGGGCCCACACCACGGAGCGCTTCGGGCCGGTGCGGGCGGTGGAGCCGCTGCAGGTGTTCGAGCTGGCCTTCGAAGGGCTGCAGCGCTCCAACCGCCACAAGTGCGGCATCGCCGTGCGCTTTCCGCGCATCAGCCGCTGGCGCCAGGACAAACCGGCGGCGGAGGCCGACAGCCTCGCCACGGCCCTGGCCCTGCTGGAGGGATCGCCATGAGCCGCTCCGGCCGGCCGCGCACGCCCAAGGCCCTGGAGCCGATCGAAGCCTGGTTCCACCAGCGGGGCTGGACGCCGATGGCTTTCCAGCGGCAGTGCTGGCAGGCCTACCTGGCGGGGCAGAGCGGCCTGCTGCAGGTGCCCACCGGATCGGGCAAAACCTATGCCGCCGTGCTGGGGCCGGTGGCCGAGATGCTGCAGCGGCCAGGCAGCAAAGGGCTGCAGCTGCTGGTGATCACACCCCTGCGGGCCCTCAGCCGCGACTTGGCCCTGGCCATCGAGGAGCCAATCCAGGCCATGGGCTGGCCCCTGAGCGTGGGCATCCGCAATGGCGACACCAGCAGCCATCTGCGCAGCAAACAGCTGCGCACACCGCCGCAGATCCTGATCACCACGCCCGAATCCCTGAGCGTGCTGCTGGCCAACGCCAAGGCGGAGCAGCTGTTTGCCGATCTGCAGGCGGTGGTGCTGGATGAGTGGCATGAGCTGATGGGCAGCAAGCGCGGCAGCCAGTGCGAGCTCTGCCTGAGCTGGCTGCGGCGGCTGCGGCCCGGCCTGCGCACCTGGGCCATCAGCGCCACCATCGGCAACCTGGAGCAGGCGGCCGAGGCGGCCCTCGGCGTGGGCACACCGCCGCGGATGGTCACCGCCCAGCTGCAGCGCAGCACAGCGATCCGCAGCCTGCTGCCGGAGAGCATCGATGGCTTCCCCTGGGGCGGCCACCTGGGGCTGCGCATGTACGAGCAGCTGGTGGCGGGTCTGGATCCGGCGGTGAGCACCCTGCTGTTCACCAACACCCGCAACCAGGCGGAGCGCTGGCACCAGTGCCTGCGCTTCGCCTGCCCGGAAATGGAGGACGCCCTGGCCCTGCACCACAGCGCCATCGACCGCAGCGAGCGCGAGGCGATCGAAGCGCGGGTGAAGGCCGGCGAGCTGCGCTGGGTGGTGTGCACCAGCTCCCTCGATCTCGGGGTGGATTTCCAGCCGGTGGAGCGGGTGGTGCAGATCGGCAGCGCCAAGAACCTGGCCCGGCTGCTGCAGCGGGCCGGCCGCAGCGCCCACTGCCCGGGGGGCACCTCCCAGGTGCTGTTCATGCCCACCAATGCCCTGGAGCTGCTGGAGGTGAGTGCCATGCGCCGCGGGCTTGAAGAGGGGCTGGTGGAGCACCGCCGCCCGCCGCAGCTGCCGCTGGATGTGCTGCTGCAGCACCTCACCACCCTGGCCTGCGGCCCCGGGTTCGAGCCCGAGCAGGAGCTGGCCACGGTGCGGCGCTGCTGGAGTTTCCAGCAGCTCACGGACAGCCAGTGGCAGTGGTGCCTGGAGGTGCTCGAGCACGGGGGCCGCTGCCTGGGGGCCTATCCGCGCTACCGCAAGTTGGTGTGGCAGGGGGATCGCTACCGGGTGGTCGATAAGGCCATCGCCCGCTTGCACCGCTTCAACATCGGCACGATCACGGCGGACCGCTCGGTGACCGTGCGCTTTGTGCGCGGGGCGGTACTCGGCCACGTGGAGGAGGCCTTCATCGGCCGGCTCAAACCCGGCGATGTGTTCTTCTTCGCGGGCCGCCAGCTGGAATTCGTGCGGCTGCGGGAGATGACCGCCCAGGTGAAGGCCACCACCCGCAAGAGCTCCACGGTGCCCGCCTGGGCCGGCGGCCAGATGGCCCTCTCGGATCTGCTCAGCGGCCATCTGCGCCAGGAGGTGGACCGCTGCGCCCGGGCCCTGGCGGGGGAAACGGAGCTGGACACCCCGGAGCTGCGGGCCCTGGAGCCGCTCCTGCAGCGGCAAAACGACCTCTCCAGCCTGCCGCGCAACGACGAAATCCTGCTGGAGATCTGCCGCAGCCGCGAGGGCAGCCACCTGTTCGTGTTCCCCTTCGAAGGGCGGTTTGTGCATGAGGGCATCGGCTTCCTGTGGGCCTGGCGCCTGGCGCGGCACCGGGCCAGCACGATCACCGTGTCGGTGAACGACTATGGCTTTGAGCTGTTGGCCCCCAAGGGCTACCCCTTCGAGGAGCTGCTGGAGCTGCACGGCGATGAACTGCTGGCGGTGGATGCCCTGGAGGCGGATCTGGAGCAGGCGGTGAACCTCTCGGAGCTTTGCCGGCGCCGCTTCCGCGCCATCGCCCAGGTGAGTGGGCTGATCACCCAGAGCATGCCGGGGCAGAACAAAACCGGCGGCCAGCTGCAGATCAGTGCGGCCCTGCTGTTCGACGTGTTCAGCAAGCACGAGCCGGACTCGCTGCTGCTGGAGCAGGCCCGGCGGGAGGTGCTGGAGGAGCAGCTGGAGCGCCCCCGCCTGCAGGCGGCCCTTGAGCGGATGCATGCCAGCCGCTGGCGGCTGGAGCGCACGGCCCGGCCGGGCCCCCTGGCCTTCCCCCTG
>VGQL01000018.1 GCA_016882415.1 Cyanobacteria bacterium M_DeepCast_200m_mx_001
GGCCCCCAGGTGCGCACCGAGCGCAACACCGTGGACGTGCGCGGCCTGCGGGTGCACGAGGCGGAGGCGGCGGTGGAGGACCAACTGCGAACCGCCAGTGGCCCGCTGTGGGTGATCCACGGCATCGGCACCGGCAAGCTCAAGCGCGGCCTGCGGGAGTGGCTGGCCACGCTCCCCTACGTGGAGCGTGTGAGCGATGCGGAGCAGGGGGATGGCGGCCCCGGCTGCAGCGTGATCTGGCCGAAGTAGGGCTCAGCCCAGCGGCGGCAGCAGCGGCTCGGGAGCCACTGGGGTGGCCACGGGCGCGGGCGGCAGGGCGTCACCGCCGTTGTCGAACAGTCGCCAGCCGCCGGGCTCCACCTCCAGGTGCACGGTTTCGCCAGGGGCCACCCGCTGGTCGGGTTCGGCCCGCAGCTGCACCAGCTGATCCCCCTCCAGCAGCCGGCAGGTGAGCAGCTGTTCGTTGCCCAGGCTCTCCACATGGCAGAGCTCCGCGGGCAGGTTGCGGTTGGTGGCGGGGGCCAGCCGCAGGTGTTCTGCCCGGAGGCCGCCGGTGAGGGCGTCGGGGCCGCCCCGGCTCTGCCACTGCTCCAGGGCGGCGCGCACCGGGCCCTCCAGCAGGAAGCGGCGCCCCCCCAGCTGCAGTTGGCCGTTGCCCACCGCCTGCACCGGCAGCAGGTTCATGGGTGGGCTACCGATGAACTGGGCCACAAACAGATTGCTGGGCCACTGATACAGCTCCATCGGCGTGCCCAGCTGCTGCAGCTGGCCGCGGTTGAGCACGGCGATGCGATGGCCCATGGTCATCGCCTCCACCTGGTCGTGGGTCACGTACACCGTGGTGGTGCCCAGCCGTCGCTGCAGCTCCACGATCTGGGCGCGGGTGCCCGTGCGCAGCTTGGCGTCGAGGTTGCTGAGCGGTTCATCCATCAGGAACACCGCCGGCTGGCGCGCGATGGCGCGGCCCAGGGCCACCCGTTGTTTCTGGCCGCCGGAGAGCTCCTTGGGCAGCCGATCCAGCAGGTGATCGAGCTCCAGGGTGCTGGCCACCTCGCTGATGCGCTGTTGGATCCGGCTTTCCCGGCTGGAGGGAAACCGCAAGGGACTGGGGAGGCCGGCGCTGGCCCGGTGCAGCCCATCGGCCAGTTGCTGCAGGGGCGTGCGCCGCCGCTGGCGCCGCAGCCCGAAGCCGATGTTGTCCGCCACGCTCAGGTGCGGATACAGGGCATAGCTCTGGAACACCATCGCCACGTCCCGTTGGGCGGGCCGCAGCTGGGTGACGCAACGGTCCCCCACAACGATGTCGCCGCCGGTTGGCGATTCGAGGCCCGCCAGCAGCCGCAGCAGGGTGCTCTTGCCGCAGCCCGAGGGGCCCACCAGCACCAGGAATTCCCCATCGGCGATGGCCAGATCGAGCTGGCGCAGCACCTCCACCGGCGCGCTGCCCCGCCGGGGTGGGTAGGTCTTGCTGACCTGCTGGAACCGAACCTCTGCCAACCCCTGGGCCCGCGGCGGCCCGATCCTAGGGTTGATCAAATGCAGTTCATTGATCAGGCCCGCATTGCGGTGCAGGCCGGCCGCGGCGGTGACGGCATCGTGGCCTTCCGCCGGGAGAAGTACGTGCCGGCCGGCGGCCCCTCCGGCGGTGATGGCGGCCGCGGCGGCGATGTGTGGCTCGAGGCCGATCCCAACCTGCAGACCCTGCTCGACTTCAAATACAAGCGCCTGTTCGAGGCGGTGGATGGTCGCCGGGGCGGCCCCAACAAGAGCACCGGCGCCAGCGGCGACCACCTCACCATCAAGGTGCCCTGCGGCACGGAGGTGCGCGACCTGCGCACCAACATCCTGCTGGGGGACCTCACCGATAAGGGCCAACGCCTGCTGGTGGCGGTGGGGGGCCGCGGCGGCCTGGGCAACGCCCACTACCTCAGCAACCGCAACCGCGCCCCGGAGAAATGCACCGAGGGCCGCGACGGTGAAGCCTGGAACCTGCAGCTGGAGCTGAAGCTGCTGGCGGAGGTGGGGATCATCGGCCTGCCCAATGCCGGCAAGAGCACCCTGATTTCGGTGCTCTCTTCAGCCCGCCCCAAGATCGCCGACTACCCCTTCACCACCCTGGTGCCCAACCTGGGGGTGGTGCGCCGGCCCACCGGCGATGGCACCGTGTTCGCCGACATCCCAGGGCTGATTGCCGGGGCGGCCCAGGGGGCGGGGCTGGGGCACGATTTTCTGCGCCACATCGAGCGCACACGGCTGCTGATCCACCTGGTGGATTCCAGCTCCGAAGACGTCGTCCGCGACCTGCAGGTGGTGCAGCAGGAACTGCAGTCCTATGGCAACGGTCTCAGTGAGCGGCCCACCCTGGTGGCCCTCACCAAGATTGAGTTGCTGTTGGAGGAGGAGCTCCAGGCCCGCCGGCAGCTGCTGGAGCAGAACTGCGGCGGGCCCGTGCTCGCGATTTCGGCGGCCGCGGCGCGAAACCTGGATCAGCTACTGGCGGCCACCTGGCAGCAGCTGGGGATCTGAGGTCAGATCCCCGAAGCGACGATCAGTCGTCGTAGACCAGGCACTCAGGGGCTTCGGGGTTCAGGTCGCAGAACACCTCGAGCGGGGTGGGGTCATGGTTGTCCCCGGGGTGGTGGGCCTTGTACTCCTCGAGGTCCTTGAGTTCGCCTTCGAGGTGACGCACCTTGCTGGCATCGCCGGCCTCCAGGGCCGCTGCGATCTCGGACTTGTCCTTGGCGATGTGCTCGTCGATGGTGTTCATGGAAGGGGCCGGAGATGCTCGGGCCGCTCGACGTCGCGCACACCATACGGGTGCCCGGGCGCCAGTGCCGGGGTTTGTGGTGGGCTTCTGATGCTGGCCCTTGCGGCGCATTGGCGCCGCCGTGGCTAGGAGAGAAGCAGCTGCACAGCTGTCCCATGGCCCGGATCCGTCAACGGCGGGATCGCCATTTCATCGATGACCATGGCCAGCTGTTCTGGATCAACGGCCCCGACCACCACTGCTACCTCTCGGAGCAGCGTCAGTGGCGCCAGGGGCTCAGCTTTGAGGAGGTGCTCGAGTGGAAGCAGTGCTCCCCCAGCGGCCTGGTGAGCCAGCGCTTCACCTCCCTGCTGGCGGCCTGTGAGGCCTTCGAGCACAACCAGGTCACCTGGTCGCTCGACCTCTACCTGCGCCGCATGGGCGATGAGATGGCCCTGCAGCGGGGCTGTGATGACTACAAGCCCACCGCCATGAAGGAGGAGGAGGCCCGTGGTGCCCGCCCCCGCCAGCAGCCCTGGCTCACCGCTGCGGCGGCCGGCAGCGGCGCCCCCGCTGCCCCCATCGCGCCCCGCTGCGACCTGAGCGCCCGCCCCAGCTGCGCCCCCGGGGAGGCCCCCCACCTGCAGCGCCGTCGCCGCAGCAGTGCGGCCCAGGGCGCAGGGATCAGCCCGGCAGCTCGCTGAGCTCCAGCCAGCGCTCCTCCCCCTGTTCGATGCGCAGCAGCAGCTCGCTGAGCTCCTGGCTGAGCAGCTCCAGGGCGCCGTAATCCGCACCCCCCGTCGCCAGCCCCCGCTCCAGCTCCTGGCGCCGGGCTTCCCACTGGGGCAGCTCGGTCTCCAGGGCCTGCAGTTCGCGGGTTTCCTTGAAGCTGCGCCGCCGCTGCTTCGGCGCCGCAGGCTGGGGGGCGGTGGGCTCGGTGCTGGGGGTGGGCGTTGACGCGCTGGCATGGCCTTTGGCGGCCCCCTGCCGCTCCAGGTAGGCGCTGTAGTTGCCCTCAAAGCGCTGCAGCCGTCCCCCGTCGAAGCAGAACAGCCGGTCCACCGTGCGATCGAGGAAATAGCGGTCGTGGGACACCACCACCACGCAGCCCCGGAAGTCCTCCAGGAAGTCCTCCAGCACCGTCAGGGTCTGCACGTCCAGGTCGTTGGTGGGCTCATCCAGCAGCAGCACGTTGGGGGCTTCGATCAGCAGGCGGCAGAGGTGCAGCCGCCGCCGTTCGCCGCCGGAGAGCTTGCTCACCGGCTGGTGCTGCTGGGCCGGGGGAAACAGAAACCGCTCCAGCAGCTGGGCGGCGCTGAGGGTGCTGCCCTCCAGTTCGATGGAGCTGGCGGCGTCCTTCACCACATCGATCAGCTTGCGCTCGCGGCCGGCGGCATCGGTGCCATCCAGCAGCTGGTGGCTGTGCTGATCGAAATAGGCCAGCTTCACGGTGCCGCCCAGTTCGATGCGGCCCCCGTGGGGCTGGCGCCGGCCGGCGATCAGATCCAGCAGGGTGGATTTACCCACACCGTTGGGGCCGATGATCCCGACACGGTCCTCCGGGCTGAAGTCGTAGCTGAAGTCCCGCAGCAGCGGCGCGGCTCCGGCCTCGCGGGCCGCCTCGCTGGCCCACACCTGCAGCGCCTCCGCCTCGATGGCCCGTTTGCCCAGGCGCCGCTGGTTGCTGGCCAGGCTCACCTGCCCCTTCACCTGCCGTTTGGGGATCTCCTGCAGGGCTTCAATCCGCTGGATGCGGGCCTTCTGCTTGGTGCTGCGGGCCTTGGGGCCCCGGCGCAGCCACTCCAGCTCCCGCCGCAGCACCCCCTTGAGCTTCGCTTCGCTGGCGGCCGCTGACTCCTCCTGCTCCGCCTTGCGGCCCAGGTAGGTGGCGTAGTTGCCGCTGTAGCTGCGGGCCTCGCCCCGGTCCACCTCCACGATCCGGTCGGTCACCTGATCGAGCACGTAGCGGTCGTGGGTGATCAGCACCAGGGCGCCGCGGAAACGCTGCAGGTAGCCCTGCAGCCACTGGATGCAGTCGGCATCGAGGTGGTTGGTGGGTTCATCCAGCAGCAGCACATCCGGATCCGCCACCAGGGCGGCCGCCAGGGCCAGCCGTTTGCGGTAGCCGCCGGAGAGGTCGCCCACGCGGCGCTGGGTGTCGCCGATGCCCAGCTGCTGCAGCACCTCGCGGATCTGCTGCTCCAGCCCCCAGGCCTGGCTCTGGTCCATGCGGGCATTGAGGCTGCTGAGCTCCGCCAGCAGGGCGGTGTCATCGCGCCCCTCCCCGTGGGCCAGGGCCAGGGCATCGCTGAGGGCCGTGTAGCGCCCCAGCAGTTCCATCTTTTCGCCGCTGCCGGCAAACACCTGCTCCAGCACGGTGCGCTCCGGATCCATCTCCGGCTCCTGGCTCACCAGCACGATCCGCGCCTGGGGCAGCACCCGCCGCTGGCCGGCGCCTGGCGGCTCCAGGCCCGCCAGCAACTTGAGCAGCGTGGATTTGCCGGCGCCGTTGGGGCCGATCAGCCCCAGCCGCTCCCGCTCCCCCACATGCAGGGTGAGGTTGTCGAACAGGGTGCGGATGCCGAAGTCCTTGCGGACCTCCACCAGGCTGATCAGGCTCAAGGGCTGGGGCGTTACCGCTGGGACTCCAGATAAGCAAACACGCTCTTGTCGCCCACATCGGCGGCGGCAGCCATGGGGAATTTGCGCAGGCAGAGCACCAGCAGCAGAGCCGCCTCCAGCCCCAGCAGCAGCGCCGTGCCGCCCCCGGGCAGTAGGCCGCTCAGGTGCCCCAGCAGCGCCACCGGCAGCAGCAGGGTGACGCCGATGGCCTCCGGCCGCCGGAAACAGAAGAACTCCTTGAAGCCGATGCCCGCCAGGGCCGCGAAGAAGGGCCCGATCGCCCAGATCCAGCGGCCATCCGCCGCCACCGCCTGGGCCATGCCGCTCGGGCCCGCCTGGATCGCCAGGGCCACAAACCCCAGGCTGCCCACCAGCCACAGCAGCTGCAGGGCCCGGTGCAGCGGCCGCAGGTAGATGTGAATCCAGCGCAACGCCAGCCCCACGCCGGCTAGCAGCGGCAGCAGCCAGGGCCACAGCCAGCCGCCTCCCCAGCGCTGCCACTGCAGCAGCAGGGCCGCCTGGGCGAGGGCGGCGGTGAACAGCGCCAGCCGGTAGCCCAGCACCTCGCGGCGATCGGCATCGGTGATGCGGAAGGGGCCGTAGACCCCCTCGAACACCACATCGGCGGGCAGGTCGCTGGCGCTGGTCATGGCTGCACCTGGGCTTGCACCAGTGTGGCCAGGGACGGCCCGGCGGGCACGATCCCGGAGGGGTGGAGCGGGAACAGGGCGCCGAAGTAGTCCTGGCGCCAGGCCTGGTCGCAGCAGCTGGCGGCCACCCCAGGCAGCGCAAAAAACCGTTGCCGCCAGCCCCACAGGGCCGGCAGCTGCCAGAGGGGCTGGCGGCTGACGCCGAACAGGGGCCCGTACACCAGTTCCAGCCGGATCAGGGTGGGGAACAGCTGCACGTCCGCGAGGCTGAGCTGGGGGCCACACAACCAGGGGCCACCGGCGCCCAGCGCCGCTTCCGCCTGCTGGAGGGTGGCGAACAGGGCCGCCTCAGCCCGGTCGTAGGCCGCCTGGGTGCGGGCGAAGCCGCAGCGGTAGACGCCGTCGTTGACGCTGCCCTGCAGCCGCTCCCGCCAGCCCTCGATGGCCTCCCGCAGGGGCTGAGGTTCCAGGTCGGGGGCATCGGCGGCGGCGGGCCAGGCGTTGAGCAGCTCCATCAGGCGGGCGCTTTCGCCCACCACCACCCGGCCGCTGGCCCGCTCCACCAGCACCGGCACCGTGGCCCGTTGGCCGGGGTCGGCGCCGGCGCGTTGGTAGAGCTCCTGCAGGGTGTCGCAGCCCAGAAAGGGCTGGCTGAAGCGCCAGCGCCCTTCCTCCGGATCCGGCTCCACCGTGAGCAGGTCGATGCTCCCCTGCAGCTGCCGCAGCAGCCACACCAACCAGGCCCGGTGCGCCCAGGGGCAGCTGCGCCCCACGATCAGCACATGGCCGCCGGCGGCGCCGGCGTTGGCCGGCACGGGTGGCGGCTGGGTGAAGGCCCCGGCGGGCCGGATGTAGTTGCCGTCGGCATCGGCGGGCCCCAGCCCGCCCATCAACCGCTGCCACTGCCAGTGCCAGCCCGTGCGGGCGGCACGCACCACGGCCGGGGGGATCGCCATCGGCGTTTGCGCCTCACTGCTGCCAGGCTGGCGCAAGAGGCAGCGGGAGAACAGGCCATGGCCCAGGGCCGCGTGCTGGTGGTGGCCGCCACCCACGGCAACGAGCGCAACGCCCCCTGGTTGCTGGAGCAGTGGCGCCAGCGGCCTGAGCTGTTGGCCGCGGCGGGGGTGGAGCTGGCCCTGGAGCTGGGGAACCCCGAGGCCCTGGCCGCCAACCGCCGCTACATCGACCGCGACCTCAACCGCAGCTTTGCGCCGGAGCTCCTGGCGGACCCCAGCCGCCAGGAGCTGGAGGTGCAGCGGGCCCGGCAGCTGCTGGCCCGCTTCGGCCCCGATGGCGACCAGCCCTGCAGCGTGGCCCTCGATCTGCACAGCACCACCAGCGCCATGGGCAATTCCCTGGTGGTGTACGGCCGCCGGCCCGCCGATCTGGCCCTGGCGGCGGGGGTGCAGGCGCGGCTGGGCTTACCGGTGTATCTGCATGAGGCCGATGCCGCCCAGACGGGTTTCCTGGTGGAGCGTTGGCCCGCCGGCCTGGTGATCGAGGTGGGGCCGGTGCCCCAGGGGTTGCTGAGCGCCAGCATCTGCCGCCAGACCCAGCTCGCCCTGGAGGCCTGCCTGGCGGTGCTGGCCCAGGCCCGGGCCGGGCGGCTGCGGCTGCCTGAAGCGCTGTGGGTGCATCGCCATGCCGGCAGCGTTGATCTGCCCCGCCATGGCGATGGCCGCCCCGCCGCCGCCGTTCACCCCCTCCGCCAGCACCGCGATTGGCGCCCCCTGACGCCGGGGGATCCCCTCTTCTGGAGTGCCGATGGCACGGTGATCGCCTACGAACCCGGCGCCAACCCCGCGGCCCGTTGGCCAGTGTTCATCAACGAGGCGGCCTACGGCGAGAAGGGCATTGCCCTCAGCCTCTGCCAGCGGGAACGTTGGGGTTGTGAGCTGGGCTGGGGGGATGCCCTGGCGGCCCTTTAGCCACAGGCCCAGGTGCCCTGCTCCTTGGTGCAGGGCAGATCGCTGTTGCTGCCATCGGCCCAATAGATGCGCAGGCGGTCGTCGGCACTGCCCATGCGGAAGGTGAGCGACTTCACTGGCCCCGCCGGGGCTTTGCCGCCACGGTCGGCGCTGTTGGGGCCATCGGGAGCGTTGAGGCGCTGCTCCAATTGCTGCAGGCGCAGCTCCAGCCGCTCCAGCCGCTGGCTTTCACTGGGGCCCCGTTGGCAGCCCGCCAGCACCAGGGCCGCGGCCAGGAGAAGCAGGGGGGTGCGCATGGCGAGGGGGGCGTTGGGTCACTCCTAGCAGTGATGCGGCGCTTTGGCCGGTGATCTTTGCCGGCTTGAAATGCGCTGCGATTGGATCACGCTGCGAACCGCTGCACAGCGCCGCAACCGTTGCCGCAACGTGGGGGATCAGTCGCCGTTGCAATGGGGCAAAAACAACGTCGCACCTGCGCTGAGGGCGGCTGTTGATGACTGGAATGGAAACAAAAAGCCGGTGACTGGATTTGAACCTGCGACCTACTGATTACGAATCAGTTGCTCTACCACTGAGCTACACCGGCAGCGTTGAGAAACTAGCATTCAGCCCCACATGCAATCGAGGCCGCTCCATGGCTGGTTCGGATCCGGCCCGCAGCGGCCCCCCGTCGTTGGATCCAGCCCTGCGCTCGCGGCTGTTGCAGGAGGCCCGCACCCCCTGGCGGGGGCTGCGGCGGGGCCTATGGCTCGCCTTCACCGCCTCCGGTGCCATCGGTCTGGCCACCATGGCCCTCCGCGCCTCCGCCGGGGAGCTCGTCGCCCTCAGCGACCTCGGCATCCAGGTCGGCGCCGTCGTGCTGTTCGGTGGGCTGCTCTGGTTCGACCGCAACCGCAGCGTCGACGACGACAACGGCTGAGGCCGGGAGCGGCTCCTCCTCGGCTTGCTCGGGCTCGGGTTCGGGCGCTGGTTCGGGCGCCGGGGCGGCTTCGGGATCCGGTTCGGCGGCTGACTCAGGCTCAGCTGCAGGCTCAGGTGCCGGCTCGGGCTCCGGCTTGGGCGCTGGTGGCGGCTCCGGCAGGTCGAGGGGGGGCAACAGCAGCAGCGGCAGCCCCAGGTTGAGGCGTTGCTGAGCCGCCTGGCTCTGGCTGAGGGGCAGGGTCTGCTCCAGCTGCTGGGCCGAACGGCTGAACAGCCACAGCACCTGCACCAGCTGTTGCCACTGCCAGAGCATCAGGGCCAGCAGCGGCAGGGCCACCAGCAGCCCCACCAGCCGCGGGCTGGCATTCAGGGGCGACCAGGCCCAGGCCATGCCCGCCGCCGCATCCGACCACCACAGCAGCGGCAGCAGCAGCAGGCTGCCGCCGGCCGCCACCAGTTTCAGGGGCAGGGCGGTCTGCAGGGCACTGAGGCGCAGCTGATCGGGCCGCCGCCCCCGCAGGGGCACCTGCACCACCAACAGGGACCACAGATCAGGCGGCAACCGCCAGAACAGCACCGCCGGCGCCAGGGCCCCCAGGGCCCAGGCCAGCACCCGCTCAAACCCCGGGAACAGCCCGGGGTCCGACCCCGCCAACACCAGCAGCAGCGCCAAGGCCTCCAGGGGCAGGGCGGCGAGCCCCAGCAGCTGGATCCACAGGAGTGGTTCGCGTCGTGCCGGATTCACGCTCTCGCGCCGCTGGGGGTCAGGTGCTCAGTGTGCGCCGTTGGGTCACCAGTTTGTAGGCCTCCACCCGATCGCCGTCCTGCCAGTTGGCGAAGCGATCGCAGCCGATGCCGCATTCGAAACCGGTGGCCACCTCCTTCTGGTCGTCCTTGCCGCGGCGCAGGGAGTCGAGGTCGCCCTCGAACACCTTCTCCTTGCCGCGCCAGACACGCACCCGGCAGTTGCGCTGCAATTTGCCGTTGGTGACGTAGCAACCCGCCACGGCGCTCTTGCCGATGCTGAACACGGCCCGCACCTCGGCTTCGCCCAGGTTTTCCTCCACCATCTCGGGCTCCAGCAGGCCCTCCATGGCCATCTGGATTTCCTCGAGCAGTTTGTAGATCACGTCGTAGTCGCGCACATCCACACCGGTGGCGTCGGCGGCGCGCTTGGCGCCGGGGGCCATGGAGGTGTTGAAGCCCACGATCACGGCGCCGGAGGCGGCGGCCAGGTCCACGTCGGTTTCGGTGATCTCGCCCGGGGCCGACAGCAGCACCCGCACCTGCACCTCCTCCTGGGGCAGCTGTTCCAGGGAGCCGAGGATCGCCTCCACGGAACCCTGCACGTCGGCCTTGAGGATCAGGTTGAGCTCCTTGAGCTCCCCTTCGCTCGCCTGGCCGGACATGGACGCCAGCGACACCCGGCGCGAGGCCATCTGTTGGGCCAGGCGGGTGGCGCGGGCTTCGGTGGCGCGATCGCCCACCACGGCCCGGGCGCTCTTCTCGTCCGGGTACACCTCGAATTCATCGCCGGCGGTGGGCACTTCGCTGAAGCCGAGGGCCTCCACGGCGTAGGAGGGGCCGGCCTCCTTCACGCGCTTGCCGGTGTCGTCCACCATGGCGCGCACCTTGCCCAGCACCGGGCCCGCCGCCACCACGTCGCCGGTGCGCAGGGTGCCGTTCTGGATCAGCAGGGTGGCCACGGGGCCCTTGGCCTTGTCGAGGTGCGCCTCGATCACGGTGCCCTTGGCCATCCGGTCGGGGTTGGCCTGCAGGTCCTCCACTTCGGTGACCAGCAGGATCATCTCCAGCAGCTTGTCGATGTTCTCGCCCTTGACGGCGCTCACCGGCACCATCACGGTGTTGCCGCCCCAGTCCTCCGCCACCAATTCCTGGGCGGAGAGCTCCTGCTTCACCCGGTCGGGGGAGGCCCCCTCCTTGTCGATCTTGTTGATGGCCACCACGATCGGCACCTTGGCGGCGCGGGCGTGGCTGATGGCCTCCAGGGTCTGGGGGCGCACGCCGTCATCGGCGGCCACCACCAGCACGGCCACGTCGGTCACCTTGGTGCCGCGGGCCCGCATGGCGGTGAAGGCCTCGTGGCCCGGGGTGTCCAGGAAGGTGATCTTGCGCTGTTCGCCGGCGTGGGGCACCTGCACCTGGTAAGCGCCGATGTGCTGGGTGATGCCGCCGGCTTCGCCCGCGGCCACACGGGTTTTGCGGATGGCATCCAGCAGGCTGGTTTTGCCGTGGTCCACGTGGCCCATCACGGTCACCACCGGTGGGCGGCGGATCAGGTGAGCCAGGTCGCTCTCCTCGATCATCTCCACCGTCTTGGCGGCGGCGGCCTCCACGTCGTCCTCGAGCACCGGCACGCCGAATTCATCGGACACCGTCTCGATCGCGGAGAGATCGAGGGTCTGGGTGACCGTGGCGATGATGCCCTTGAAGAACAGGCTCTTGATGATTTCGGAGCTGTCGACGCCGAGGCGGTCCGCCAGTTCCTGCACCGTGAGGTTGCCCTCGGGCACCACCAGCATTTCGGGGCGCTGGGCCTTGGCCTCCCGGGCGGCCCGCAGCTCCATGGCGCGGCGGCGCTGGCGCTGGCGGGTGGTTTCCTTCTTGCGCTTGCGGGCCACCACCGTGGGCTTCGGCTGGGCGGCGGAGACGCTGCGGGGCTTGGCGGGACGGGCCAGGGAGGCCTGCAGCACCAGGGCCTCCTGTTCGCCGGCGAAGCCCCCCGTTTCGGCGGTCAGGGCGTCGTCGTTCTCGCCAATGATGTGAACCTTCTGGCGCTGCTTCTGGGGCGAGCGGCTGCGCAGGGCTTCGAGCTTGGCGGAGTCGTCCCAGTCGGGGCGGCGGGCCCGGCCCGGTGCCGGCGCCTGGGGCGTGCGGAAGTTGGGGCGGCGGGGCGCCGCGGGCGGTGTCGCCAGGGGGCGCAGCCCGTCCTCACCGGCGGGGGCTCCATCGGCCCCGGGGGCACCGGGGCGGCGGGGGGCCGGGGCCGCGGGCCGGGCGCCCGGCTTCTGCAGCTGCATCAGCTCGCCGGGGGCCACCGGCTTGCGCATGCCGGGCATGCCCGGGCGGCTCGGCGGCGCCGGGCGGCTGCCCCCGGCCATGGGGGCGTTGCTGTCGCGGCGGATCGGTTTGCCCACCAGCTCCACCTGGGGGCGCACCGGTGGGGCGCCGGGGCGGCCGCCCTGGCCGGCCCGCACGGGGGCCGGAGCACCGGGGCGGCTGGGCATGCCGGGCCGCTGGCTCAGGGAGGGGCGGCCTGAGGGGGAAGCGGGGCGGCTACCGCCGGCAGCAGCGGGCTGTCCCTGCCCCTGGGGGCGACCCACCAGCTGGGGCCTGCCGCCACCGGCGGCGGGTCGGACGGGCGCCGGGGCGCCGGGGCGCTGGGGGGCCGGCGCCGGTGGCCGGGTAGGGGCGCCGGCGATGGGCGGCGCGGGCTTGCGGGCGGGGGCGCCGGCCGGTGCCGGCCGGCTCGGGGCCGGGGCACCCGGACGGGTGGGGGCGCCGGGGGCGGGCTTGGCGGCCGCCGGCCGGGCCGGGGCCGGTGCGGGCGTGGCGGGCTTGGTGGCCACCACCGCGGGCTTGGCGGCTGGCTTGGCGGCGATCACGGCCGGTTTGGCCGGTGCGGCGGGCTTGGCCACCACCACCGGCGGTTTGGCCGCGGCCATCACCGGGGGCTTGGCGGGCGCCGGCCGTGCCGGGCTGGCCGGCGGCGGCACCGGAGCGGCGGCCTTGGGGGCGGGGGGCTTGGCGGCCGGTTTGGGGGGCTCGACGGCGGCTGCGGGGCTGGGGGCGGGTGCCGCGGCTTTCTTCACGGACAGGATCGCCTTCGGCGCCGGCGCTGCCGCGTGGGCACCATTGCCGCCGCCCTTGATCAGGCTGCGGATGCGGGAGGCCTCGTCATCGCTGATGCAGCTGCTGTGGCTCTTGGCCGCGATGGCCAGCTTTTCGGCGGCATCGAGCACGTCCTTGTTCTCAAGGCCCAAGTCCTTGGACAGCTCGTAAATCCTGACTTTGCCGCTGCTGGTCATTCAATGCTCCAAATGGTCGGGGCAACGGGTGCCACCGGACCTCAACCCACGGTGAGGCCACTGTTTATCTTGCCTCAGCGCCAGCGGAAGGGGAGGTGTGCAGGCGCTGCTCCAGGGCCGCGTAGATGGAATCTGCAACCTGGCAGCGGAGTGCCTTCTGCAGTTTCTTGCGGCGTCTGGCTTCCTCGAGGCAGGCGTGGTCGCGGCACAGGTAAGCCGACCTGCCCATGCCCGCGTCGAGGGCGAGTCCTCCATCGGCCAGGCGGATGACCCGCCAGAGCTGCTGACGATCCAGCAGGCTCCGGCAGGTCACGCAGCGCCGGAGGACGCTGCGGCCACTCACCGGGCCTCGTCCCCGTCGCTGCTGTCGGATTCGGCCGGAGCCTCGGCCTCGGCGGCTTCCGCCTCCTCCTGATACTCGGCGTAGCTGCCGTCGCCGTACTCCTCCTCGTCCTCGGGCAGTGGATACAGCTCCCGCAGGCGGGCGTCCTCCTCGGCCCGCAGCACCTGCTCCGCCTCCATGCGGGCTTCAGCTTCCGCCTGCAGGGCCTCCTCCTCCTGGCGCAGGGCGATCAGCTCTGACACCTTCTCGTCTTCCGAGGCCTGGTCGTATTCGGTGCTGTTCTTGATGTCGATCTTCCAGCCGGTGAGGCGGGCCGCCAGGCGCACGTTCTGGCCCTCACGGCCGATGGCCAGGCTGAGCTGATCGGGCGGCACCAGCACGTGGGCGTGCTGTCCCTCGGGGTCCACCAGACGCACCATCTCCACCCGGGCGGGGCTGAGGGAGTTGGCGATGTACTGACCCGGGTCCTGGGACCAGCGGATCACGTCGATTTTTTCGCCGCGCAGTTCGTTCACCACCTGCTGGATGCGGGAGCCGCGGGCGCCGATGCAGGCCCCCACCGGATCCACTTCCCGTTCCACCGAATCCACGGCCACCTTGGTGCGGGGGCCCACGGAGCGGCTGGGGGGGTTGGCCTCGCGGGCCACGGCCACGATGCGCACCGAGCCCTCCTGGATCTCGGGCACCTCGTTTTCAAACAGGTAAACCACCAGGCCGGCGTTGGCGCGGCTCACGAACAGCTGGGGTCCGCGGCGGGGCACCTCGCTCACCTCCTTGAGGAACACCTTGAAGGTGGCGTTGGCGCGGTAGTTGTCGTTGGGAAGCTGGTCGCGGCGGGGCAGTTCCGCCTCCACCTCAGGGCGACCCAGGCCGCTGCTCACGGCCATGATCACGCTCTGGCGCTCGAAGCGGATCACCCGGGCGGTGAGCACGGGATCCTCCAGATCCGCAAACTCCTCCTGGATCATGCGGCGCTGGTGGTCCCGCAGCTTCTGGGCCAGCACCTGCTTGGTGGTGGCGGCGGCCATGCGGCCGAAATCCTCTTTTTCCGGGGTGACATCCAGCACCACGGTGTCGCCCACCTGGGCGTCCTCGGCCACCTGCATCACCTCGGCCAGGGCGATCTGGTGGTCTTCGCTCTCCACCTCCTCCACGATGATCTTGGAGGCCAGCACGCGGTAGCCCTCCTCGTCCAGGTCGAGGGCCACGTCGAAGTTGGAGAAGTAGTCCTCTTCGAAGGGGTCCTCGCTAATGCCCAGGTAGAGGGTGCGGCGGTACCGCTCGTAGCCCTTGAGCAGGGCTTCACGCAGGGCGGCCTCCACCACGGGGGTGGGCAACTTCTTCTCTTCGCTGATGTCCTCGATCAGGTTCGCCAGACCGGGGAGCAGAACAAGGGCCATGGGGGGTGGTGCGGGTGAGGCGGAAACGGATGGGGGTCAGGCGTTGCTTGGGGTGATCAGGCGAACGCTGATCACGGAGGGCCGGGGCAGGCGAACGGTGCGGCCGCGCACATTCAGGTGCACGGTGCTGTCGTCACGCTCCAGCAGCAGGCCTTCACGCTCGGCCTCCGCGCCGGTCTTGGCGTCGCGGTAGCGAACGCAGACCGGAAAACCGCGGAAGCTGCGGAAATCGCGGTCTTCGCTCAGCTCCTCGCTGATGCCAGGACTGCTGATCTCCAGAACATAGGCCTCCTCCAGCAGGCCATCGGCCTCCAGGGCATCCCCCAGCACGCCGCTGAATGTGGCGCAGTCATCCAGATTCACATCGCCGCCGTCACCCAGGCGCAACTGCACCTGAAGCGTCATCGGGATGCGGTGGGTCAACAGCTGGATGCCGCACAGCTGATACCCGGCCTCGGCGGCCACCCGGCTCACCAGGCGTTCAAGGTCGGGGGTCAGGGGATGCGGCAAGGCCGGATCGGAGACAGGGGGAACGGGCAGCCCGTCCGGCACCTGCAGGGATCTGCGACCTGAAGGCAGGGGGCAGGGCCGTCCAACCATTCAGAGGTGCCCGCCGGGCACACCCTGACCTTAGTGGATCGCCGGTTCGACCCCCGAACCCCCCCCCTCAGCCGCCCAGGGTGCTGAGGTCGACGGCGGGGGGCTCCATGTAGGCGTCGCCAGGCTTGAGTTCACCGCGCAGGCTCGGGTCCTGGTTGAGGCACTGCGCCTTTTGCTCGTCCGTGCGCAGGTATTGGCACACCCTTGCCCACAGCTTGGAGCGGGTCGAGGGTGCCCCCTGGCTGAAATGCACCTGCTCGAGGCCGCCCGCCAGCCCCTGGATCTCCACCTGGCACAGGGCGCAGCGTTGACGGGTGCCCGGGGGAATCGCAGCCATGCCAGTCATGCGCAGAGGGGGCAACTTAAGGCCAACCCCCCGAGGCCTCGGTGTGATCCGCATCCTGCAGCTGAGCGATCCGCACCTGCTGGCGGATCCCCGGGGGCGTTGCCGCCGCCGACCGGCCCTGCCCTGCCTGGGCCACGGCTGGCGTGAAGCCCTGCGGCAGCGCCGGCAGCGGCCCGATCTGCTGCTGATCAGCGGTGATCTGTGTCAGGACGAGAGCCTCGGCGGCTACGTGCGCCTGCGGGAGTGGCTGGAGCAGGCGGTGCTGCCCCTCGGGGTGGCGGTGGCGCTGCTGCCGGGCAACCACGACCATCCCGCCCTGCTGCGTTGCGCCCTGGGGCGTTGTGCCGTGCTGGCGCCGGCGTTGCTGCCGCTGGCGGGGTGGGATCTGCTGCTGCTGGATAGTCACCGACCTGGCGCCGTGGAGGGATGGCTGGAGCCAAGCCAGTGGGCCTGGCTGGATCGCCAGCTGGCGGCCACCGGTCCGCCGCTGCTGGTGGCCCTGCACCATCCACCGCTGGCGATCGGCTCCCCCGAGCTGGATGCCATCGGCCTGCGCCAGGGCCCGGCCCTGCTGGAGCGGCTGCTGGCGAGCCCGCGGGTGCGGGGCCTGGTCTGCGGCCATGTGCACCAGCACTGGCATGGGCTGCTGCCCCGCCCCGGCGGCGGCGACCCCCTGCCCCTGTGGAGCTGCCCCTCCACCCTGGCGTCCTTCCCGGCGGTGCAGCCCTGTCCCCTGGGTCGGGCCGATGACCCCGGGGGGCGCTGGCTGCAGCTGGGGGCCGCGGGGGAGATCACCACCGCGCTGCTGCGCTGGCGGCCCGCTCCAGCTGCCTAGCCTGAGTGGCCACTGCCCGGGCCTGCGTGCGCCGCGTTTTCGCCCTGCCACTCCTGCTGCTGCCCCTGCTGCTGAGCCTGGGGTTGGCGCGGCCGGCCTGGGCCGATGGCCTCGGCTCCGGCAGCAGCTTCGTGAGTGCGGCGGTGAAGAAGGTGGCGCCGGCGGTGGTGCGCATCGACACGGAGCGCAGCGTGCCCCGGGTTGGGCTCGACCCCTCCTTCAACGATCCCTTGCTGCGGGAGCTGTTTGGCGATCAGCTGCCCCACAGCCGCGAGCGGGGCCAGGGGTCCGGAATCGTGATCGACGCCAAGGGGCTGGTGCTCACCAATGCCCATGTGGTGGAGGGGGCCGACCGGGTGGAGGTGACCCTCCCCGATGGCCGTGATCTGGAGGGCACGGTGCTGGGCAGCGATGCCGTCACTGACCTGGCGGTGGTGCGCATTCCCCAGGGATCCGGCCTCAAGGCTGCGCCCCTCGGGGATTCCGAGCGGCTGGAGGTGGGCGACTGGGCCATCGCCCTGGGCACCCCCTACGGCCTGGAGCGCACCGTCACCCTGGGGATCGTCAGCAGCCTGCACCGCAACATCACCAGCCTCGGTTTTTCGGATAAACGCCTCGATCTGATCCAGACCGACGCCGCCATCAACCCCGGCAATTCCGGGGGTCCGCTGATCAACGCCAACGGTGAGGTGGTGGGCATCAACACCCTGGTGCGCTCCGGCCCCGGGGCTGGGCTGGGGTTCGCCATTCCGATCAACCTGGCCAAGGGGGTGGCGGCCCAGCTGGGGCAGGGCTCCAGCGTGGTGCACCCTTACCTGGGGCTGCAGCTGGTGCCCCTCAACGCCCGCCTGGCCCGCGACAACAACACCGACCCCAACGCCCTGCTGCAGTTGCCGGAGCGGGATGGGGCCCTGGTGCAGCGGGTGTTGCCGGAAAGCCCAGCCGAGCGGGCGGGCCTGCGCCGCGGCGACCTGGTGGTGGCCGCCGCCGAGCAGCAGGTGGTGGATCCGGCGGCGTTGTTGCGGTTGGTGGAGGCCTCCCAGGTGGGGGAAACCCTGCCGCTCACCGTGCTGCGGGGCGAGCAGGAGCTGCAGCTCTCCATCCGCCCTGAGGCCCTGCCCCACGCCTGAGCTACGGTCACGGCCCTGTTGTGGTGTGGTGATGGCGGATCTGCAGGATCAGATGAAGCGGGCGGTGGCGGCGGCCGCCACCGAACAGATCCGCAGCGGCATGGTGGTGGGCCTGGGCTCGGGCTCCACGGCGGCCCTGATGATCCAGGCCCTCGGCGCCAAGCTCAAGAGCGGCGAACTCACCGACATCGTGGGGGTGACCACCTCCTTCCAGGGGGAGGTGCTGGCGGCTGAGCTGGGCATTCCCCTGCAGAGCCTCAACGCGGTGGACCGCATCGACCTGGCCATCGATGGCGCCGATGAGGTGGACCCCTCCTTCCAGCTGATCAAAGGTGGCGGCGCCTGCCACGTGCAGGAAAAGCTGGTGGCCGTGCGGGCCGAGCGCTTTGTGGTGGTGGTGGATTCCACCAAGCTGGTGGACACCCTCAACCTCGGTTTCCTGCTGCCGGTGGAGGTGCTGCCGGGGGCCTGGCGTCAGGTGCAGGGGCAGTTGCGGGCCATGGGGGGCGATGCCCAGTTGCGCATGGCCGTCAAGAAGGCTGGCCCCGTGGTGACCGATCAGGGCAACCTGGTGCTGGATGTGAAGTTCGGCGGCGGCATCACCGATCCCGTGGGCCTGGAGCAGGCCATCAACAACCTGCCCGGAGTGCTGGAGAACGGCCTGTTCGTGAACCTCACCGACCAGGTGCTGGTGGGGGAGATCACCGATGGCGTGGCCGGCGTGCGCGACCTGGTGAAGCGCTGACGGCGGAGCTGCTCAGTTCAGCCGCAGCCGCACCGATGCGGCATGGCTGTGGAGCCCCTCACTGTCCGCCAGGGTGGTGACCGCCTGACCGGTGGCCTCCAGGGCCTGGCGGTTGAACTGGATCAGGCTGGTGTGGCGCAGGAACGTCTCCACGCTCAGAGCCCCGGCGAAGCGGGCGGTGCCGGAGGTGGGCAGGGTGTGGTTGGGGCCCGCCAGGTAATCCCCCACGGCCTCCGGTGTCCAGGCCCCCAGGAAGATGGCGCCGGCGTTCTGGATGCGCTCCGCCAGCGGTTCGGGGCGCTCCACCTGCAGCTCCAGGTGCTCCGGCGCGAAGCGGTCGCTGAGCTGGGCGGCGCTGAGCAGATCGGGGCACACCACGATCAGGCCCCAGTCGCGCAGGGCCTGGCGGGTGATGGCCGCCCGCGGGTGGCCCTGCAGCTGGGCGGCGATGGCGGCGGGCACCGCCCGGGCCAGCTCCGCGCTGGTGGTGAGCAGGATGGCGGCCGCCAGGGGGTCGTGCTCCGCCTGGGCCAGCAGGTCCGCCGCCACGTGCTCGGGGTTGGCGGTGTGGTCGGCGATCACCAGCACCTCGCTGGGGCCCGCCAGGGAATCGATCGCCACCCGGCCATACACCGCCTTCTTGGCGAGGGTCACGTAGAGGTTGCCCGGGCCGCTGATCACATCCACCCGCGGGATGCTCTCGGTGCCGTAGGCCAGGGCGGCGATGGCCTGGGCGCCCCCCACCCGGTAGATCTCCTCCACCCCCGCCAGGTGGGCGGCGGCGAGCACGGTCTGGTTCACCAGCCCATCCGGGCCCGGGGGGGTCACCATCACCAGCCGCTGCACCCCGGCCACGGTGGCCGGCACGGCGTTCATCAGCACCGTGCTGGGGTAGCTGGCGCGCCCGCCGGGCACATACAGGCCGGCGCGCTCCACGGGCCGCCAGCGGCGCCCCAGTTGTTCGCCGTGCACGCCGGTCACCGCCAGGTCGGCCGGCTTCTGGCGCTGGTGAAAATCCACGATGCGCCGGTGGGCCAGCTTCAGGGCCTCCTGCAGATCGGTCGGTGTGGCGTTCCAGGCGGCCTCCAGCTGCCCCTGGGGCACCCGCAGCGGGTCGGGGCGCACCCCGTCAAAGCGTTCGGTGAGCTCCAGCAGGGCGGCATCGCCCTGGCGCTGCACCTGCTCCAGGATGGCGTTCACACGCCCTGCCGCCTCGCGGCTCTGGCCGCTGTCGGTGCGTTGGGCGATGGCCTCCAGCCGTGCGCCCGCCTGCTCCAGGTCGTGCAGCGTCGCCAACCCCAGATCGGTGGAATCGGCGGCGGAGCTGGGGGCAACGGTCACCGGGGCGCTGCGACGTCCCCAGCACGCTAGAGGGCCGTCCCTGGGGGGCCGGGGGCTCAAGGGTTAGAGTCTTCGTTTGCCGAGTCAGCGCCGTACCGCCTGTGGCCAATAACAAGTCGTCGAAGAAGCGCATCGAGATTGCCGAGCGCAACCGTCTGCACAACCGCAGCTACAAGTCGGCCGTCCGCACCCTGGTGAAGCGCTGCTTCACCGCTTGCGCCGCCTACGCCCAGGCCCCCGGCACCGCCGCCAAGGATGCCGTGCAGACCAGCCTCAACGCCGCTTTCAGCAAGATCGACAAGGCCGTGAAGGTGGGTGTGCTGCACCGCAACACCGGCGCCCATCAGAAGTCGCGCCTGAGCGCCGCCGTGAAGAAGGCCGTCGAGCCGGCCGCCACGGCCTGAGCGCCCTAGGGTTCAGGCCTTGCGCTGAACCCAGCCCCATGGCATCGGCCGTCGCCCTCGAGAGCCTCGAGGTGCCCCTGATCGACAGCCACTGTCACATCGTCTTCCGCAACTTTGACGATGACCTGGAGGAGGTGGCCCAGCGCTGGCGGGATGCCGGCGTGGGTCGCCTCCTCCACGCCTGTGTGGAGCCTTCGGAAATCCCGGCGATCCGGGCCCTGGCGGATCGCTTCCCGGAGCTGCGCTACTCCGTGGGGGTGCATCCCCTCGACAGCGAGCACTGGCGCAGCGACACGCCGGCGGTGCTGCGCCAGGCGGCCCTTGACGACCCACGGGTGATCGCGGTGGGGGAGCTGGGGCTCGACCTCTTCCGTGACACCAACCTGGATCAGCAGCTGGCGATGCTGCGGCCCCAGCTTGATCTGGCGGTGGAGCTGGATCTGCCGGTGATCATCCATTGCCGCGATGCGGCCGAGTCGATGCTGGCGGAGCTGCACAGCCGGGCGGCCCGCGGGGCCTGCCCCCGCGGGGTCATGCACTGCTGGAGCGGCACCCCCGAGGAGATGGAAGCCTTCCTGGCCCTAGGGCTCTACATCAGCTTTAGCGGCAACGTCACCTTTCCCAAGGCGGCGGCCACCCACGCCTGTGCCCAGGGGGTGCCGGCGGATCGCTACCTGGTGGAAACCGACTGCCCCTTCCTGGCGCCGGTGCCCCGCCGCGGTAAGCGCAACGAACCGGCCTACGTGGCGGCGGTGGCCCAGCGGGTGGCGGAGCTGCGGCAGGAGCCCCTGGAGCAGGTGGCCCGCCAGAGCACGGCTAACGCCTGTGCGCTGTTTGGAGCGCGACTTCACAGTGTATGATGATCTATTGGCCTGGCAGCGAGTCTTGGTTTTTCCGTGCTTGTTGCAGCCCGAAAGCGCGCACCGGGTTTCTGGTGCGCCTGCCCATGCCCATGGTGCTGTGTCTTTCCGGTACGCGTGTTGGTTGTCTGCGGGGTTGAAGCGAGCTGAATAGGCATGCCGGAGGGCCAGCCATCCCCAGAGCGGGGTGGCTGGCCCTGTTGTCTGCGCTCGTTCCCCAGATCACCCACGCCACCAGTGCCGTCGTCCCCGTCCAACCCGTTCCTGCAGGTTCACCGCATGAGCAGCGCGATTCAGGTCGCCAAGACCGCCACTTACCTGCCCGACTTGGTGGAGGTACAGCGCGCGAGCTTCAAATGGTTTCTGGAGAAGGGGCTGATCGAGGAGCTGGAGAGCTTCTCCCCGATCACCGATTACACCGGCAAGCTTGAGCTGCACTTCATCGGCAGCGAGTACCGCCTGAAGCGCCCTCGCCACGATGTGGAAGAGGCCAAGCGTCGCGATGCGACCTTCGCTTCGCAGATGTATGTCACCTGCCGCCTGGTCAACAAGGAGACCGGCGAAATCAAGGAGCAGGAGGTGTTCATCGGGGAACTACCCCTGATGACCGAGCGCGGCACGTTCATCATCAACGGCGCCGAGCGCGTGATCGTGAACCAGATCGTGCGTTCCCCCGGCGTCTACTTCAAGGACGAGCAGGACAAGAACGGCCGCAAGACCTTCAACGCCAGCCTGATCCCCAACCGGGGCGCCTGGCTGAAATTTGAAACCGACAAGAACGACCTGCTGCACGTGCGGGTCGACAAGACCCGCAAGATCAACGCCCACGTGTTGATGCGGGCCATCGGCCTGTCGGACAACGACGTGCTCGACAAGCTGCGGCACCCGGAGTACTACCAGAAGTCGATCGAGGCGGCCAACGACGAAGGCATCGCCTCCGAAGACCAGGCCCTGCTCGAGCTCTACAAGAAGCTGCGGCCCGGTGAGCCCCCCTCCGTGAGCGGCGGCCAGACCCTGCTGCACAGCCGTTTCTTCGATCCCAAGCGCTACGACCTGGGCCGGGTCGGCCGCTACAAGATCAACAAGAAGCTGCGTCTGACCATCCCCGACGCCACCCGCACCCTCACCCCCGAGGACGTGCTGAGCACGATCGATTACCTGATCAACCTCGAGCTCGATGTGGGCGGCGCCACCCTCGATGACATCGACCATCTGGGCAACCGCCGCGTGCGCTCCGTGGGTGAGCTGCTGCAGAACCAGGTGCGCGTGGGCCTCAACCGGCTCGAGCGGATCATCAAGGAACGGATGACCGTCGGTGAGACCGAGAGCCTCACCCCGGCCCAGCTGGTGAACCCCAAGCCCCTGGTGGCGGCCATCAAGGAGTTCTTCGGCTCCAGCCAGCTGAGCCAGTTCATGGATCAGACGAACCCCCTGGCGGAGCTCACCCACAAGCGCCGCATCAGCGCCCTGGGCCCCGGCGGCCTCACCCGGGAGCGGGCCGGCTTCGCCGTGCGCGACATCCACCCCTCCCACTACGGCCGCATCTGCCCGATCGAAACGCCGGAGGGCCCCAACGCCGGTCTGATCGGTTCGCTGGCCACCCACGCCCGCGTCAACGAGTACGGCTTCATCGAGACCCCCTTCTGGAAGGTGGAGAACGGTGTGGTGCTCAAGCAGGGCGACCCCATCTACCTCTCCGCCGACCTGGAGGACGAGTGCCGCGTGGCCCCCGGCGACGTGGCCACCGATGCCGACGGCCGCATCAAGGCCGACCTGGTGCCGGTGCGCTACCGCCAGGACTTTGAGACCGTGCCGCCGGAGCAGGTGGATTACGTGCAGCTCTCACCGGTGCAGGTGATCTCCGTGGCCACCTCCCTGATTCCGTTCCTGGAGCACGACGACGCCAACCGCGCCCTAATGGGCTCGAACATGCAGCGTCAGGCGGTGCCGCTGCTGCGGCCCGAGCGGCCGCTGGTGGGCACCGGCCTGGAAACCCAGGTGGCGCGCGACTCCGGCATGGTGCCGATCACCACCGTCAACGGCACGGTGACTTACGTGGACGCCACCGCCATCGTGATCCGCGATGAGCAGGGCACCGACCACACCCACTACCTACAGAAGTACCAGCGCTCCAACCAGGACACCTGCCTCAACCACCGCCCGATCGTGAAGCTGGGCGACCCGGTGATCGCCGGTCAGGTGCTGGCCAACGGCTCCGCCTGCGAAGGCGGTGAGATCGCCCTCGGCCAGAACGTGCTGATCGCCTACATGCCCTGGGAGGGCTACAACTACGAGGACGCCATCCTGGTGTCCGAGCGCCTGGTGCGCGACGACCTCTACACCTCGGTGCACATCGAGAAGTACGAGATCGAAGCCCGTCAGACCAAGCTCGGCCCCGAGGAGATCACCCGCGAGATCCCCAACGTCGCCGAGGAGAGCCTGGGCAACCTCGACGAGATGGGCATCATCCGCATCGGTGCCTACGTGGAGAGCGGCGACATCCTGGTGGGCAAGGTGACCCCCAAGGGTGAATCCGACCAGCCCCCCGAGGAGAAGCTGCTGCGCGCGATCTTCGGTGAGAAGGCCCGCGACGTGCGTGACAACTCCCTGCGGGTGCCCAGCACCGAGCGGGGCCGCGTTGTGGACGTGCGCATCTACACCCGGGAGCAGGGGGATGAACTGCCGCCGGGCGCCAACATGGTGGTGCGGGTCTATGTGGCGCAGCGCCGCAAGATCCAGGTGGGCGACAAGATGGCTGGCCGCCACGGCAACAAGGGCATCATCAGCCGCATCCTGCCGCTGGAGGACATGCCCTACCTGCCCGACGGCACCCCGATCGACATCGTGCTCAACCCCCTGGGGGTGCCGAGCCGCATGAACGTCGGCCAGGTGTTCGAGTGCCTGATGGGCTGGGCGGCGTCCCACCTCGACTGCCGCGTCAAGGTGGTGCCCTTCGATGAAATGCACGGCCCCGAAACCTCCAAGAACACCGTTCAGGCCTTCCTGGAGGC
>VGQL01000019.1 GCA_016882415.1 Cyanobacteria bacterium M_DeepCast_200m_mx_001
TCAGGCATGGTTGCCACAACACCAGTTCACCGTGGCAGCTGGCAGCCAGCTGCACCCCATCGGTGCTCCAGGCCAGGGCCTGAATGGTGCCGGGCAGCTGCAGCGGTGGCTCACGCCACTGGCGGCTGGCCCCATCCCAGAGCCGCAGCTCACGCCCGGCCGCCACAGCCAGCAGCAGGCCGCCCGGCTGCCAGGCCGCCGCATCAATCCAAGAGCCGCCCAATGGGATGGGATCCATGGCCAGGGGCCGCACTCCGGTGCCGCCAAGCTCCCAGAGCAGCAGCTCGCCGTCCTGGCCGGCGGCCATCAGGAACTGGCCATCGTTGCTGAAGCCCACCACATCGAGGCTGCTGTCGCGGTCGCCGCGCAGGAGTTCCTCACAGCCGGCGCGAAAATCGAGCAGTAGTAGTTCACCACCGGCGCTGGCGATCGCCAGAAACTCGCCGTCGGCCGTCCAGGCCAGGGCCGAGATCGGCTGCTGCAGATCACCGCAGAGCCGTTCGCTCACCAGCGGGGCCGGGGGGGCCACCGGCGGCTCAGGCCACGCAGGCCAGGAAGCTGGCTCGCAGGGCCTCGGCATCGAGATCACGGCCGATGATCACGAATTCGGTGCGGCGCGGCTCTGCGGGCTTCCAGGGGCGATCGAAATCGCCATCCAGCAGCATGTGCACCGACTGGAACACGTAGCGACGCGCCTCTCCCTGCAGCTGGATGATGCCCTTCATCCGGAACAGATCCGTGCCGCGCTCGGCCACCAGATCCGACAGCCAGCGCCCCAACTTGTCGAGGTCCATGGGCCGCTCCTCCACCAGGGCCACCGAGCCCACGGCATCGTCGTGTTCGTGGGCATGCTCATCCACTAGGAAACTGGGATCCAGGCTCAGGGCCCGCTCCAGCTCGAAAGCTTCCACCCCCAGCAGCTCCTGCATCGGTACATCGGCGTTCTCGCTCGTGATCAGGCGGGCCACGGGGTTGATGGCGCGCACCCGCCGCTCGATCGCCGCTCGATCGGCGTCGCTCACGAGATCACGTTTGTTGAGCACCAGCACATCGGCAAAGGCCAGTTGCTCCTGCACCTCTTCTGTGTCCCAGTGCTGCTCCACGTGCTTGAGATCCACCAGGGTGACCACGGCATCGAGGCGCAGCTCATCGCGCAGGTCTTCATCGACAAAGAACGTCTGGATCACCGGCGCCGGATCGGCCAGGCCGGTGGTTTCAATCACCAGGTGATCGAAGCGATCACGCCGCTTCATCAGGTTGCCGATGATGCGGATGAGATCGCCGCGCACGGTGCAGCAGATGCAGCCGTTGTTCATCTCGAAGATCTCCTCATCGGCATCCACCACCAACTGGTTGTCGATGCCCACCTCCCCGAATTCATTCACGATCACCGCCACCTTGAGGCCGTGCTCGTGAGTGAGGATCCGGTTGAGCAGGGTGGTCTTGCCGGCGCCGAGGTAACCGGTGAGCACGGTCACCGGCAGGCGCTCGGCGGCGGGAACAGGGCTGGAGAAGGCCATGGCCAGGGAGGGGCCGGAGCCCCGTATGCTGCGAATGATTTTCGTTGTAGCAGGTTGCGCACCGAGGGGTCTGTCTATGGATCAGCCCGCCCATCCCCCCGACCCAGACGCCCTGCCCCTTGGGCCGCGCCAGCGGGCTTTGTTGGCCGCGCTGCGGGAGGCGAATGCCGAGCTCAGCTGCCAGGCGCTGCATGAACGCCTCAGTCAGAGTTCGCAGCGGCATGGGCTGGCCACCGTGTATCGGCATCTGCGGCGGCTGCAGCGTTCAGGCCTGGTGCGCTGCCGCAAGTTGCCCAACGGGGAGAGCGTCTATGCCCCGCTGGAGCGTGATGACCATCACCTGATCTGTGTGAGCTGCGGTCGCAGCGAACCCCTGCCGATCTGCCCGGTGGGAACGGGTGGACTCGGGCTGACCCAGGTGCTGCTGCAGGGGTTCAAACCCCTGTTCCACACCTTCGAGATCCACGGCCTCTGCCGTTCTTGCCAGCAGCGTGAACCCCTGGCCCATGGCTGATCTAGTCATGGTCGGGGCCGGGCCCCAGGCTCTCACCCTCAGTTGTCTGTTGCTGCAGAAACGGTCGCGGCTGCAGCGCCGCCTGCGGATCGTGGACCCCAGCGGCCGCTGGCTGAGCCGCTGGCAGCGACAGATGAAGCGCTACGAGATTCCCTGGTTGCGGTCGCCCTCGCCCCATCACCTCTGACAGACAGCGCGAATCCCAGCTCACGTCGAGCGTTACGGAGCTGCGGGAGAGGTCTTCAAAGCGGCGTGTCAACTGGACTTTGCCCTGTTTTTCGCGAATCCCCCAGCCAAAACCGTGCTCTTGCTTCAGGGACGCTCTGAGAGTCGTGACCCATGGCCGTTGCTGTGGCATCCACCCCGGTCGGCCAACCCATCCATTCTGCGCCCTGGGCGCAGAAATGGGCGCAGAATTGCCATTTTTAGCTGCGGTCCTCCTTGGCTTGCTGTGGTGTTTTCCTTGAAAACCCCTGTGGTAACAAGGTTTTGTTAACGCCCCCTCCGTGATTCGAACACGGGACCGGCTGCTTAGAAGGCAGCTGCTCTATCCAGCTGAGCTAAGGGAGCTGGCAGGGGCCATTGTGACAGCGCAGCCCTGGGCCCTGCCCCCAGGGGACGCTTCTATGGTGGTGTGCTGCGCACCGTTGCCTGATGGCCGCTCCCCGGCTCACCGATAGCCAGAAGCAGGAGCTGGTGGCCCGCTATCGCCAGGGGGAGACCGCCCAGGCCCTGGCGGAGGCCTATGGCTGCAGCCCCAACACCGTGAGCCGTGTGGTGAAGGCGGCCCTCAGCCCCGATGAGCTGGCGGCGAGCCGCAAGCAGGGCCGATCCATCAAGGCCGAACCCGTTCCGGCGCCGGCGTCGAGCGCGATGGCTGCGGCTGAGGCCCCAGAACCCGAGGCCCCAGAGGCACCCGACGATGACGATGCCGGCGTGCTCGCCATCGACGACGCCGACGACTTCGGCGACGACGGCCTCGACGATGACGATGCCGATCTGGAGGCGGATCTGGCCGATCCCGCCCCGGCCCTGAGCCTGGCCCAGGGGGAGAAGCTCCAGACCAAGCCCCTGCTGCCCGGCCTGCTGCCCAGCAGCGTCTACATGCTGGTGGACAAGACCGTGGAGCTCCAGGCCAAGCCCCTGCGGGAGTTCCCCGAGCTGGGCGGTCTGCCCGACGAGGAGCAGGAGCTACAGGCCCTGATGCTGTTCACCAATCCCCGCCAGGCCAAGCGCCAGTGCGGCCGTAACCAGCGGGTGATCAAGGTGCCCGATGGCGAGGTGCTGCAGCGCCGCTCCTCCTATCTGGTGGCCCAGGGCATCACCCGGCTGGTGATCGAGGGTGGTGCCCTCTATTCGTTGCCCGGCGCCTGATCGGCCCGCGGCAGCAGCAGGGCGGTGGCGGTGCCGCCGCTGATCACGCCGATCACCAGGGCAATGCCCACCAGGAAGCCCGTGGGCAGCTCCGCCGTGCGGCCAAAGCCCAGGTTGAGGCTGGCGCGCTTGTCGAGGTTCTGAGCCCCGAGGCAGAGCAGCAGCAGCAGCAGCGCCCCGCCCCCCAGGCTGGCCACCAGCAGGCGCAGGCGCAGCAGCATCAGGTGTCTTGCTCCTGGTGATGGAGCAGAGCGTAGAGCTCCCGTTTGGCCAGGCCCGTTTGCTGCGCCAGCTGGCGCGCCGCCTCATTGCGGCTGAGGCCCTGCTCCACCAGAGCCTCCAGCTCCTCACGGAGCTCGGCATCGCTGCGCTCCGCCACGGCAAGGGCGGTCGCGCCCCCCAGCACCACGGTGAATTCCCCCTGGGGCGGGTGGGCCTGGAAATGGGCCAGGGCCGCCGACAGGCATGGGCCCACCTGTTGCTCGTGGCGTTTGGTGAGTTCGCGGGTCACCGCCACGGGGCGATCGCCCAGTTCCGCCAGCAGATCCTCCAGCAGGGCCAGCAGCCGGTGGGGCGCCTCAAACAACACCAACGTGCGCTCCTCCGCTGCCAGGGCGTGGATGCACTGGCGGCGATGGTTGGGTTTCGGCGGCAGGAACCCCTCAAAGCAGAAGCGTCCCGCCGGCAGCCCACTGCTCACCAGGGCGGTGGTCACGGCGCAGGGGCCCGGCACGCAGATCACCGTGCGATTGGCGGCCCGCGCCGCCGCCACCAGGGCTTCCCCCGGGTCGGAGATGCCGGGCAGACCGGCGTCCGAGATCACAGCGATCGCCTCGCCGGCCTCCAGGGCCGCCAGCAGCTCGGGGATCCGGCTGGCCTGGTTGTGCTCATGGAAGCTCACCAGACGCGGCCCCCCTTCGCTGCCGCGCAGCCCCAGTTGATGCAGCAGCAGTCCGCTGTGGCGCGTGTCCTCGCACGCAATGCGATCGACGCCCGCCAGCACCTGCCGGGCCCGCGGCGAGAGGTCGCCCCGGTTGCCGATGGGGGTGCCCACCAGGTAGAGCACGCCAGCGGCCGGTTCGGCGCCCTGCATCACAATGCCCCTTTGCCAGCTCCATGATGCCCGCCGCCAGCCTTCCCACCGGTGTGGCGCTGGAGCCCCTGCTGGCGGAGCTGCGGCGGTTGAGCTGGGGTGCCGCCGATATCCTGCTGGCCTATGGCCGCGGCGAGCAGCCGCCCTATGGCTTTCCGCCCGCCCTGAGCGTCGACCACGGCGGCGAGGGGCCAGTGAGTGCCGCCGATCTGGCGGTAAACCAGTGGCTGCTGGAGGGCCTGGCCCAGGCGTTTCCGGAGGCGGGCTGGACGCTGCTCAGTGAGGAGACCGCCAAGCAGCAGCTCACCCCGGGGCAGCCCCTGGATGCGGAATGGCTGTGGATCCTCGACCCCCTGGATGGCACCAAGGATTTCCTGCAGGGCACCGGCGAGTACGCCGTGCATCTGGCGTTGGTGCATCGCGGCGAGCCGGTGCTGGGGGTGGTGCTGCTGCCGGTGCCGGAGGAGCTGTGGATCGGCCTGCTGGGCACGGCCGAAAGCCCCGGCCGTGCCTGGTGCGAAGACCGTTCCGGTGCCCAGCGGCCGCCGCGTTTCAGCACCCGCCAGGAGCTGGGGGAGCTGGTGCTGGTGGCCAGCCGCAACCACCGGGATCAGCGTTTGGAGCAGTTGTTGGCGGCGTTGGACCTGGGCGACACCAAGGCCATCGGCAGCGTGGGCGGCAAGGTGGCCACGATCCTGCGGGGCGAGACCGACCTCTACATCTCGCTCTCCGGCTCCAGCGCCCCCAAGGACTGGGACATGGCCGCCCCCGAGGCGGTGCTGCGTGCCGCCGGCGGCTGTTTCAGCCACGCCGATGGCCGCCCGCTCACCTACAACGACGGCGATGTGCGCCAGGCCGGCTGCCTGATCGCCAGCCATGGCCCCAGCCACCGGCCGCTGTGCGAGCGGGCCGCCGCCGCCATGGCCGTGATTGATCCTGGCTTTGCGGTTTGAGTCAGCGGGGCATCGTGCCGCCATTGAGGAGCGGAACCCCCAGCCTCTCTGCTGCGGTGCACAGGGCCCTGTCGTGGCTGGCCAGCGGTAGTCCACTGCGCATCGCTAATTCCAGGTAGGCCGCGTCATAGCTCGTGAGCTGGCATTGCTCCGCCAGGTTGATCACGTCATGCCAGATCACGGCGGGGGTGGCGGGGTCCACCGCGAAACCCTGCGCTTCGAACAGTTGCAGGGCCTCCACCCGATCGGCATGGCTGAGCCGCCCGCGCCGCTCAGCCATCAGCAACACATTGGCCACCTCCCAGAAGAACAGGGCGGGCACCAGCGCCTGACCGGCTTCAAGCAGCTCGAGCACCCGCTCGCTTTGCTCATCGGCTTCGTCTTCAAAGCAGAGCGCGCAGGCGGCGGAGCAGTCCAGCACCAGAGAGGGCGTCACCGTTGGCGGCCCTCATCGCGCAGGGCCTGGATGCTCAGCCCTTGCAGCCGTTTGCCGCGGCGGATCTGGCGCAAGCGGTCGAGCGCTGCCCGGCGTTCCTCGGATCGGTTGGGCTCCGGTGGCAGGAGCCTTGCCACCGCAAGCCCGTGCCGTGTGATCAGGACCTCTTCACCGCCGGCCACCTCCTCCAGCAAGCGGGAGAGGTGGGTCTTGGCTTCAAAGGCGCCCACCGTTTTCATCGGAGCAAATCAACCAGATGCCAACCAGTTTAAATCGGCTCTTTGGGTTGGCCAGCAAAAAGCCGGCCCCTGGGGGCCGGCTGAGGGGGGTGAGCTGCAGGCTCCGGATCAGGCGGTGGTGCTGGCCGCCGCGGGATCTTCCGCCTGGGGCACGCCCCGCAGGGTGAGGTTGATGCGGCCGCGGTTATCGATTTCGCGCACACGCACGGTCACCTGGTCGCCGACGCGCACCACGTCTTCCACCTTCTCTACCCGCGCTTCGCTCAGCTGGGAGATGTGGATCATGCCCTCCTTGCCGGGGAGGATCTCCACGAAGGCGCCGATGGGGATCACGCGGGTGACCGCACCGCTGAACACCTCGCCCTCCGACACGCGGCGGGTGAGGCCCTCAATGATGCGCTGGGCCTCCTCGGCGGCGGCACCGTCGTGGCTGGCGATCGTCACGATGCCGCCGTCCTCGATGTCGATCTTGGTGTTGGTGCGCTCGGTGATGCCCTTGATCGTGCGGCCGCCGGGGCCGATCACGGTGCCGATCAGCTCGGGGTCGATCCGGAAGCTGAGCAGCCGCGGCGCGTGGGGGCTCATCGTGTCGCGCGGCTTGTCGATCGCCTCGAGCATCTTCTCGAGGATGTGCAGCCGCGCCGGGCGGGCCTGGTTGATGGCCTCGGCCACGGTTTTCACCTCCAGGCCGGTGATCTTCATGTCCATCTGCAGGGCGGTGATGCCCTTCTCGGTGCCGGCCACCTTGAAGTCCATGTCACCGAGGAAGTCCTCGATGCCCTGGATGTCGGTGAGGATGCGCACCTCGCTGCCCTCCTTGATCAGGCCCATGGCGGCGCCGCTCACGGGGGCCTTCAGGGGCACGCCGGCATCCATCAGGGCCAGGGTGCTGCCGCACACCGAACCCATGGAGGTGGAGCCGTTGGAGCTGAGGCACTCCGACACCACCCGCAGCACGTAGGGGAAGCTCTCCTTGCTGGGCAGCACGGGCACCAGGGCACGCTCCGCCAGGGCGCCATGGCCGATTTCGCGACGGCCGGGGCTGCGCATCGGCTTGGTCTCGCCGGTGGAGTACGGCGGGAAGTTGTAGTGGTGCAGGTAGGTCTTCTCGGTGGACGGGTTGAGGTCGTCCATCTCCTGGGCGTCGCTCGGGGTGCCGAGGGTGGCGCAGGAGAGCACCTGGGTCAGGCCGCGCTGGAACAGGCCGGAGCCGTGCACGCGCTTGGGCAGCACGCCAGCGGCGGCGCTGATCGGACGCACCTGATCAAGGCTGCGGCCGTCAACGCGCTTGCCCTCTTTGATGATCTGCTCGCGCATCAGCTGTTTGGTGAGCGCCTTGTAGCTGTTGCCCAGGGCCTTGCCGTTGCTGCTCACCGCCACCTTCACGCCGTCCTCATCCTTGAGGCCGCCGATCTTCTCGGCCACCTGGGCCTTGATGGCATCGAGTTTCTCGTCGCGCTCGGTTTTGGTTTGGCTGAACTGCTTGAGCACCTCACCGATGGGCTTGGCGCATTCCTTCTCCAGGAATTTGGGCAGGGTGTCATCCTCGACCAGCTTCTCGGGGATCACCTGCTCGATGCCCAGCTCCTTGAGCAGGGCCTGCTGGGCCTTGATCAGTTCGCACACCGCTTCGTAGCCGAAGTCGATGGCTTCGATCACATCCTGTTCGGGCAGCTGGTTGGCGCCCGCCTCCACCATGATCACGCCCTCGGGGGTGCCGGCCACCACCAGATCGAGGTCGGAACGTTCGATTTCGCGGTAGCTGGGGTTGAGCACGAAGTCGTCGCCCAGCAGCCCCACCCGCACGGCCGCCATGGGGCCATGGAAGGGGATCTTGGCCAGCAGGGTGGCCAGGGAGGCGCCGGTCACGGCGAGCACATCGGGTGGCACGCGCTCATCCAGCGACATGCAGGTGGCCACGATCTGCAGGTCGTCCCGCAGCCAGCCGGGGAACAGCGGCCGCATGGGGCGGTCGATCAGGCGGGCGATCAGGGTGGCCCGCTCGGGGGGGCGGCTCTCCCGCCGCATGAAGCTGCCGGGGATGCGACCGGCGGCATAGAGCCGCTCTTCGTAGTCGCAGATCAGGGGCAGGAAATCGATGCCTTCACGGCCACCGGAGCGGGTGGCGGTGACCAGAACGGCGGTATCTCCGCATTCGACCATCACGGAGCCGCCCGCCTGGGGGGCGAACCGACCGGTGGTCAGCCGGATCTCCCGACCATCAAAGGAGACCGACTGAATGTGACCTTGCACGTGGGCTTATGTCTTTTTGTTGTCAAGAGCCATCCTCGCATCCGGCCATCTGCGGTGGGCGCAATGGTCTCAATCTTTTTGGATTGAGCGGGCCCCAACCGGCGATTGGGGTGCCTCCAGACACAACAAAGGGCGCCTGGGGGCGCCCTGTTGATGTTGGCTTACTGGGGCCTGGGGCTCACCAGGACGACTTGACCACGCCGGGCAGTTCGCCTTTGTGGGCGCGCTCACGCAGCTGGTTGCGGCACAGGCCGAAATCGCGGTACACGCCACGGGGCTTGCCGGTGGCCCAGCAGCGGTTGCGCAGGCGCACCTTGGCGCTATTGCGGGGCAGGCCCTGGATCTTGCGATGGATCTCCAGGCGCTCCATCGGATCGGCAGCGGCATCGAAAGCGGCCATCAGAGCTGCGCGCTTGGCGGCGTAGCGCTCCACCAGCTTCTGGCGCTTCACGTCGCGCGCAATCATCGACTTCTTCGCCATGCGGCCTGAACTCGTTCAGCAGTGATCGATCAGCCTACCGCGTCGGGGTGCCTGGCTTGGGCCATCAGCGGCCCAGCAGCTGCTGCACCGCCGCCAGTTGACTGGTGTCCTTCACGATCAGCACCACGCTCAGGCCCACCAGGAACACAAAGCCCGATTGCATGAACGCCAGCTGGAAGCGCTCGGGCAGTGGCTTGCCCCGCAGCCCCTCCAGCAGCAGCAGTACGAACTGGCCGCCATCCAGCAGGGGCAGGGGCAGGGCGTTGAGCACCGCCAGGTTGATCGAAATCAGGGCGGTGTAGAGGAACAGGCTGCTGCCCCCCTGCTTGGCCAGGGAGGCGCCCATCTCCACGATCTTCACGGGCCCGGACACCTGGCCGGCGGTTTCCCCGAAATGGGTGGCCAGGGTGACGAAGCCCTCCACGGTGCGGCGCGTGAGGCTGCCGAAGTCACCATTGGCCTGGCGCAGGATCTCGCCGGGGCCATGGGGCCGCCGGAAGCGTTCACTGCCGCTGGGCTGTAACTGGGCGCCGATGCGGCCGATGCCCCCGACGTCGGCGGGGGTGAGATTGAGATTGATGCGCTGGCCGTCCCGCAGGGCCTGCAGTTGCAGGGCCTGGCGCGGGGCCCCCTTCACCTGCTCCACCAGGGCTGCCACGGCGCTCTGGCCGCCGCCGAGGTCGCGGCCATCCACCGCCAGGATGCGATCGCCGCCGCGCAGGCCGGCACTAGCGGCCGCCTGGCCGGTCTGCACCCCCGCCACCAGCACCCCCGGCGTGGCGCTGAAGCCAGCGGGGATCCCCATCACCAGCCCCTGGGCCACCAGCACGGTCCAGGCCAGCAGCAGGTTGGCCAGCACGCCGGCGGCGATCACCAGGGCCCGTTGGGGCAGGGGCCGGTTGCCCAGCAGGTCGGGGTCGTCGGCCGGGATGGGGCTGTCCTCGTCGTCATCGGGGAAGGCCACGAATCCCCCCAGGGGGATGGCCCGCAGGGCGAACTGCACGCCCCGCCGCTGCCGCTCCAGCAGCACCGGCCCGAACCCCACGGAGAAGCCGCTGACGCGGATGCCCTGCCAGGTGGCGGCGAAGAAGTGGCCGGCCTCGTGCACCACGATCAAGCCCGCCAGGATCGCCAGGGCGGTCAGCACCCCCATCCGATGTCGCCCGAAGTGCGTCCATTGTGGTCTCAGCCGCGGCCATAGCGTTGGCGGTGGAGTTGGTGGCAACGCCCGGCCGCATGACGCAACGCTGTGACGCCCTGCTGGTGGGGGCCGGGATCATGGGCGCCACCCTGGCCCAGCTGCTGCGCCAGCTCGACCCCGATCTGCAGGTGGTGGTGCTGGAGCGGCTGCCGGCCCTGGCGGCCGAAAGCAGCGCCGCCATGAACAACGCCGGCACGGGCCACGCCGCCAACTGCGAGCTCAATTACACGCCGGAGGCTGCCGATGGCTCGGTGCCGATTGACAAGGCCCTGGCCATCAATGCCGCCTTCGAGCTGAGTTTGCAGTTTTGGAGTGCCCTGGTGGAGGCCGGCGAGCTGCGGGATCCCGCCGGCTTCATCCGGCCGGTGCCGCACCTCAGCTTTGTCTGGGGCGAGGCGGCGGTGGCCTACCTGCAGCGCCGCCACCGGGCCCTGGCGGCCACGTCGCAATTCGCCGACATGGCTTGGAGCAGCGATCCGGAACAGCTGCGGGCCTGGATGCCCCTGGTACTGGAGGGGCGTCCCCTGGATCAGCCGATGGCCGCCACCCGGGTGGCCCGCGGCACCGATATCAACTTCGGTGCCCTCACCCGAGCTCTGCTGGCGGGTGTGGATGTGCGGCTCGGGCACCAGGTGCGCCAGCTGGAACGCCGTGGGGCCGGCTGGTGCGTGGAAGCCCGCACTGCCGCTGGCCAGGCCGTGACTTTTGAGGCGCCGTTTGTGTTTCTGGGGGCCGGCGGCGGCAGCCTGCCGCTGCTGCAGCGCTCCGGCATCCCCGAGGCGCGCCAGTTCGGGGCGTTCCCCGTGAGCGGCCAATGGTTGGTGTGCCGCAATCCGCAGGTGATCGCGGCCCATGACGCCAAGGTGTACGGCAAGGCGGCGGTGGGGGCGCCGCCGATGTCGGTGCCGCACCTCGACACCCGCTGGATTGATGGCCAACGGGCCCTGTTGTTTGGGCCCTACGCCGGCTTCAGCACCCGTTTCCTCAAGAGCGGATCGTTGCTGGATCTCGGCCGCTCCGTGAAGCCCTACAACCTGCTGCCCAGCCTGCAGGCGGGGGCCGAAAACTTCGATCTCGTGAGCTATCTGGTGGGCCAGGTGTTGCAGACCCCGGCCCAGCGGTTGCAGAGCCTGCGCCAGTTCCTGCCCCAGGCGCGCAGCGAGGATTGGCGGCTGGCGGTGGCCGGCCAGCGGGTGCAGATCATCAAGCAGGTGCAGGGGAGGGGATGCCTGCAGATGGGCACTGAGGTGGTGAGCAGCGCCGATGGTTCCCTGGCCGCCCTGCTGGGGGCCTCCCCCGGGGCTTCCACCGCCGTGGAGATCATGCTGGAGGTGTTGCGGCGCTGCTGGCCCGAGCGGCTGGCCAGCCCCGTTTGGGGGGAGCGGCTGCAGCGGCTGATCCCCGCCTGGGGGGCAGATCTGGCGGCCGATCCGGAGCGACTCGCCCGCTGGCGCCGCCGCAGCGATCAGACGCTGGGCTTGATGCGGTCGGAGCCGAAGTAGGGCGCCAGGGCCTGGGGCAGCCGCACCGACCCATCTCGCTGCTGGCCGGTTTCCAGCAGTGCCGCCATGGTGCGGCCCACCGCCAGACCGCTGCCATTGAGGGTGTGCAGCAGCTGGGTGCCCTTGCCCTCCTTGAAGCGGATGGCGGAGCGGCGGGCCTGGAAGTCGCCGCACACGGAGCAGCTGGAGATTTCCCGGTAGGCCCCCGCTCCAGGCAGCCACACCTCCAGGTCGTAGGTGCGGCTGGCGGAGAAGCCCATGTCGCCGGTGCAGAGCTCGATGGTGCGGTAGGGCAGCTCCAGGGCCTCCAGCACCGCTTCGGCATCGGCGGTGATCTGCCGGTGGGCCTCGGCGGAATGGTCGGGGTGGCAGAACCAGTAGAGCTCCACCTTGTTGAACTGGTGCAGACGGATCAGGCCGCGGGTGTCGCGCCCGTAGCTGCCCGCTTCCCGCCGGAAGCAGGGGGTGTACGCCACGTATTTGAGCGGCAGCTGCTCCGCGGGGATCACCTCATCGCGGTGCAGGGAGGTCACCGGCACTTCGGCGGTGGGGGTGAGCCAGAGGTCGTCCTCGGCGCAGCGGAAGCTCTCCTCGGCGAATTTGGGCAGCTGGCCTGAGCCGGTGAGGCTGGCGCTGTTCACGAGGATCGGCGGCAGCACCTCGCGGTAGCCCTTGCCGCCGTGCAGGTCGAGCATGAAGTTGATCAGGGCCCGCTCCAGCCGGGCCCCCTGCCCCAGCAGCGTCACGAAGCGGCTCTGGGCGATGCGCACGGAGCGTTCGGTTTCGAACAGCCCCAGCCGTTCGGCGATCTGCCAGTGCTCCTCGAGCTCTTCGTCGAGGCCGGCGGTGCGCGGGGTGCCCCAGCGCTTCACCTCCACGTTGTCGCGCTCATCGCGGCCATCGGGGGCCTCTGCGGCGGGCAGGTTGGGAAGGGTGAGCAGCTGCTCACGCAACTGGGCCTCGAGCCCCTTCTCCTGCTCCTCCAGGGCCGCCACCTGCTGCTTGATGCGGTTGCCCTCATCCCGCAGGGCCTGCACCTCGGGCCCATTGGGGGCGGCGCCGGCCTTGATCTTGAGGCCCACCTCCTTGCCGATGCGGTTGCCGTCCGCCTGCAGGTTGCTGCGCTGTTCCTCCAGGTCGCGCCCCTGGCGGGCCATCTGCTGCAGGGCCGAGAGGTCAACCTGGAGACCACGGCGGGCTAGCTGCTGGCTGATCAGGTCGGGGTTGTCGCGCAGCAGCCGCTGGTCGAGCACGGGCCCAGATGTCATCTGGGGCCGAGCCTAGGGGCCGGTGCTCAGAGCACCTGCACCACTTCACTCACTTCGGGGATGGCTTCCCGCAGCTTGCGTTCGATCCCCATCTTGAGGGTCATGGTGCTGCTGGGGCAGGAGCCGCAGGCCCCCTGCAGGCGCACCTTCACGATCGGGCCGTCGATCTCCACCACTTCCACGTTGCCGCCATCCGCCATCAGGTAGGGGCGCAGTTCATCGAGGGTGCGCTCCACGTTCTCAATGGTGAGGGCGCGGGGATCCGCGGTGGTGGTGTCGTCGCCCATGGCCGGTGCTCCAGTGATCCGTAGGGGCCAGCTTAGGAAGCTGGGGCTGGTGGCTCGGGGCGGGATCAGCCGTGGGCCCCACCCTGCGCACCGCCGTTGAGGTTCACGATCACCACACCGGCGGCGATCAGGGCCATGCCCAGCAGTTGGCCCCCCGTGGGGATCTGCCGGTAGGCCAGCACCCCCACCAGGGTGATCGCCACGATGCCGATGCCGCTCCACAGGGCATAGGAGAGGCCGAGGGGGATGTGCTGCACCGCCTTGGCCAACAGCAGCATGGCTGTGCCGTAGGCCGCCAGCACCACCAGGGTGGGCAGGGGGCGACTCATGCCATCGGAGAGCTTCAGGCAGGAGGTGCCCACCACCTCCGCGGCGATGGCCAGCAGCAACAGCAACCAGGGGTGGCTCATGGCACGGGGCGTCCGGGGTGTCTCCCTAGGATCAACCCATTGAGATCCGATGTCCCGAGCCGGGAAGCCGCCAGCGCATGACCGACGTTCCCGCCTCACGGATCCGCAACTTCTGCATCATTGCCCACATCGACCACGGCAAATCGACCCTGGCCGACCGCTTGCTGCAGGAAACGGGCACCGTGGCGGCCCGGGACATGCAGGAGCAGTTCCTCGACAACATGGAACTGGAGCGTGAGCGGGGGATCACGATCAAGCTCCAGGCCGCCCGCATGGAATACACGGCGGCCGATGGGGAGACCTACATCCTCAACCTGATCGACACCCCTGGGCACGTCGACTTCTCCTATGAGGTGAGCCGTTCCCTGCAGGCCTGCGAAGGGGCGCTGCTGGTGGTGGACGCCAGCCAGGGGGTGGAGGCCCAGACCCTGGCCAATGTCTACCTGGCCATTGAGAACGATCTTGAGATCATTCCCGTTCTCAACAAGATCGATCTGCCGGGGGCCGATCCGGAGCGGATCAGCGAGGAGATCGAGGCGATCATCGGTCTCGACACCTCGAATGCCATTCGCTGCTCCGCCAAGACCGGCCTGGGGGTGCCCGACATCCTGCAGGCGGTGGTGGATCGGGTGCCGCCGCCCCCGGATCGGGTGGCGGAGCCCCTGCGGGCGTTGATCTTCGACTCCTATTACGACCCCTACCGCGGGGTGATCGTCTACTTCCGGGTGATCTCGGGCTCCATCAGCAAGCGCGACAAGGTGCTGCTGATGGCCAGCAAGAAAACCTATGAGCTTGATGAGGTGGGGGTGATGGCCCCCGACCAACGCCAGGTGGAGAGCCTCCATGCCGGCGAGGTGGGCTACCTGGCGGCCTCGATCAAGGCGGTGGCCGATGCCCGCGTGGGCGACACCATCACCCTGGTGAGCAATCCCGCCGCTGAGCCGCTCCCGGGCTACACCGAGGCCAAGCCGATGGTGTTCTGCGGTCTGTTCCCCACCGATGCCGACCAATACCCCGACCTGCGGGAGGCCCTCGACAAGCTGCAGCTCAGTGATGCGGCCCTCAAGTACGAGCCGGAAACCAGCAGCGCCATGGGCTTCGGCTTCCGTTGCGGCTTCCTGGGGCTGCTGCACATGGAGATCGTGCAGGAGCGGCTGGAGCGTGAGTACGACCTCGACCTGATCGTTACCGCCCCGTCGGTGATCTACCAGGTGAACATGATCGACGGCGGCACCCTGATGGTGGACAACCCCGCCACCCTTCCGGATCCCCAGAAGCGCGAATCGATCGAAGAGCCCTACGTGAAGCTCGAGATCTACACCCCTAACACCTACAACGGCACGCTGATGGAGCTCTGCCAGGAGCGGCGGGGTGAGTTCATCGACATGAAGTACATCACCACCGACCGGGTGACCCTCCACTACGAAATGCCGCTGGCGGAGGTGGTGACCGATTTCTTCGATCAGATGAAGAGCCGCACCAAGGGCTACGCCTCGATGGAGTACTCCCTGATCGGCTACCGCAAGAACGACCTGGTGCGTCTCGATGTGTTGATCAACGCCGAAAAGGCCGATCCACTCACCACGATCGTGCACCGCGACAAGGCCTACAACGTGGGCAAGGGGCTGGTGGAGAAGCTCAAGGAGCTGATCCCCCGCCAGCAGTTCAAGATCCCGATCCAGGCCGCCATCGGCAGCCGCGTGATCGCCTCCGAGAGCATCAGCGCCATGCGCAAGGACGTGCTCGCCAAGTGCTACGGCGGCGACATCTCCCGCAAGAAGAAGCTGTTGCAGAAGCAGGCCAAGGGCAAGAAACGCATGAAGGCGATGGGCAAGGTGGAGGTGCCCCAGGAGGCCTTCATGGCGGTGCTCAAGCTCAACCAATGAGGCGGCGCCTTGCGGTTCTGGCCCTGTTGCCAGCCCTATTGGGGGCTCCGGCTGGGCTGGCGGCGCCACAACCGATCCCGCCCCAGACCCTGCGCCTCGAGGACGGGGCCGAGCTGTGGACCATTCCCTACGCCGCCCTGGAGCAGTTCATCGCCGACGGCACCTTCGCCGACCAGCGGCTGCGGCAACTGGTGACCCGCTCCGGCTGGCCGGAGGATCAGTTGCGGGTGGCCCTGGCCAAGCCCTATGGCGTGGAGCTGGTGCCCCTGGCCCGGTTCCTGTATTCCCCCGCCGGTGTGGCGTTTCTGCAGCAGCAGACCCGCGCCTTCCGGCCGTTGAAATCCCAGCGCCGCGACCTGCGGGTGGAGGGCCTGCGGGCCGCCATCTTGCGCGATGCCCAGGGCGGCACCCTGTCGGTGATGGGCATCCTGCGGCAGCTGCCGACGGACTTCGTGGTGGAGCTCGGCGGCGTGGGGGTGGCCCGCTGTTCCTCCCTGCCCTGCACCAACCCGCAGCAGTGCCGTTCGGTGCTGAGCTGGTTGGTGTTCCTGCCGGCCTGCCTGCAGGCGGCGGCCATGAACGTGAACGGATCCGTGCCGCCGGCCACCCGCTGATTCACCAGCTGGGATCAACGCTCAGCTCGACGCGGAGCTCACCGCTGCGGCTGGCGGGCACCGTGGCGATGCAGGCCCGCACCGTCTGACCGTTCACATCGATCTCGCAGGCACCGCAACTGCCCCCCAGGCAGCCGGTGGGGATGCTGAAGCCCGCCGCTTGGGCCGCCTGCAGCCAATCGCTGCCGCTGGCGGCGGTGCTGCGGCAGCCGTTCGGCCAGTGGATCACAACCGTGCTCATGGCTCCCTCAGCAACGGCTCCAGGTTGACGTGCTGTTCAAAGGCATCGGCGAGCCGATCCAGCAGGGCCTCCCGCTGACGGCTGTGGTGTGGTTGCCGTTCGCTGAGGCTGGGCAACCCGCGCCGTTCCCGCAGCCGATTCAGCCAGCGGCGGCGCCAGGGGCCGCTCTCGAACACCCCGTGCAGATAGGTGCCGGCCACCAGCCCGCCCCGTTCACCGCTGGCCTGCACCCAGCCCAGCTCCCCATCGCCGCAGAGGGGTTGGCAGGGCTCCAGGGCCGTGGTCTGTCCCCGGTGCAGTTCAAAGCCCTCCAGCTCCACCGCTTGCCCGCTCGCCTCGGGCCATAGGGCTGCACTGCGGCGTTGGCGCAGCGCCTTGCCCAGGCCGAAGGCGGTGCGCAGCGGCAACAACCCCATCCCGGGCACAACGGCGCCGGCATCCCCCTCCAGTCCGTCGGGGTCGTGCAGTTCCCGGCCCAGCAGCTGCAGCCCCCCGCAGATGCCGAACACATGGCCGCCGCCGTGGGCATAACCCCGCAGGGCCTCCCCCAGGCCGCTGCGCTGCAGCGCCTCCAGATCCCGCAGGGTCTGTTTGCTGCCGGGCACCACCACCGCATCCGGTTGACCGAGCTCCTCCCCCGGCGCCAGCCAGCGCAGTTGCACGCTGGGTTCGGCCTCCAGGGGGTCGAGGTCGGAGAAGTTGCTCAGGGAGGGCAACCGCAGCACGGCGATCTCCAGCTCGGCGCCCCGCTTGCGGCCGCGGCGCTCCAGCAGATCGAGGGAGTCTTCCGGCGGGAACAGTTCATCCAGCCAGGGCATCACCCCCAGCACCGGAATGCCCGTGTGGGCCTCCAGCCAGCGGCGGCCCTCATCGAAGAGCTCGCGCCGGCCGCGAAAGCGGTTGATCAACAGCCCGCGGATCAGCGGCCGCTCCACCGGCCGCAGCAACGCCAGGGTGCCCACCAGCTGGGCGAACACACCGCCGCGCTCGATGTCCGCCACCAGGATGCAGCGGGCGCGGAGGTATTGCGCCAGCCGCAGGTTGGTGAGATCGCGCGGCTGCAGGTTCACCTCCACCGGGCTGCCGGCCCCCTCCAGCACCAGCCGTCCGCCGGGGTCTGCCGCTTGCAGCTCACCCAGGCCCTGGCGGATCGCGGCCCAGCCCGGCCGGAACCAGTCGCGGTAGTAGTGCTCGGCCCTGCAGTTGCCCACGGAGCGCCCCAGGTGGATCACCTCGCTGGTGGAGTCGCCCTGGGGCTTGAGCAGCACCGGGTTCATGGCGCACTGCGGCTCCAGCCCCGCCGCCCAGGCCTGCAGCGCCTGGGAGTAGGCCATCTCACCTCCCGCCTGATCCACCCAGGCGTTGTTGCTCATGTTCTGCCCCTTGAAGGGCAGCGGCGTTTCGCCACGGCGCCGCAGCACCCGGCAGAGGGCGGCTGTCATCAGCGACTTGCCGGCACCGCTGCTGGTGCCCAGCACCATCAGGGGGGTGGGCCCGGTTGACCCCATCAGCGGCGGGCTTGGCTCACAGCAACGGCCGCCTCACGCCACCACGGTGGCCACGGAGGTGTGGGCCTGAGGTGGCGGGCAGGCATCCGCCGCCAGCCCCTGCAAATGCAAGGCAATGGCGGCTTCAATCTCCGCCAGAACGGCCTCACGGGTGGCAGCCGCCGCCACGCATCCCGGCAGATCCGGCACGTAGGCGCTGAAGTTGTCCCCTGCTGGCTCGATCACAACGGCGTAGGCCTGGCTCATGGCAAGGAAACTCCCGACTGCCTGGTGATGCTCTTGAGGGTGCCGGGGGCGAGGGTGTCGCTGGGCTGTCCCGCAACCGTAACGCGACCCGGACGGCTCGGGTGCTTGAACTGGCGATGGCTCCCGCGGATGGCCACCAGGAACCAGCCCTCCGCCAGCAAGCGCCGGATCACCTCCCGAACCTTCAACCACCACCAGCTGTTCTGTTCACGAAGCTGGCTGCGAACCGCGCCGGCTCCATCGGTGAAAGCACGGTTCATGGCTGCTGACTCACAGCCGCGGCCAGTGGCGCTGCAGCCCGTGGCGCAGCCGCGTCAGCGGTGAAGCGGCCGGGATCTCGTGGCTCCAGGGGCTGAGCACCTCCCGGCCCAGGGGGGTGAGCCGCACCCGTTCGGTGAGCCCCTGGCCATCCACCTCGCGCCGCAGCACCCCCAGGTGGATCAGCCAGATCAGGTGGTCTTCGGTGCGCTGGGCCTGCAGCCTCCGCCGACTGAGCCGCGGCCAGTCGCTGCGGGCCGCCAGTTGGGTGCTGCTCAGGGCCGTGTGACCCAACTCCTGGTAGAGCGCCAAGCGAAACGGCAGGCAGCGCAGTGCCCGCCGCGCCCGGGCAAGGGCCCGTTGGTCCTGCTGGCTCGGGGCGGGGCTGGTCACGCGGGGGCTGCTTCCGCTGCCATTGTCTTGCCCAGCTGTGCCCCACCGCCGTGCTGCTCCTGGCCTCCGCCTCACCGGCCCGCCGTCGTCTGCTGGAGCAGGCGGCGATTCCCCATGGGGTGCGGGTGAGTGGGGTGGATGAGGCGGCGATCCAGCACCCGGATCCTGCCCAGCTGGTGCAGCGGCTGGCCCGGGTCAAGGCGCAAGCGGTGCTGGATCAACTCCCCAGCGCTGAACGGGACGGCCGATGGAGCGCCGTGTTGGGGTGCGATTCGGTGTTCGTGTTTGAGGGGGAGGTGTTCGGCAAACCGCGGGATGCCGCCCAGGCCATGGCCCGTTGGCGGCGGATGGCCGGGGGATGGGGCCTCCTGCACACCGGCCATGCCCTGCTCGCGGTGGCGGGCGGCGGCGAGCGGCTGGCCACCGTCACCACCCGGGTGCAGTTCGCGCCGCTCGCTGAGGCCGAGATGGAGGCCTATGTGGCCACCGGTGAACCCCTGCAGTGTGCCGGTGGCTTTGCCCTGGAGGGCCGCGGCGGTGCCCTGGTGGAGCGCATCGAAGGCTGCGTCTCCAACGTGATCGGCCTCAGCCTGCCGCTGTTGCGCCGTTGGTTGGCGGATCCGGCTTGCCATCCCTTGCCCTGATGGCTACCAGCAGGGCAGTGATCCGCTGCCCATGCTGCGTTCTGTGTTGTCTCGCCCCACGCGACTGGCCCCGCTGCTGTTGGCCGCCGCCGGCCTTGGCCTGGCCTGGCCGGCCCTGGCGGAGATGCCCATCGGCCAGGTGCGGGCCGCCAACCTCGCCCGCATGCAGGCGGAGCGCATCAACGGGGGCCTCACCCGCTATTTCACCGCCAACTGCATGCATCAGAAGGGCGGCGGCGCCTGCATGGTGAAGTCGGATGGCCAGGGCTACCACTTCGATTTCCTCGGGGGCCCTCCGGGCTGGGAGGTGAACGGCCAGCGCGCCACCGTGCAGACCCGGATCCTGATCAACCCCGCCGGCACCCAGGTGGTGAAGCTGGAGTACAACGGCGCCCCGCGCTGAGCATCTGGCCGTTGCGCCACAAAAAAGCCCCCGCCGGAGGGCGGGGGCTGAGGAGCGTCCGCTGACAGGAGCGGATCAGTCGAGGTCTGGCATGGCCAGCACGGGCTCGGCCTTGCGGTCGATGCCCTTCTCGAAACCGGCGGCGGCGGCGCGGGCGCGGCCAGCGTGCCAGAGGTGACCCACCAGGAAGAAGAAGGCGAGCACGAACTGGGTCGCGGCCAGCCACTGGCGCAGGTTCACGAAGTTCACCGAGTTGGGCTCGGTGATGATCCCGCCCACCGAGTTCAGAGACGCGTTCGGGGCGTGGGTCATGTATTCAGCCGCGCGGCGCACTTGCCAGGGCTGAATGTCGTTCTGGAGCTTGTCGAGGCTCAGGCCGTTGGGGCCACGCAGGGGCTCCAGCCAGGGGCCGCGGAAATCCCAGAAGCGCATGGTCTCACCACCGAAGATGATCTCGCCGGTGGGGGAGCGCATCAGGTACTTACCCAGACCGGTGGGACCCATGGCGGAGCCGATGTTGGCGCCGAGGCGTTGGTCGCGCACCAGGAAGGTGAAGCTCTGGGCCTGGGAGGCTTCGGCGTTGGTGGGGCCGTAGAACTCCGAGGGATAGGCGGTGTTGTTGAACCAGATGTAGGCCGAGGCGATGAAGCTCATGAAGCTCAGGGCGCCCAAGCTGTAGCTCAGGTAGGCCTCACCGTTCCAGATGAAGGCGCGGCGCACCCAGCCGAAGGGCTTGGTCACCACGTGCCAGATGCCACCGAAGATCAGGGTCAGACCCAGCCAGATGTGGCCACCGATG
>VGQL01000020.1 GCA_016882415.1 Cyanobacteria bacterium M_DeepCast_200m_mx_001
GCCTGGGCCCTGGGGCAGGCCTCGGCCCGGGAGATCGATGCGGTGGGCATCCGCAGCGCCACCGAGCGGGCCATGCTGCGGGCCCTGCAGCGCCTGCCGGCCCCGGCCCCCCAGCTGGTGCTGGTGGATGGGGTGCTGCCCCTGCGGCTGTGGCCCGGTCCGCAGCAGACCGTGGTGCGCGGCGACAGCCACTGCCTGGAGATTGCGGCCGCCAGCGTGCTGGCCAAGCAGGCTCGCGATGCCTTGATCCAACGGCTGGCGGCCCGCCATGGGGGCTATGGCCTGGAGCGCCACGCCGGCTATGGCACCGCCCAACACCGTGCGGCCCTGCTGGAGCTGGGGCCCACGGCCCTGCACCGTCGATCTTTCCTGGGCAAGGTGCTGCCGCCGCCGTTGCTTGCCGCCTGAGCTCAGTCCGGGGGGCTGAGCTGCCGCCATTGCTCGAAATCCTCCAGCAGCTGCTGGCCCACCCGGGTTTTGATGCCCAGCAGGATCCCCGCCAGCAGGGAGCGGCCGGTGGCTTCCAGCACCCCCACCGGGATCAGCTTCAGCAGGCTGGGCTGGCTCACGCTCACCGCCAGGGTGGCTTCCCCGTGCAGGCCGTCGGCATCCGCCTCCAACCACGAGTGCAGCGTCAGCTGGAAATCGTCCACCAGTCCCAGGCCCTCCAGGGCGCAATCCACCGCCTCCAGCTCAATGCGGTTGGGGCTGCGGCGGGCCACCAGATCCACCACGGGCTGGATCTGCAGCTGGAACACCTGCAGGCGCGTCACCGTGTAGCGGTAGCGCCCATCCCCGAGGCCACTGAGCTGCTGGGGCTCCAGCAGGGCGCCGATCACCCGCTCCTCGTCATCGAGGTAGGCGCCCAGGCGTTCGGCATGGCGCTTCACCGGCAGCTGCAACCCTTGGCAGGCGCTGAAGGCCAGGGGCATCGGGGGGCAGCCGGGGCGGCATGATCCTAAGCAGCACGGCCTGTTCTGCCCCATGCGCATCGCCTTCCTCGGCCCGGTGGGCACCTATGGCGAACAGGCGGCCCAGCGGCTGGCGGCCCTTGAGCAGATCCCCGAGCCGGAGCTGGTGCCCCAGATGGGCATCCGTGCGGTGGTGAAGGCCCTGGCCGACGGCCACTGCGATGCGGCGGTGGTGCCGGTGGAGAACTCCGTGGAGGGGGGTGTCACCGCCTGCCTCGATGCCCTCTGGGAGCATCCCGAGCTGCGGGTGGCCCGGGCGGTGGTGCTGCCGATCCGCCATGCGCTGCTGGGCAGTGGGCCGATGGATGGCATCAGTGAGGTGCTCTCCCACCCCCAGGCCCTGGCCCAGTGCAGCCAGTGGCTGGCCGATCAGGTGCCGGCCGCCCTGCAGCTGCCCACCAGCTCCACCGCCGAGGCCGCCCGCATGGTGGCCGGCAGCCGTTTCCGCGCCGCCATCGCCTCGCGGCAGGCGGCCCAGGAACACGGCCTGGAGGTGCTGGCCTATCCGATCAACGACGTGCCGGGCAATTGCACCCGCTTTCTGCTGCTGCGCCGTGGTGAGCGCAGCCTCGAGGGGCCCCTGGCCAGCCTGGCCTTCTCGCTGCACAACAACCAGCCCGGGGCCCTGCTGCAGGCCCTCGGCTGTTTCGCCCAGCTGGCGCTGAACATGAGCCGCATCGAATCGCGCCCCTCCAAGCGTGAGATGGGTGAATACATCTTTTTTGTGGACCTGGAGCTTCCCCTGGGCCCTGAGCCGCTGCACCAGGCCCTGCGGGAGCTGGAGCCCCTGTGCGAGCACCTGGCGGTGTTCGGGGCCTATCCCATCACCCAGCTCGAGACGCCCTGAGACTTCAGGCCGCGGCGGTTGCGGCCGGTTTGCGGGCTCGAAACACGCCGAATTGCATCATCCCGGTGGCGAAGCCCCAGTGCATCAGCAGCAGGGTGGGGGTCTCCCGCAGCCCCAGCAGCACGGCCCGGGGCCCCAACCCCAGCACCGCCAGCGGACGCCGCGCCCCCTCGAGGATGGAATCGATCCAGGAGGGCAGGGTGGCGCGGCTCCAATCGGCCGTGTCCACCCGCAGGCCGGTGGCCCAGGGGCTGGTCTCCAGGTTGCGGCGGAAGCCGGGAATGCTGGCGAATTCCGGGTGGGCCCACTGCACCAGCAGCTGGTGCATCACGGCGCGCTCCAGGGCCGAAAGCGGTTGAACGGCCGGATCACGCCGGTTCCAATCCGCCACCGCCAGCAGGCCCCCCGGTTTGAGCACCCGCAGCAGCTCATCGGCAAAGCGCTGTTTGTCGGGCATGTGGGGGCCGGCTTCCACGGTCCACACCGCATCGAAGCTGGCATCGGGCAGCTCGAGGGCCAGGGCATCCATCACCGCAAAGCGGCAGGGCAGGCCGGCGGGGGTGAGCTGCCGGGCCCGTTCGATCTGGCCGGGGCTGATGCTGATGGCCAGCACCTCAAAGCCGTAATCGCGGGCCAGGATCCGGGCGCTGCCGCCGATGCCGCAGCCCACATCGAGCACGCGGCTGCCGGGGGGCAACTGATCCAGCCCACTCCAGCGCACCAGTTCGTGCACGAAGTCCACCTTGGCCCGGCGAAAATCCCGGCGCCGCGGCGGCTCGCCGTAGTGCCCCAGGTGCACGTGCTCCCCCCAGAGCCGCTCCAGCAGCTGGTCATCGGTCCAGCGGTCGTAGGCCTCGGCCACGCTGGCGGTGCTGGCGAAGGCCCGGTCGCGGCGGGCCCAGAGCAGCAGCCCAGCCACCAGCCCAACCCCGACCAGCAGGGCGATCAGCCACAGGGTGGAGAGCACGGCCTCAGCGCTCCCCGCCGTCTTCGGCCTCGGCGTTGGGCTCGCCGTCATCGTCGCCGTGGAGGTCGCGGAGCGTGTCCTGCAGCACGGTGCGGGCCGCCAGCTGGCGGCGGGTTTCATCCAGCAGCTCGAACTCCTGCTGCAGCCGTTCGTGGGTGTCGGTGATCTCCAGCAGCGCCTGCTGCTGGTCGGCCACCGGGCCCCCCAGGTGGGAGCCGATCCAGAAGGAGAGCTCCCGCGGCAGATCGGGCAGGTCGTTGGGCAGGGAGGTGGGCTTGCCCATCAATTTGCCGGTGAGTTCCACCACATCCCGCAGGGCGCTGGTCACCTCGGAGGCCAGTTGGCTGAGGGCGTCGTGGTTGTCGGGTTGGTCGTCTTCAATCCAGCTCACCAGCCCCACCTTGAAGGGGGCCTCCCGCACCACCTCCAGCAGGCGAAAGCGCTGCTGGCCGAGGGTCACGATGTTGCTGCGGTCGTCGTTCTGGGTCTGGCACTGGAGAATCTCCGCGCAGCAGCCCACCTCCGCCATGGCCCCCTCCTGGGGATCCCAGCGCACCACACCGAAGCGCCGGTCGCTGTCCAGCACCGTGCGCAGCATCATCCGGTAGCGCGGCTCAAAGATGTGCAGCGGCAGCACCTCCTGGGGGAACAGCACCACATCCGGCAGCGGGAACAGCGGCAGTTCGCGCACAGCCAGTTGGGTCACGTCGTCGAGGTCCGGCTGAGGGTTGGAGTTGCGAAATCCTAGGCATGGCCAGGGCTGGCCGCGCCCACAACAAAGCCCGCCGGTGAAGGCGGGCCAGGGGGTTTGGGGCATCCAGCTGCGGAAGCACCCGGTTCGGGCGGGGTTGGCTGAAGGGATCCCTGATCCGAAGATCAGAGCTTCACCTCGATGTCCACACCACTGGGCAGATCGAGCTTCATCAGGGCGTCGATCGTTTTGGCCGAGGGGCTGTAGATGTCGATGATCCGGCGGTGGGTGCGGGTCTCGAAGTGCTCGCGGGAGTCCTTGTCCACGTGGGGCGAGCGCAGCACGCAATAGATCTTGCGCTTGGTGGGCAGGGGGATCGGGCCGATTGCGGTGGCAGCGGTGTGGTCGGCCGTTTCGATGATTTTTTCGCAGGAGAGATCCAGCATGCGGCGGTCAAACGCCTTCAGGCGGATGCGGATCTTCTGCTGGGCGATGGCGGTGGACATGGCAGGGGAATGGAACAGGGATCGGGCTGTCCTGCAGCACTGCTGCGGAAGCCTGGAGCAGCTGGATTGTCGAGGTGCGGTTGGGGTGAAGGGTTGCCCCCTCACCCCTTGAACCTAGATCACGGCCGAAGCCGCTTCAGGATCACTCGATGATCTTGGAGACCACGCCGGCACCGATGGTGCGGCCGCCTTCGCGGATGGCGAAGCGCATGCCCTGCTCGATGGCCACGGGGCAGATCAGCTCACCGGTCATCTTGATGCGGTCGCCCGGCATCACCATTTCCACGTTGGAGCCGTCGTCGGCGGTGAACGCGGTGATCTGACCGGTCACGTCGGTGGTGCGGATGTAGAACTGCGGGCGGTAGCCAGCGAAGAAGGGGGTGTGGCGGCCACCTTCTTCCTTCTTCAGCACGTACACCTCACCCTCGAACTTGGTGTGGGGCTTGATGGAGTTGGGCTTCACCAGCACCATGCCGCGCTCGATGTCTTCCTTCTGCACGCCACGCAGCAGCAGACCCACGTTGTCGCCGGCCATGCCCTCGTCGAGCAGCTTGCGGAACATTTCCACACCGGTGACGGTGGTTTCGCGGACGTCCTTGATGCCCACGATCTGCACGGTTTCGCCCACCTTCACCTTTCCGCGCTCGATGCGGCCGGTGGCCACGGTGCCGCGACCGGTGATCGAGAACACGTCCTCAACAGCCATCAGGAAGGGCTTGTCGATTTCGCGCTCGGGCTCGGGGATGCCGGCGTCCACGGCTTCCATCAGCTCAGCGATCTTGCCTTCCCACTCGGAGTCACCCTCGAGGGCCTTGAGGCCGGACACCTTCACCACGGGGATGTCGTCGCCGGGGAAGTCGTAGCTGCTCAGCAGCTCGCGCACTTCCAATTCCACCAGCTCGAGGATCTCCTCGTCGTCCACCATGTCGCACTTGTTGAGGGCGACCACCAGGGCGGGCACGCCCACCTGCTTGGCCAGGAGGATGTGCTCCTTGGTTTGGGCCATGGGGCCGTCGGTGGCGGCCACCACCAGGATGGCGCCGTCCATCTGGGCGGCACCGGTGATCATGTTCTTCACGTAGTCGGCGTGACCCGGGCAGTCCACGTGGGCGTAGTGACGACCATCGGTCTCGTACTCAACGTGGGCGGTGTTGATGGTGATGCCGCGCTCGCGCTCCTCAGGGGCACCATCGATCTGGTCATAGGCCTGGGCCTTGGCCATACCCTTCTTGGCCAGCACGTTGGTGATGGCGGCGGTGAGGGTGGTTTTGCCGTGGTCAACGTGGCCAATGGTGCCGATGTTGACGTGGGGTTTGTTCCTTTCGAACTTCTCGCGAGCCATGATGAAAAAGAATCGGGTGGGTAAGTGGTACTGCGTTAAAGATCAGGAATTACCCTGATTCTTTGAAATGATGGCTTCTGCCACATTGCGAGGAACTTCCTCGTAATGGCTGAATTCCATCGAGAAGATACCCCGACCCTGGGTCATGGATCGGAGCTGGGTGGCGTAGCCGAACATCTCGGCCAGAGGGACCTTGGATTGGACCTTGGATTGTCCGTCTTCGACGGACTGACCCTCAACCTGGCCGCGCCGGGAGGAGAGGTCGCCGATGATGGATCCGAGGTAATCCTCGGGCACCTCGACCTCCACCTTCATCATCGGCTCAAGCAGCACAGGGTTGCACTTCTTGACGCCGTCTTTGAAGGCCATGGAGCCGGCGATCTTGAACGCCATCTCCGAGGAGTCCACATCATGGTAGGACCCGTCCACCATGGTGACCCTGACATCGATCATGGGGAACCCTGCAATCACACCGGATTGGCAGGTTTCTTTCATGCCGGCTTCCGCCGGTCCGATGTACTCCTTGGGCACGACACCGCCAACAATCTTGTTGACGAATTCGAACCCTGAACCCGGCTCGCCGGGCTCCATTTCGATCACCACATGGCCGTATTGGCCCTTGCCACCGGTCTGACGGGCGAATTTGCCCTCACCCTTGGCGCTGCCGCGAATGGTTTCGCGATAGGACACCTGAGGTGCGCCGATGTTGGCTTCCACCTTGAACTCCCGCAGCATGCGGTCCACCAGGATTTCCAGGTGGAGTTCGCCCATGCCGGCGATCACGGTTTGGCTGGTTTCCGGATCCGTGCGAACCCGGAAGGTGGGATCTTCTTCAGACAGCGATTGCAGCGCCTTGGAGAGTTTCTCCATGTCGCCCTTGGTTTTGGGCTCCACGGCCACCGAGATCACGGGCTCGGGGATGTAGAGCGATTCCAGGATGATCGGGTCGGCATCCACGCAGAGGGTGTCGCCCGTGGTGGTGTCCTTCAGGCCCAGCACGGCGCCGAGGTCGCCGGCCCGCAGTTCGTCCACCTCTTCGCGGTCGTCGGCCTTGAGCACGATCAGACGGGAGATGCGCTCCTTCTTGTCCTTGGTGGAGTTGAGCACATAGCTGCCCTTCTGCAGCACACCGGAGTAGATGCGCACGAAGGTGAGCTTGCCGAAGGGGTCGGCCATCACCTTGAACGCCAGGGCGCTGAAGGGGGCGTTGTCGTCGGCTGGGCGCACCGCTTCGGTGCCGTCCGGCAGCAGACCCTGAATCGGGGGCACATCCACCGGAGCGGGCAGGTAGTCCACCACCGCATCCAGCAGCAGCTGCACACCCTTGTTCTTGAAGGCGGAGCCGCACAGCATCGGCACCAGGCCGTGCTTCAGCACGCCTTCGCGGATGCCCTTGCGCAGCTGTTCTTCGGTGAGTTCGCCGGTGTCGAGGAACTGCTCAATCAGCTCCTCATCGGTTTCGGCGATGGTTTCCATCAGCTTGGCGCGCCATTCGGCGGCCTCATCGGCCATGGAGGCCGGAATGTCGGTCTCCTCGATGTCCTTGCCGAGCTCATCCTTGTAGATGAAGGCGCGGTTTTTCACCAGGTCGATGATGCCGCTGAGCTCACCCTCGGCGCCGATCGGCAGTTGGATCGGGGCGGCGTTGGCCTTGAGGCGATCCTTGATCTGGCCGTAGACCTTCAGGAAGTCGGCGCCGGTGCGGTCCATCTTGTTGACGAACACCATGCGCGGCACGTTGTAGCGGTCCGCCTGGCGCCACACGGTTTCCGACTGGGGCTGCACGCCGCCCACGGCACAGAACACGGCGATCACGCCATCGAGCACACGCATGGAGCGCTCCACCTCAATGGTGAAGTCCACGTGGCCGGGGGTATCGATGATGTTGATGCGGTGATCGCGCCAGCTGGTGGAGATGGCGGCCGCGGTGATGGTGATGCCCCGCTCACGCTCCTGGGCCATCCAGTCGGTCACGGCGGCGCCGTCGTGCACCTCGCCGATCTTGTGCACCACACCGGAATAGAACAGGATCCGTTCCGTGGTGGTGGTTTTACCGGCATCAATGTGAGCAGCGATACCGATATTTCTGACGCGTTCTAGGGGATAGGCGCGAGCCACGGGGCAGGTCTCCGAAGGGTGTAATCAACAAAAAAGCGGGCGTTACTCTACAAGTCGGTCTTGGCCGACCCGTGCTGCAGCGGGGCCCCGCCCAGGGCCCCGATCAACCGCCTCAGTAGCGGTAGTGGGCGAAGGCCTTGTTGGCCTCGGCCATCTTGTGGGTCTCTTCCCGCTTGCGAACGGCGCTGCCGGCCTCGTTGGCGGCATCCATCAGTTCACCGGCCAGCTTCTGGGCCATGCTGCGGCCGTTGCGGGCGCGGGAGAAATTCACCAGCCAGCGCAGGGCCATGGCGGTGCCGCGCTCCTGACGCACCTCCATGGGCACCTGGTAGGTGGCGCCGCCCACGCGGCGGGCACGCACTTCCACCAGGGGGGTGGCGTTCTTGACGGCGGTTTCGAACACTTCCAGGGGGTCCGCACCGGTGCGGTCACCGATCAGCGAGAAGGCATCCGACAGGATCCGCTGGGCGGTGGACTTCTTGCCGTGCTTCATCAGCCGGGCCACGATCATCGAGGCCAGACGGCTGTTGAACTGGGGATCCGGCAGAACCGGGCGCTTCTCAGCGGCATTGCGGCGGGACATAAACCTGGAGTTCGGGTGTCAGGAAGAAAGAGGGGGGATCAGCGGATCAATCCTTCGGGGTCTTGGCGCCGTACTTGGAGCGCGACTGGCGGCGATCCTTCACACCGGCGGTATCGAGCGTGCCGCGAATGATGTGGTAGCGGACACCGGGCAGATCCTTCACACGGCCGCCGCGGATCATCACCACGGAGTGCTCCTGGAGGTTGTGGCCGATGCCGGGGATGTAGGCCGTCACTTCGAAACCGGAGGTCAGGCGCACACGGGCCACCTTGCGCAGAGCCGAGTTCGGCTTCTTGGGGGTGGAGGTGTACACGCGGGTGCAGACACCACGGCGCTCAGGGCAGGCGCGCAGGGCGGGCGACTTGGTCTTGCGGGTAAGGCGCTGCCGCTCGCTGCGGATCAGCTGCTGAATCGTGGGCATCGAGGGCCGATGGGTTTCGAGAGTCGTCGCAGCATGGCCCAGGGCCAAGCAGGTCGGCGGGCCGACCGTTTTCGACAATCCGCCACATTACTTTGTCGCCGGCACCCCTTCGGCCATGGGTTCAGGGGTGGGGCTGAAGGAAGCCCCACAGGCGCAGATGCGCAACGGCTGGGGGCTGCGGATCAGGAAGCCGCCGCCGCTGAGGTCGCCCCGGTAGTCCAGCTCCAGGGCCGTCAGCCGCTCGCTCTGATCGGCCGGAGCAAACAGGGTGATGCCGTCGGCGCGGGCCACCGGTTCACCGGCCAGCCGTCCGGGACGGATGCGGATCACCCAGCGCTCGCACTGCCCATCCACCAGATCAAGGTGCATCATCCCGGGGGTTCCCGCCACCGCGGCCTGTCGGCCCAATTCGGCGGCGGCGGCGGCCGTCAGTTGCAGGCCATGGCCCTTGGGCATCGCGGGGAAGGGATCGTGCGGGTCAGTTTGTCAGGGCTGGGTCAGGGGCGCTGTGGGCGCGGCACCAGCCCCAGGCCGTTGTGCACCGCCGCCGCCACACCGCGGCCCATCACCGTCTGCACATCCGCCACCACCAGGCCGGTGGAACTGCCGCCATCGAGGTTGAGGGCATCCACCAGCCCCTGCTGGCGCAGCAGTTGCGCGGTGTCCCACAGGGTGGGCCCAGGCCCGTTCACCCCCTGGATGGTGATCAGCCACAGCTGGCGCCCGTCGCTGCCCACCACCGTGCGCGGGGCCGCCTGCTGCAGGAACCCCGGGGTGAACCCCTCGGCGCTGCCATGGAGCACCACGCGTCCGTCCTGCAGCAGCAGCGGCCCGCCGCCCATCACGTGGGGCTTGAGCCCCAGGGGGCTGCTGGCACGGCTGCGCAGACTCAACCCCTCCCCCGGCTGCCAGGGCACGCTGCTGCCCCCGCGGGCCACGATCAACAGGTCGCCGGCCACCAGGGGCACGCCGCCGCCGAGCTCCCCGAGTTCATAGCGCTGCTCCACCCGGCCGCCCCGCACCAGCACCCCCATTTCGGTGCCGGTGATCGGCTGGTAGCTGGGCCCCCAGTCGGCGGTGTAGCGGGCCAGGCCCTTCTGCACATAGCCGCTGTTCACACTGCCGATCGGCCAGCGTTGGCCCTGGCTGTCCTCCACGCTCTCCTCGAGGCTGAGCCGATCGAACCGGGGCAGCTCCCCTGGCGCCCAGCCCATGGCGCCGCGGTTGAGGATCGGGCCGGAGAGCCAGCGCCCCTGGTGGCGCACGGCCCCCAGGGGCAGCCGGTTGACGCGGTTGAAGTAGCCGCCGTTGATGGCGATCAGGGCCTGCCCCTGCCGGGCCAGCTGGGGCAGGCTGCTCAGCCCCTGCATGCCCGAGGGGCGCTGCAGGGGGCGCAGCTCCAGCGGCACCTGGCGCGGATCGAGCTGCACGCTGTTGATCAGCAGCTGTTGGTCGCCGCTGCGCACAATCTGGCGCTGCAGCTGCAGGCCCTGCGCCTGCAGGGCCACCAGCCGTGGATCCCGCTGGGGGCGTGGGGGTTCGGCGGCCTTCGGCGCCGTGTCCAGCGGCTGGTCGAGCACCAGCCGCCAGGGGGAGGCCAGGCTCAGGCGGCGGGCTTCGCCGGCCCGCAGATTCAGCCAGCCGTTGCTGTCGCTGGGGTCGAGCCCCAGGTCGCGCAGCTGCCGCAGCTGCTCGGCGTTGGTGCGGATCGCCAGCTGCAGGCGGCCATCGCCGCTGCGCACCAGGGCCGGGGCCGCCAGGTCGAGCACCACACGCCGGAGCCCCAGGCCCTGGTCACGGCTGCGGATGGCCAACAGCTCAGCCGCGGGCAGCGCCAGTTGCAGGGTGCCCTGCCGGTGGGCGATCGACACCCCCAGGGCCCGCAGCAGCCGGGTGGTGGGCACCGCCACTTCGTCGTCGAGGCTGCGCTGCTGGCCCGGCGGCACCAGCACCCGCACGCCGAACCATTCCAGCTCCAGCCCATCGGCGCCGGCGGGGCTGCGGCTCACCCCCAGCTGGCCGTCCAGCACCTCCAGCGGCAGCCACAGCTCCCCGCCTTCGAGGCGCCAGCGGGCCCGTTGGCGCCAGCCGTTGATCTCCAGCCACTCCCCCTGGGCGCGGCCTTGGGGCAGGGGCTGGCCGCCCGGCTGGCTGCGGGCCGCCGGCGGCCCGGGCTCCAGGGCTGGGGGCGGCAGCAGTGGGATCCCGGGCAGCAGCGCCACCAGCGCTGGCAGGGGTGCCATGGGTGCGCCACCACAGGTGCGGCCACGGTAGCGGCGTTCCCCGGGGCGGGATGGCCGGGCCTGCTTTTAGGATCGACCTTTGCCAGCGCGGCCTTGCGGCCGGGCGAGATCGGCCATCACCCTGTGCACCCTGCTTGCGCCCAACGGCTGAGCCAGCCGCTGGGGCCGCTGCACCGCCAGGCCAGAGGGACGCTTCGTTATCGCGCTGGCCTCTTACTCCAGGTAGTCGCCGGGTTATGTCGCTGTTCCCTCGCCCTGAATGGCCCCACTGCGACACCCCGGCCCCCGCGGCTGTGGTTGGCGAGAAGGATGCCTGCGGTGTGGGTTTTCTGGCGAGCCTGAAGGGTGAGGCCAGCCACTGGTTGCTCACGCAGGCCCTGCGTGGCCTCGACTGCATGGAGCACCGTGGCGGCTGCGGTGGCGATGGCGATTCCGGTGATGGCGCCGGCGTGCTCTGCGGCATCCCCTGGAGCTTCCTGGAGGCGGTGTGGCCCGCGGCGGCCAGTCATGGCGCCGCCAGCCGTGGCCTCGGCATGGTGTTCCTGCCGGCCGATGCCGAGCGGCGCCAGCAGGCCCGCAGCTTCTGTGATCAGGAGGCCGAGCGCCTGGGTCTGCGCAGCCTGGGCTGGCGCGAGGTGCCCGTGGATCCCGCCGTGCTGGGCCCCCTGGCCCGCGGCACCGCGCCGGTGATTGAGCAATGGCTGCTGGCGGCCGACAGCAGCGGTGATGCCCTGGAGGCGTTGCTGTTCCGCCTGCGCCGCCGCTGCGGCGACCGGGCCCGTGAGGTGTGGGGTGCCGGCCCCGGCGATCTCTATTTCGCCTCCCTCAGCGGCCGCACCGTGGTTTACAAGGGCATGGTGCGCTCGGAGGTGCTCTCCGCCTTCTATGGCGACCTGCGCGACGCGCGGTTTGCTGTGAGCTTCGCGGTGTACCACCGCCGCTTCAGCACCAACACCCTGCCCCGCTGGCCCCTGGCCCAGCCGATGCGGCTGCTGGGGCACAACGGTGAGATCAACACCCTGCTGGGCAACCTCAACTGGGCCCGTGCGTCCGAAGCCGAGCTCGATGCGGTGTGGGGTGAGGCCGCCTCCGATCTCAAGCCGGTGGTGAACCCGGCCTTCAGTGATTCCGCCAACCTCGACGCCACCCTGGAGCTGCTGGTGCGCAGCGGGCGGCCGATCACCGAGAGCCTGCTGACCCTGGTGCCGGAGGCCTTCCGCGACCAGCCCGAGCTGGCGGATAAGCCCGCCATCCAGGCCTTTTATGAGTACTCCGCCTGCACCCAGGAACCCTGGGATGGCCCGGCCCTGCTGGTGTTCGCCGATGGCCGCAGCGTGGGGGCCACCCTGGATCGCAACGGCCTGCGCCCCGCCCGCTACTGCATCACCAACGACGGCGTGGTGGTGATGGGCTCGGAAACCGGTGTGGTGGAGCTGGAGGAAAGCCGCATCGTGGAGAAGGGGCGCCTCGGCCCCGGCCAGATGCTGGCGGTGGACCTTGAACAGGGGCGCCTGCTGCGCAACTGGGAGGTGAAGCAGGAGGTGGCTGAGCGCCATCCCTACGGCCAGTGGCTGGCCGAGCACCGCCGCAGCCTGGGGGCCCGCCCCTGGGCCCAGGAGCGCCAGCTGGGCGATCTGGCGTTGCTGCAGCTGCAGACGGCCTACGGCTTCACCGCCGAGGACTTCGATCTGGTGATCGAGGACATGGCCGGCGCCGCCAAGGAGCCCACTTACTGCATGGGGGATGACATCCCCCTGGCGGTGCTCTCCGACAAGCCCCACCTGCTGTACGACTACTTCAAGCAGCGGTTTGCCCAGGTCACCAATCCGCCGATCGATCCGCTGCGGGAAAAGCTGGTGATGAGCCTGGAGATGCACCTGGGCCAGCGCCGCTCACCGCTGCGCCCCGAGGCGGCGGCGGCATCGGTGCTGCACCTCAGCAGCCCGATCCTCAACGAGGCGGAGCTGGCCGCCGTGGCCCAGCAGGGCCTGGCCTGCAGCACCCTCTCCACCCTGATGCCGATCACCGCTGGCCCCGCTGGGCTGGAGGCGGCGTTGACGGCCCTGAAGGGGGCCGCCGAGGCGGCCGTGCGGGCCGGCAGTCCGATCCTCGTGCTCTCCGATCGCACCGACGGCCAGGGTCAGCCCTGCGGCATCAATGCCACCACCACCTACATCCCGCCGCTGCTGGCGGTGGGGGCGGTGCACCACCACCTGCTCAACCTGGGCCTGCGGCTGCAGACCTCCCTGGTGGTGGAGACGGCCCAGTGCTGGAGCACCCATCACCTGGCCTGCCTGATCGGCTACGGCGCCAGCGCCGTCTGCCCCTGGCTCACCTGGGAAACGGCGCGCCACTGGCTGGCCCAGCCCAAGGTGCAAACCAACATTGAGCGCGGCAAGCTGCCGGCCCTCACCCCCGATGTGGTGCAGGCCAACGTGCGCAAGGCCCTGGAGGATGGCCTGCGCAAGATCCTCTCCAAGATCGGCATTTCGCTGCTGGCCAGCTACCACGGCGCCCAGATCTTCGAGGCCATCGGCATCGGCGCCGATCTGATCGAAGTGGCGTTCAAGGGCACCACCAGCCGGGTGGCGGGCCTGAGCCTGCGGGAGCTGGCCAGCGAAACCCTCAGCTTCCACACCAAGGCCTATCCGGAGCTCAATCGCAGCAAGCTCGAATTCATGGGCTTCGTGCAATACCGCACCGGTGGCGAGTACCACCTCAACAGCCCGGAGATGGCCAAGGCCCTGCATGCCGCCGTGGAAGCGGGCCCGGGCTACGACCACTTCTCCACCTACAAAACCCTCCTGGAACATCGGCCGGTCACCGCCCTGCGCGACCTGCTGGAGCTCAAGCCCGCCGCCACGCCTCTGCCCCTGGATCAGGTGGAGAGTGTGGAGAGCATCTGCAGCCGCTTCTGCACCGGTGGCATGAGCCTCGGGGCCCTGTCGCGGGAGGCCCATGAGGTGCTGGCCATCGCCATGAACCGCATCGGCGGCAAGAGCAACAGCGGCGAGGGCGGTGAGGATCCGGCCCGCTTCGGCCTGCTCACGGATGTGGATGGCGATGGCCACTCCGCCACCCTCCCCACCCTCAAGGGGTTGCGCAACGGCGATACCGCCTGCTCGGCCATCAAACAGATCGCCTCCGGCCGTTTCGGCGTGACGCCTGAATACCTCCGCAGTGGCCGGCAGCTGGAGATCAAGGTGGCCCAGGGGGCCAAGCCCGGTGAGGGCGGCCAGCTGCCCGGCCCCAAGGTGGATCCCTACATCGCCTGGCTGCGCAACAGCAAGCCCGGCGTGGCGCTGATCTCGCCGCCCCCGCACCACGACATCTATTCGATCGAGGATCTGGCCCAGCTGATCCACGACCTGCACCAGGTGCACCCCGCCGCCAAGGTGAGCGTGAAGCTGGTGGCGGAGATCGGCATCGGCACCATCGCCGCCGGCGTGGCCAAGGCCAACGCCGATGTGATTCAGATCTCCGGCCACGATGGTGGCACCGGGGCCTCCCCGCTGAGCTCGATCAAGCACGCCGGCAGCCCCTGGGAACTGGGTCTCACGGAGGTGCACCGCGCCCTGCTCGAGAACGGCCTGCGCCAGCGGGTGCTGCTCCGCGCCGACGGCGGCCTCAAGACCGGCTGGGATGTGATCATCGCGGCCCTGCTGGGGGCCGAGGAGTATGGCTTCGGGTCGATCGCGATGATCGCCGAGGGCTGCATCATGGCCCGCGTTTGCCACACGAATAACTGCCCCGTGGGGGTGGCTACCCAGAAAGAGGCCCTGCGCAAGCGCTTCACCGGCCTGCCGGAGCACGTGGTGAACTTCTTCCTGTTCGTGGCGGAGGAGGTGCGTCAGCTGCTGAGCGTGCTCGGCGTGGCCCGCCTCGAAGACCTGATCGGCCGCACCGAACTGCTGCAGGCCCGTTCGGTGCCGTTGGCCAAAACCCAGGCCCTCGACCTCTCCTGCCTGCTGGATCCGATCCCGGCGGCGGCCGACCGCGCCTGGCTGCGGCACGACACCGCTGCCCATGGCAATGGCGTGATCCTTGAGGATCAACTGCTGGCCGACGCCGAGCTGATGGCGGCCCTCGAGGGCCATGGCCACCTGGCCCGCACCCTGCCGATCGTCAACACCGACCGCAGCGTTGGTGCTCGCCTGGCCGGTGAACTGGCGGCCCGCCACGGCAACACCGGCTTCCGCGGCCAGCTGGATCTCACCTTTGAGGGGGCCGCAGGCCAGAGCTTCGGGGCCTTTGTGCTGCAGGGCATGAACGTGCGCCTGGTGGGGGAGGCCAACGACTACGTGGGCAAGGGCATCAATGGCGGCCGCATCACCGTGGTACCCCCCGCCGGTGGCCATGACCCCGGCAGCCAGGTGATCCTCGGCAACACCTGCCTCTACGGCGCCACCGGTGGCGAGCTGTTCGCCCTGGGCCGCGCCGGAGAGCGCTTCGCCGTGCGCAACAGCGGTGCCCGCACCGTGGTGGAGGGGGCCGGCGACCACTGCTGCGAATACATGACCGGCGGTGTGGTGGTGGTGCTGGGCAGCACCGGCCGCAACCTGGCCGCGGGCATGACTGGCGGCGTGGCCTTCCTGCTCGATGAGGACGGCCGCCTGGCGGAGCGGGTGAACCCCGAGATCGTGGCCGTCTGCGGGCTCACCACCCCCGAGCAGGAGGCCCTGCTCAAGCCGCTGCTGGAGGCCCACCTGCAGGCCACCGGCAGCAGCAAGGCCGCCGCCATCCTGGCCGACTGGCCCAGCTGGAAGGGCCGTTTCCGCCTGCTGGTGCCCCCCAGCGAAAAGGCCAACCTGGGGCTCGCCGAGCGCCAGGCCGTGGCCGCCTGAGGCCCCTCGCCGCCGGGCCTGTCCGGTTTGCCGCCCGTGGGGTTCGGGCCTCCCCCGGCCGGGGCGGTTCGCCCCACCGCCGGGTTCGGTTGGCCCCCGTGGCAGCACCGTTGGCGCTCCATAGGGTTTCGGCAGACGCACTCCAGCGCATGCCCCCCGAATTCGCCCAGCAGATGCAGCAGCTGATGGCCCGGCAGATGGCCGTGGCCTTTCTGCACCACTGCGCCCGCCTTGATGCTCCGGTGAGCCTGGTGAACGCCCGCATCGACAGCCTCGGCGATGCCCCGGAGGCCCAGGCCCTGCAGGCGGAGTTTCTGCTCGATCCCTAACGGGGGTGCTGGGCCATCAGCCGCTGCACCTCGCCGGCGTGGTAGCTGCTGCGGGTGAGCGGTGAGCTCACCACCTGCAGGAACCCCAGCTCCGTTTCGCCGTGGCGGCGGAAGCGCTCGAACTGCTCGGGCGTTACGAAGCGATCCACCGGCAGATGCTTCGGCCCCGGGGAGAGGTACTGGCCGATGGTCACGATGTCGACCTGGTGTTGCCGTAGGTCGGCCAACACCGACAGCACTTCGGCATCGGTTTCCCCCAGGCCCACCATCAACCCCGATTTGCTGTAGGCCTTCGGCCAGCCTTGACGCACCCGCAGCAGCAGCTCCAGGGAGCGTTCGTAGATCCCCTGGGGCCGGGCTTTGCGGTAGAGCCGCGGCACCGTTTCGATGTTGTGGTTGAGCACATCGGGAGCGGCGTCCATCACGGTGGCCAGGGCGCTCCAGTTGCCGCAGAAATCCGGGATCAGCAGTTCGATCGTGGTGAGGGGGGAGCGCTCGCGCACCTGCGCGATGCAGGCCACAAACTGGCTGGCGCCGCCGTCCTCGAGGTCGTCGCGGTTCACTGAGGTGATCACCACATGGCGCAGCCCCAGGCGGGCCACCGCTTCGCCGAGCCGTTGCGGTTCGGTGGGGTCGAGCGCCCGCACGCTCTTGTCGAAGTCGATGTCGCAGTAGGGGCAGGCCCGGGTGCAACCCGGCCCCATGATCAAAAAAGTGGCGGTGCCGCCGGCGAAGCACTCGCCGATGTTGGGGCAGCTCGCCTCCTGGCAGACCGTGTTGAGCTTGAGGTCGAGCAGCAGGTCGGCCACCTCACCGATGCGTTCCCGCTGGGGAGCCTTCACGCGCAGCCAGTCGGGTTTGAGCAAGGGTGGGAGCGGGCCCGGGGGCATCCGTGGGATGTCAACTCTAGGAAGGCGCCTGAACCCCCATCGCCTACACTCCGCCCATCGGGATGTAGCGCAGCTTGGTAGCGCACTTCGTTCGGGACGAAGGGGCCGCAGGTTCGAATCCTGTCATCCCGACTTTCAGCTGAGTTCAGCCCCGGGATACCCCCGCGGGGTGACCATGCGCCCCCCGTCCACCCGGCTGCTGCTGTTGCCCACCAGCACCAGGGTGAGCATGTCCACCTGCTCCACCGGCAGGTTGCCCAGGCTGTGCAGGCTCACCGCCTCCTCCGCCCGTCCCAGCTGCCGCGCCAGCACCACCGGGGTGGTGGCCGGCCGGCCCTCCAGCAGCAGCTCCTGGGCCCGGGCCAGTTGCCAGTCGCGGCCGCGGGAGCGGGGGTTGTAGAGCGCCACCACGAAATCGCCGGCCGCGGCGGCCCGCAGCCGGCGCTCGATCACCTCCCAGGGGGTGAGTCGATCGCTGAGGCTGATGGTGCAGAAGTCGTGCATCAGGGGGGCTCCGGCCCGGGCCGCCGCCAGCTGCAGCGCCGAGATGCCCGGGTGGACGCTGAAACGGGGGCGGTCGGGCTCCGCCAGGGCCATCCACTGCTCGAGGGCCAGGCCCGCCATGCCATAGATGCCGCTGTCGCCTGACGACACCAGCGCCACGGTGAGCCCCTGGCAGGCCAGTTCCAGGGCCTCCTGGCAGCGCTGCCGCTCCTCGGTGAGGGTGCCGTCGCTGCGCAGTTGATCGGGGCGCCGCAGCGGCTCCAGCAGATCCAGATAGAGCCCGTAGCCCACCCAGATGCAGCTCTCCGCCAGGGCGGCGCGGGCATCGGGGGTGAGCAGCTCCAGGCTGCCCGGGCCGCTGCCGATCAGGTGCAGCTGCCCCCGCTGCGGAGCCCATTGCTGCCGGGCCTGGGCCATGGCCAGGGTGGCGGCCCCCTGTTCCCCCGCCTCAGCCCGCTCGATCCGTTTGGTTTGGCGCAGTTGGGCGCCGGGGCCGGCCGCCAGCAGTGCCCCCGCCTCCGCCACGCTGGCGGTGCCCAGTTCCGCCAGCACCGCGGCGGAGGGGTTGGGCACCGCCACCGCCGCCAGCTCGGCGCTGCTGAAGCAGCGCAGCGGCCAGCCGCGGCGCTCCGCCAGCTCCAGCAGGGCCGGCTCATCGGCCTTGCGATCGGCGCTGGCCAGCCCCGCCACCGCCTCCGGCGCCAGCCCCTGGGCCGCCAGCCCCTGCTCCAGCAGACGCTCCAGCAGGCTCAGGCTGGTGCCCCGTTCGCAGCCGATCCCCAGCCACAGGGCGGGGGGGTGCCAGCGGCAGCCGGCCCCCCGCTCCACGCTCACCACCAGGGGCGCTGCCGCGGGGCCAGCGCGCAGGCCCTGCAGCCCGGGGAGCTGCTGCCAGCGGCCGTTGCCGTGCTCATGGCGCAGCTGCGGCGGTTGCTGCCGCTGGATCCCCTTCATCAGGGCGCTCCAATCGCCACCGCCGCGCCGCCAGCCCCAGGGGGCGCCGAAGCCATCGAGGGCCACCTGGCCGGCGGCGGCGCTGGCACCCGTGAGCACCGCATCGCCCCCCAGCAGGGCGGCGATGCGTTGGGCCAGGGCCTCCCCACCGGCGCCGTGGCCCCCCAGCAGGGGCACGGCATAACGCCCCTCCGGATCCAGCACCACCACGGCGGGGTCGTGGTGTTTGTGGTGCAGCAGGGGTGCCACCAGCCGGGTGATGGCGCCGCAGGCCCCCACCGCCACCAGGGCCCGGCACTGGGGCCAGGTGGCGCCCAGGAAGAGGCTCAGTTCTCCGCTTTGCCAGCGTTCACCATCGGGCGGCAGGGCCACGCGGGTGATCAGGCCCGCCCCGAGCAGCCGCTGCAGCAGGGGTTCGGCCTGGGGGCTGAGGCCAAATCCCCAGATCAGCGGTTCTGTCATCCCCCCAGCTTCTCCCGCAGGCCGGCCAGGGGGCCGCGCGGTTTGGGCTGCAGCAGCGAGCCATCGGCCCGCACCTGATCGCGCGCCGAGCCCGCCAGGCTGGTGCTCGGGGCCAGCCGCTCGGGGTTGCTGGGTGAGGGCTGGGGTGCCGGAGCCGGTGCCGGTGCTGATTCAGGCGCCGGCGGCTCCGCTTGGGGCGCTTGCTTCGGTTGCAGCGGCTCAACCGGCGGCTCAACGGCGCTGTCCTGGGGGGCTGGCGCGGGGGGAACCGCTGACGGTGGTGTTGGCGGTGCTGCGAGCTGCGGCTGGGGTTGTGGCTGTGGCTGAGGCTGTGGTTGTGGTTGCTCAGCAACGGGCTCGGGGTCGGGCTCGGGCGCCAGTGCTGGTTCCGGGTTCGGCTCCGGCGGGGCGGCGGCGATGGGGCCGGCATCTTCCGCTGGGGCCACG
>VGQL01000021.1 GCA_016882415.1 Cyanobacteria bacterium M_DeepCast_200m_mx_001
ACCCCCTGGGCGGTTTCGGGGTTGCTGGCCTTGTCGGAGAGCTCCTGGCTGAACTGTTTGCCCCCCTGCTTCTGGCGGTTGCCCCAGCTCCAGTGCACGCCGGAGGCGCTGAAGCCGGGGTCGGCCACCACCTGGGCCACCCGCTCACCGGCCAGGGCCTGGCTCACGTAGCCGCCGGTGATGTTCTTCTGGAACCAGGGGAAGATCTTCTGGAAGGCCCGCGGCGTGTTGCGGAACAACGGCGTGTCGGCCACACACCCCGGGTAGAGCGAGCTGAACACGATGCCGGTGGAGCCGTGCAGACGCCGGTGCAGCTCCTGGGTGGTGATCATGTTGCAGAGCTTGCTGTCCTTGTAGGCCTTGCCGGGCTTGAAGGCCTTGCCGTTGGCCATGGCGATCGGCGCCTGGAAGCCCGCCTTGAAGCCGCTGAGGTCGCCGAGGTCCGCCGGGGCGGGGATGGGGATCTTGCCCCCCAGCTCCTTGGAGTTGGCGGTCACCGTGCCCAGGATCACCACCCGCCGGGAGGGGTGCTGCGAGGCCTGCAGCTGGGGCAGCAGCATCTGGATCAGCAGGAAGTGCCCCAGGTGGTTGGTGGCCATGGAGAGCTCGTAGCCCTGGGGGGAGCGCTCCGGCTGCTTCAGCCGCGGCTTGTACACCGCGGCGTTGATCACCAGGGCATCCAGCCCGAAGCCCAGGGAATCCACCAGGGTCTCCACCCCCACCCGCACGCTCTCCAGGTCCCCCAGGTCCATGCGCAGGTGGTGCAGACGATCCCGGGGGATGCCCAGCCCATCGGCGGCGTCGGCGGCGCGGATCGGGTCGCGGTTGGCGGTCACCACGGTCCAGCCGCGGTCAATCAGGGCCTTGGTGGCGTTCAGACCCACCCCGGAGGTGGTGCCGGTGATCAGCACCGCACCCGATGCGCTGCTGCTGGTGCTGGAAACGCTGCTGACCATCGGGCCCCCTGTTCGGCGGGCAACAACTTAGTGAGTGGCCCGCTGCCCCTAGCGGCTGGCCTGGGGCTGCTCAACAGTTGGAAACGGGGTGTCGCCGGAGGGCTGGGCCTGTTTCCACACCACCCGCATGCGGTTGGGGGCGATCCACTGGTCCTGCTCCTGGATCAGGCGCTGTTCACCGCCGGTGCTGAACAGCTGGTCGAAGCGGGTCTGGGCCTTGAGCAGCTTGGCCTGCTGGATGTCGAGCACAGCGCGGATTTCGCCGTAGCGGTCGAGGCGCTCCTGGTAGGCCCCCGCCAGGCGCGCCAGGCTCACCAGGGCCACCAGGCCGATGCCGAGCTTCAGGCTCAGGCCGATGGCGCTGCAGAGCAGCTCCTGGCTGGGGGTGGAGGGGCGCAGGCCGGAGCTGGCGATCACCTGCCGTGGGGCCGTCTGCTGGGGGCCTGTCTGCTGGAGGCCGGCCGTCTGCAGGTTTGCCAGCGCCTCGAGGGGGCGGGGGGCCGGTGCGCTCCGGCGGGATCGGCTCTCACCCCGTTGGGGCCCGCTGCGGCCGTTCGAACGGCGGCTGGCGGGGGCGGCGGAGCGGGCGGAGGGCAAGGCCTGGGCGGACGGTTGCGACCCGCTTGTAGCAGGCCCCAACCGCCCTGCCAAGGGATCAGGCGCGATACAGGCTGGCGGCCAGACGCACGGCGAGCACACCCGCGTGGGCGGCCACCACCAGGGCAATCAGCACTTCAGCCTGGGTGAGGGACGTCATGGCCGGAATCCAAAGCACACAGCAAGGGCATTGTCCCCTGGTCGTCGGGCCTTGGCAGCCCCCCGCCGCGGGCCTGTCACAGCTCGATACCCGGATCCCGCCGGCGGTGGCTACGTTCAGCGGCTGATGCCGGCCCCGGCTGTGAGCTCCAGCGCCTCCAACGCCGCGCCCCAAACCCTGCTGATCCCCGCCGAGGCGGTGCACGGCCGCAGCCTGGCGCCCCTGGAGGCCTGGTTCAGCCTGGAGCCGGCGGCCCTGCTGGCCCGCAGCGGCCAGCTCAACCTCGATTTCGCCTGGCCGCGGCAGGCCGATGACCCCCGGGAGCTTTCCGAGATCCCGGAGCTGCGGCTCTGGAGCCTGCGGGCCGATGCCCTCTGCCCCTGGCTGCCGCTGCTGCTGGAGCGCAGCAACGGCCAGCTCACCCGCCATGTGGCGATGCTGCTGCCCCATCAGTTCAGCCGCACGGAGGGCATCCGCTTCGCCCCCGACAGCCTGGAGCTGTGGATGACCCACCGGCTGTTCCTGCTGGATCACTGGTGCCGCAGCCATGGCCTCAATGCCCGCGGCAACCTGGAGCAGATGGCGGCGGTGCTGGGCTACGAGCTCGACGCCAGCTTCTGGCAGGGGCTCGACTAGCCCAGGGCCAGCTGCGCGGCCCGCCGCAGGGCGTCCACCGCCAGCAGGGCGCACAGGGCGCGCAGCAGCCACACCAACTGCGCTTCGCTCACCCGCTGCAGCCGGGCTGCGGCCCACTGGGAGGCCAGGGCCGCCGTGCACCCCAGCAGCAGCCCCATGCCCAGGTGGCCGCGGCCATCGCCCCAGAAGGTGACGGCGGCGGTGGCGGCGGAGGCGCACACCGCCAGGGTGCTGAGCCGGATCGCCTGGTAGACGCGGATCCTGAGCCCCTGCACCATCAGCGGCACCATCACAAGGCCGCCCCCCACCCCCAGCAGCCCACTGGACCAGCCCGCCACCAGCCCCACCGCGGCAAGCCCCGCCAGGGGCAGACGTTGGGGCGTGTCGGCCTGATCCCGCGGTGGCTGGATCACCAGGGTGATCACGGCGTACATCAGCCCCTGCAGGGCCAGTAGCTGCCAGCCCTGCATCCCGTTGCCGGCGCGGCTGAACACCAGCGACCCCGCCACGGCGCCGGCGCCGATGGCGGCGATGGCCGGGGCGGGCACCTGGCCGCTGCGCAGGTGGGCCCAGCTGCCCCCCATGGTGGTGGGCAGGATCGCGAGGGTGCTGGTGGCCAGGGCCTCATGGGGTGACAGGCCGATCCAGAGCAGCAGCGGCGAGAAGATCAGCCCGCCGCCGATGCCCAGCAGCCCCGACAGCAGGCCCGCCAGGATGCCCAGTGGCAGCAGCGGCAGCAGGTCCCAGGGCATGCGGCCGCCCAGCAGTGCGTCCAGCATCCCCCATCACCGTGAGCTCCCCCGTGCCCTGGCGCTGGATCCCGCCGATCACCGCCCCGGGCACCACCCAGATGGCCATCGACCGCTGGATGCTCGACCAGCTGGCGGCCGGCGGCGACCCCTGCCTGCGGCTCTACCGCTGGAGCGTGCCCACCCTGTCGTTGGGGCGTCACCAGCGGCGGCTGGAGCCCCATTGGCCAGCGCTGGTGGAGCAGGGGCGCATCGCCCTGGTGCGGCGCCCGAGCGGTGGCCGGGCCGTGCTGCACGCCGGTGAGCTCACCTATGCCCTGGCCTGCCGCCCCGCCAGCGCCAACCGCCAGCGGGCCTACCGCAGCTGCTGCCAGTGGCTGCTGGAGGCCCTGGCCCTGGCGGGCCAACCCCTGCACTGGGGTGGTGCGGCCGATGGCGGCCGCTTCATCGAGGCCCAGGGGCGCAGCAGCTGCTTCGCCACCGCCACCGGCGCCGATCTGATCGCCGCCGATGGGGCCAAGCGCATCGGCAGTGCCCAGCTGTGGCGCGGTGGCCTGGTGCTGCAGCACGGCAGCCTGCTGCTCGACCCCCCGGCCGAGCTCTGGCGGGAGGTGTTCGGCGGCCCGCCGCCGCCCCTGGCGCCCCTGGCCTGGGGGCCCCAGCGGTGGGAGACGGAGCTGCGCCGCAGCGCCGAGCGCCACCTCTGCGGCGCACCCCTTCAGGAACGGCCCCTGGCGCCCGAGGAGTGGCGCCAGATCCAGGCCCTCGAGCCCCTCTGAGCCCTATTCGCCGCTCGCCTCGATCGCCTTGGCCACCGCCGGCAGGCCCATGCCCAGGGGATACACCCCCTGGCGGCGGGCCGCCTCCAGGATCGGCGCCGGCAGCCGCACCCCCAACCGCTCCAGCACCCGCTCCGCCAGGTCGGGCCGCTCCAGGGTGCCGCTGGGCAGGCCGGCGGGGCTGAGCACCAGCAGCCGCGGCGTGTCGGGTTGATCCAGCTGCAGCACCGCCCGCCACAGGGGGGCGTCGTCGCGGATGCTGGGCAGCCCCTCCAGGGGCAGCACGTGGTCGCCCACCCGTTCGCTGTCCCAGCGCTGCACCGGCAGGGTCTGCAGCGGTTCATCGCTGATGCGGCCGCGCCAGCGGCCCCGGTCGGTCACCAGCAGCCAGTCCGCCAGGCCCTGGCCCTCCTGCAGCCGCAGGCGGCTCAGATCCCGCAGGCTGGCGCTCGCCTCCAGCACCCGGAACCGCTTCTGGGCGGCATCACGCACCTTCAGCTCCCGCAGCACCGCCTGCAGGGCCAGCAGTTGGCTCTGGTTGCGGGCGGCCCCCAGGCCAAACCAGCCCAGCAGCATCAGCCACAGCCCACCGGCACTGCCCCCCCGCAGCAGCAGCACCGCCCCCAGGCCGATGGCCAGCAGCGACAGAAAGCGGCCGCTGGCGGTGGCCACCTGGATCCCCTTGCGCTGGCTGCCGGTGACCTGCCACACCAACGCCTTGAGGATCAGTCCCCCATCGAGGGGCAGACCCGGCAACAGGTTGAACAGGGCCAGCAGCAGGTTGAGCCCCGCCAGCTCGTTCACCATCACGCCGAGCAGCGGTGAGGTGTGGGTGGCGCCATGGCTGCAGGCCAGCAGCAACAGCGCCAGCAGCAGGCTCACCGCCGGGCCGGCGGCCGCCACCTGCAGGGCCCCGAGGGCGGTGGGGCATTCGCGCTCGACGCTGGCCACCCCCCCCAGCAGAAACAGGGTGATGCTGCGCACCTGCACCCCCTGGCGCAGGGCCACCAGGGAGTGGCCCAGCTCGTGCAGCAGCACCGACACGAACAACAGCAGCGCCGTGAGCAGCCCCACCCCCCAGAGCAGCGGCGCGGCGATGGCCGCCTGGGCCAGCTGGCGGCTGAACTGCTGCTGGAAGGCCACCGTGGCCAGGGCCAGGATCACGAACCAGCTCGGGTGGATCCGCAGAGGGATGCCGCGGATGCTCAGCAACTGCCAGCCTTCTCCCACGCACCCGCGCCCAATGCCACGATCCTAGAAAGATCGGCCCCACTCGGCCTGCCGCCATGCCGCCCCAGCCGCCCCCGCTACGGCCCTGGCTGAAGGTCTGCGGCCTGCGCCAGCCCCCGCAGGCGGCGGCGGTGGCCCGCCTGGGGGCCGACGCCATCGGTGTGATCGCCGTGCCCAGCTCCCCCCGCTGGCTGGAGCCGGCCGCACGGGCCCCGCTGTTTGCGGCGGTGGCGGATGCCAGCCCGGCCTGCCTGGGGGTGTTGGTGGTGGCCGACCCCGACGACAGCCAGCTGCCCCAGCTGGCACCTGGCCAGGGCCACCGGGTGCTGCAGCTGCACGGCGATGAAACGGTGCAGCGCTGCCTGCAGCTGCGGGATGCCCTGGGGCCGGAGCTGTTGCTGTGGAAGGCGCTGCGCCTCCGCAGTCCCCAGGATCTGGCCCAGGCTGAGGCCTACGCCGGCTGCGTGGATGCCCTGCTGTTGGACGCCTGGGTGCCGGATCAGCTGGGGGGCACGGGCCACCGCATCCCCACCGACTGGCTGCAGGGTTTCCGGCCCCCCCTGCCCTGGTGGCTGGCCGGGGGCCTCAGCCCCGAGCGGCTGGCGCCGGCCCTGCGGGAGTTGGCTGGCGCGCCCCCCGATGGGGTGGATGTGTCCAGCGGCGTGGAGCGGTCCCCCGGCGACAAGGATCTGGATCGGGTGGCGGCGTTGGTGACGGCCCTGGCCTCCTTTCGCGCCCCCTTCCGCCAGGATCAGCCGATCTGATTCGCGCCCCATGGCCCGTTCGCTCCGGCCCCTGCTCACCCTGCTGGCCGCCGCCACCCTGCCGCTGCACGCCGTGGCACGGGCCCAGGACCTGGTGGGCTGCCAGCTGGTGGATGGCACCCTGCAGTGCGTGCCGGGGGTGACGGAGAGCCCCCAGCAGCAGATTCAGCAGCTGCAGCAGCAGATCTCCAGCGACATCCAGCTGGAGGGGGCGGTGCAGCAGCGCATCGACGGGCTGCAGAAGCTGGTGGTGTCGGGTAATGCGGCCGTGGGGCAGCTGCTCACGGCGGCGGCCCAAATCAATGCCCAGGCGGCCCTGCCCCAGGCCAATTACCACTGGTATCGGCTCAAGCCCGGCACCCGCAACTGGGTGCTGATCGAGGGGGCCAACGGCACCACCTATGTGCCCGGCAGCCTCGATGTGGGCAACAACCTGATGGTGGTGGTGGTGGTGAACCAGAACGGCCAGGTGAAGAAAGTGGCCTCCACTCCGGTGGGGCCGGTGCAGCCTCAGTAACCCAGCAGCGATTCCTGCTGCCTCACCAGCTCAAAGAACTCCGCCTTGAGGCTGGGGTCGTGGCGGAAATCACCGCGCACCACGGAATTGACCATGCTGGTCTGGGGCTCCTTCACACCGCGCCACTTCATGCAGTAGTGCTGGGCCTTCACCAGGATCGCCAGACCCTGGGGCTTGCAGAGGCGCTCAATTTCATCCGCCAGGATCATCACCGCCTCCTCCTGGATGTGGGGGCGGGAGAACACCCAATCGGCCACCCGTGAAAACTTGGACAGGCCGATCACCCGTTCGCCGGGCTTGATGCCGATCCAGCAGTTGCCGAGAATCGGCACCAGGTGGTGCGAGCAGGCGGAACGCACCGAAATGGGTCCGACGGTGTAGATCTCGTCGAGCTGTTTGACGTTGGGGAAGCTGGCGATCTTGGGCTGTTGGTGATAACGACCCTTGAACACCTCGTGCAGGTACATGCGGGCCACACGCTCCGCGGTTTCCTCGGTGTTGTGATCGTTTTCGATGTCGATCACCAGGCTGCGCAGCAGCTCGCGCACCTTGCCGGCCACCTCCAGCTCCAGCTGGTCCATCTCGCCCTCGAGCAGGTGCTCGGCGATGTTGTCGTTGGCCAGGAAGGGCACGCCGGCGGCCTCGAGACGCTCGCGGATGCGCCGGCTCACCGGCGTCAGCTGACCGGGAAGGCTCGAGGGGAGGGTTGAAGTCATGGGTGGTCCCCGCTCAGCGCTCAGAGAACACCGGCGGCGGGCATCAGGGTGACATCCTCCACGTGATGGGAGGAGGGTTGCTGGGCCAAAGACAGCAGCGTCTCGGCCACGCGATCCGCCGAAAGCATGGCACGGCGATCAAACGAACTGTGGACCGTGGCGCTGTCCCACAGGGGCGTATTAACCGCACCCAGGGTGAGGGTGGAGACGCGGATCCCATGGCTGCGCTCCTCCTCCGCCAGGCAGCGGCTGAAGCTCGCCAGGGCGGCCTTGCTGACGCAGTAGGCCCCCCAATCGGGGAAGGCGTTGCGGGCGGCATGGCTGCTGACGTTGATGATCAGGCCGCCCCCCTGGCGCCGCAGATGCGGCACCACCGCCTGGCACAGCTGGAACACGCTGGTGAGGTTGAGCTGCAGCAGCCACTGCCAGCGCTCCAGGGGCATCTCCTGCAGGGGGCCGGTGTAGGCGGCGCCGGCGTTGTTGATCACCACCGTGGGCTCCAGGCCCCGCCCCAGCAGCTCCGCCAGGGCCGGGGCGATGGCCGCGGGGTCCGCCAGGTCGACGCAGCGGGTCTCCACCCGGCGCCCCTGGGCGCGCAGCTCCGTGGCCAGGGCTTCCAGTTCATCGCCGCTGCGGGCCAGCAGCAGCAGGTCGTAGCCGGCGGCGGCGAAGCTCCGGGCGGTGGCCGCACCGATGCCGCGGGAGGCGCCGCTGATCAGGACGGCGGGTTGGGGGGACTTGCTCAAGGGGGTGGGGGCCTGCCGGTCAGGAGCTGAGGCTGGGGTCCTGGGTGCCGGCCTCCAGGAAGCGGCCCATGCGCCGGAACTTCGCGTAGCGCTGATCCAGCAGCTCCGTTTCGCTCAGGGTCTGCAGCTGCTGCAGCTCCTGCAGCAGGGCGGTGCGCAGGTTGTCGGCGGCCTGGCGCGGTGCCCAGTGGTTGCCGCCGGAGGGCTCGGGGATCACCGCATCGATGATCCCCAGCTTGAGCAGATCCGGTGCCGTGATCTTCAGGGCCTCGGCGGCCACGGGAGCCTTGCCGGCATCGCGCCACAGGATCGAGGCGCAGGCCTCAGGGCTGGCCACGGTGTAGACGCTGTGCTGGAACATCAGCAGCCGGTCGGCCACGCCGATGCCGAGCGCGCCGCCGGAGCCACCTTCGCCGATCACGGTGGCCAGGATCGGCACCCGCAGCCGGAACATCTCCCGCAGGTTCACGGCGATGGCCTCCCCCTGCCCCTGCTCCTCCGCCAGCAGGCCGGCGTAGGCCCCCGGGGTGTCGATGAAGCTGAGGATCGGCAGGCGGAAGCGGTCGGCATGCTCCATCAGGCGCATGGCCTTGCGGTAGCCGCCGGGGGAGGCCATGCCGAAGTTGCGGGCCACGTTCTCCTTGGTGTCGCGCCCCTTCTGGTGGCCCAGTAGCACCACCCCCTGGTCGCCGATGCGGCCCACGCCGCCCACCAGGGCCTGGTCATCGCTGCCGCGGCGGTCGCCGTGCAGCTCGATGAACTCATCGGTGAGCACCTGGATGTAATCCAGGGTGCTGGGCCGCTGCGGGTGGCGGGCCACCTGAATTTTCTGGGCCGGGGTGAGGTTGGAGAAGATCTCCTCCCGGCGGCGGGCCGCCAGGGTTTCCAGCTGCAGCAGCTGCTGGCTCACATCCACTTCCGAATCCTTGGCCAGCTGCCGGATCTGCTCGATCTGCTCCTCGAGCTCCACCAGGGGCTTTTCAAAGTCGAGCAGGGGGCGGCGGGCCATCGGGTTCGGCGGCGGGGTTGCGGGGAGGGGACGGACTCAGGCGGCGTTCAGGGGGCGGCGTTCAGGGGGCGGCGAGCACCGCCGGCGCCCGGTCGCTCGGCTCCAGCTCCAGGGCCCGGAAGCCGTGCCTCAGGGAAGCTTCGCCGATGCGGTCCATGTTGGCCAGGGTGATGTTGTTGCGCCCCCAGCTGAAGTTGGTGTGCAGCCCTTCGAAATCCAGCAGCATCGCTTCGGCGAAGCAGGCGAACATCTGGCGCTGGGGCTTGGCCATTTCGGCCACCTCCATCATCTGCCAGCCGATGTCCTGCCAGAACTCCACGATCCCGCCCTTGAGCACGTGCACCCCGGGGGCGGCGGCCTTGCTGTCGAGGTTCTTGGGGTAGCCGCCGTCGATCATCAGGCAGGGCTTCTTGAGGGAGGCGGTGTCGATCTCCAGGCTCTGGGGCAGGCTGGCCACCCACACCACCACATCCGCCTCCGGCAGGGCCTCCTCGAGGCTGAGGATGCGGCCCTCGCCGAGGCTCTCCTGCAGCTCGATCAGGGGCTGGGGCCGGCGGGCCACCAGCAGCAGTTCCCCCACGCCGCGGCGCTGCAGCCAGCGGCAGACGGCGCTGCCGATGTCGCCGCTGGCGCCCACCACCGCCACCTTGGCGCTGGCCAGGTCGATGCCCAGCCGGGGGGCGTTGGTTTCCACCTGCTGGCAGATCACCCAGGCGGTGTGGGTGTTGCCGGTGGTGAAGCGGCTCCACTCCAGCTCCACCGCACTCACCCGCTCCTCCTTGAGCAGGTTCATGTCCTCAAAAATGATCGAGGTGAAGCCCCCCAGGGCGGTGATGGTGATGTCCTTCTTCTGGGCCAGCTCCATCGCCTTGAGCACCTTGCGCTTGGCGGTCTTGAAGCGGCGCAGCATCTCCGGCACGAACACCGAATCGATGTAGGCCCCCTGGATCTGTTTGCCGGTGGGGCTGGTCACCGTCACCCGCTCCACCAGCTGGGGCGGTGCGGCGCACCACATGTCCAGGTCGCCGTCGGCGTACTCGTCGTACCCCAGGGATCGGGCCTTCAACCGCGCCTGCTCAAAGCTGGTCGAATGTCCGATGAGGCCGAACATGCCGGTGCGCCTGAAGTGTGGTGGACGCTACAGCTTCAGCCGACCAGCGCCGCCGCCGCCATGCGGGCGATTTCCCGGCCGCTGAGGCCGATTTCCATCAGCACGTCCTGGTAAGAGCTCAGGAAGTCCGCCATCAGGTCCTCCTTGTCCATGTGCAGCACGGCGGCGTCTTCCGCCACCTGCTCCAGCATGCGGCGCACCAGGGGGAGGTTCTCGCGGTTGGCCTGCTCCAGCTCCTCACGCACGGTCTCCAGGTTGGCCTTGAGCCACTCCTGGCCGTAGTTGAGGTGGGTGTATTCGTCCTTCACCACGCCCTCGGTGATCTTGCGGGCGAAGGGATCGGCAACGGGGATATAGATGTGATACGCCGAGATGGCGAAGGCTTCGATCAGGATCGCCTGGATCAGCAGGCAGGTGGTGATCTTGCCGGCCGCCAGCGCGGTTTGGAAGTTGCCGTGCAGGGGGGCGAAGAAGGTCTTGGCGAAGGGCATGTCGGCCTCCACCTCGAGGTTCTTGGCGCAGGCGGTGAAGCCCTTCATGTGCTTCAGCTCCATGCGGGCCAGCTTGGCCAGCTCTTCGGCCTGGGCGGGCAACAGGGTGCCGATGGCCATGTAGTTGTCGTGGGCCTCCTGCTCGCCCTCGATCACGATGGCGTTGATGCGGCTGTACGCGTCCTTGTAGGCGGCGCTGCTGAAGTCGGGCAGGCCCTCAGGGCTGCTGGCCACCGCGCTCGAGTGGGCCGCTTCCAGGGTCGCCATACCGTTCAACTGCCGCAGATCTGGTGTCGACTTTAACCGTCCGAAATTGAGGTCTGGGCGTCACGGTTGGGGTTTCCAACCCTGGTGCGGTGGCCAAGCGCTCCGCAGCAGCTCCTCCAGCAGTTGGCGCCACCCCTGCACCAGCTGCCGCTGCAGCTGGGCCCCCAGCTCCGGGTTGGCCCCGCGGGCATCCCCCACCACCCCGCAGGCGGAGAGGTCGTGGGTGAGCCAGGCGCAGGGCACGGCCCCCTCCAGGCTCCAGCCCGGCGGGGGCGCCTGGGGCACCAGGCCATCCACGGGCCGCTGCGGCCCCACCTGCTCCGGCGCCAGCTGCAGCATCAGGCTGGTTTCCGCCAGGCCCGCGTGCAGGCCCTGGCTGCGTTCCGGCTCCGGCAGCAGCTCCATCAGCCCCGGCGGGCCGCTCCAGAGGAAACAGGGCAGCACCGCCAGGCGGGGCTCCAGCGCCCGCAGCTGGCGGGCCGCCACCTGCAGCAGGGCGATCTGGCCGCCGTGGCCGTTGAACAGCACCAGCCGCTGGAAGCCAGCGGCCGCCAGCTGACGCCCCACGCTCTCCACCAGCTGCAGCAGCGACTCCGCCGGCAGGCTGAGGGTGCCGGGGAAGGCGCCGTGCTCCGGCGAGAAGCCGAAGCTCTGCAGGGGCAGCCGCCAGATCGGCAGCTCCCCCTCCAGCTCCGCCAGCACCGCATCCAGCAGGCGATCGGCGAACAGGCCGTCAGTGCCCAGGGGCAGGTGGGGCCCGTGCTGCTCGAAGGCCCCGAAGGGCCACACCACCGTGCTGCCGGGCCGCTGGGCCGCCGCCTGCAGCTGGGGCCAGCTCAACTGCTCCAGGCGCCTTGGGGTCTGGCCGGCGGGGCTTGCTGCCATGGCTGCGCTCCGGAGTTGTCGTGGGGGCCTCCTTACAGTGTGCGGCTGTGCATCTCCGCGTTGGCCATGGCCGGTTCCGGCAACCCGCAAACCCCGTCCCCGGCCGGCCAGCAAGCCCCCTCCCCACGGCCCCAGCCGCCGGTGCCGCCGCGCCCGAGCGCCGCTGCGGCGCCGCTGCGCAAGCCCCCCCAGGTGCTGCAGCTCACCAAGAAGGAGGAGCAGCTGCGCCTGGAGCGGGAGGCCGCTGAGGCCCGTGCCGCCGCCGAGGCGGCCAATGCCCGCGCCGCCGAACTGGAGAACGCCGCCCGCGCCGCCCGCGGTGAGGCCCCGATCGCCCCGCAGCGGCCCACCGCCCCGGCGGCCGCCGCCGGCCCCGTGGGAGACGACGAGCTGTTCGACCTCAGCGGTTTCGAAGGCCTGAGCATGGCCGACCTGCTGGGCCCCGATGAGCGCCGCCAGCGCCGCCAGGCCCCCCAGGCCAGCGCCGCCGCAGCCGCCCCGGCCCGCACCGTGGATGAGTTTGATTTTGATGAGGAGGCCTTCCTGGCCGCCCTCGATGAGCAGGAATTCGTGGGCACCACCGGCGAGGTGGCCAGCGGCACCGTGATCGGCCTGGAGAGTGATGGGGTGTATGTGGACATCGGCGGCAAGGCCCCCGGGTTCATGCCCAAGAAGGAGTGCGGCCTGGGGGTGATCACCAACCTCAAGGAGCGCTTCCCCAAAGGCCTGCAGGTGGAGGTGCTGGTCACCCGCGAGCAGAACGCCGACGGCATGGTGACCGTGAGCGCCCGCGCCCTGGCCCTGCGCCAGAGCTGGGAGAAGGTGCGCGCCCTCGAGAAGGAGGGCAAGGTGTTGCAGGTGAAGGTGAACGGCTTCAACCGCGGCGGCGTCACCTGCGACGTGGAGGGGCTGCGGGGCTTCATTCCCCGCTCGCAGCTGCAGGAGGGGGAAAACCACGAGGCGCTGGTGGGCAAGACCCTGGGCGTGGCCTTCCTGGAGGTGAACCCTGAAACCCGCAAGCTGGTGTTGTCGGAGAAGAAGGCCGCCACCGCCGCCCTGTTCCAGAACCTGGAGGTGGGCCAGCTGGTGGAGGGCCAGGTGGTGTCGATCAAGCCCTACGGCCTGTTCATCGACCTGGGGGGCATCAGTGGCCTGCTGCACCAATCCGCCCTCACCGGCGGCCAGCTGCGGGACCTGCGGGAGGTGTTCGGCCAGGGGGATCGGGTCAAGGCGCTGATCACCGAGCTGGATCCGGGCCGGGGCCGCATCGCCCTCAACACCGCCCTGCTGGAGGGGCAGCCCGGGGAACTGTTGATCGACCGCGACCGCGTCATGGCGGAGGCCGCCGATCGGGCCAACAGAGCGCGTAGCGTGCTGCGCCAGCAGGAACAGTCCGCCGGATGAGTCAGGCCACCGAGCCCGCCAGGGTGGCGTCCGCCACCCCGATCCAGGCCGACTGGGAACTCGATTACTACTCGCGGCCGATCCTCGAGGCCGACGGCAAGAAGCGCTGGGATCTGCTGATCTGCAGCACCCCCCTGGCGGAGCGGCCGGGGCCGCAGTTCCGCTGGGCCCTCAACTGCCCCGCCGCCAGCGTCAACTCCCAGTGGCTGCGCGAGGCCCTGGAGCAGGCCCTGGCGGTGGCGGCGGAGCAGGGCTTCGCCCCGCCCCGCAAGCTGCGCTGCTGGCGCGCCTCGATGCGCACCATGGTGCAGCGGGCCGCCGAAACCCTCGGCTTTGAGCTGGTGCCCAGCCGCCGCTGCTACGCCCTGGTGGAGTGGCTGCAGGAGCGCCAGGCCACGGTGTATCCGGCGGAGGAGGGCTACATGGCCGGCCCCCTGGCCCCGCCCCCCCAGCCGATCCAGCCCCTGGCGGTGCCCCTGCCGGAGGCGGCCCGCGGCGATTCCTGGAGCTGGGCCTCACTGCCCCTGGCGGCCCTGCGGGAGGCGGTGGATTGGGAGGTGAGCTTCCCGGGCCTGTTGCCCCTGCCCGCCGGCCCCGGGGGGGAGCCCCTGGATTCCGAGCTGATGGTGAGCGGCCTGCGGCTGTTCAGCGCCAGCCGTTCCCTGGCGATCGCCGGCTGGATCGCCGGCCTGGAGCCGGTGCGCCTGGAGGTGAGCGGCGGCCAGCTGGTGCTGGAGGCGGGCCTGGAGGACCGCTGGCTGCTGGGCAACCTCGAGGCCGAGGAGGCGGCCGCCGCTGCGGAGGCCTTCCAGGCGGCGCGCCAGCAGGCGGCCGGGTTGCAGTTCCTGGCGGTGCAGAGCAGCGAGCAGCAGCCGGGCTTCGATGGCTTCTGGATCCTGCGGGATCTGCCCGATGGCTGAGGCGGTTGATCCCCCCTTTGACCGCCCCGATGCGGGCTTCAATGCCCTGGAGGGCTGGACCTGGATTGGCTGCTACGGCGGCTATTACCTGCAGGCCGATCTGCTGATCGATTTCGAGCACGGCTTCTTCACCCGCCAGTGGCAGGGGCGGGGGCCGGAGGTGCTGGCGGGTTACGTGAGCGCCGGCGTGAGCGTGCATCGCCCCCAACAGGTGCACAGCGCCCGGGTGCTGCCGGCCTCCGAGGCCAGCGCCGAGCCCTGGCCGGAGGCCGATGGCCTGGTGAGCGATGCCGGTGGCCAGAGCCTGTGGGTGTGTGGCGCCGACTGCACCCCCGTGCTGCTGGCGGATCCGGTGAGCGGCCGGGTGGCGGCCTGCCATGCGGGCTGGCGTGGGGTGACCGGAGGCATCGTGCTGCGGGCGATCGAGCGTCTGGAGGCGGTGGGGTGCCGTCGGGGCGACCTGTTGGTGGCCCTGGGCCCCGCCGTGGGCGGGGTGCACTACCAGGTGGAGCGCGGGGTGGCCGAGCAGGTGGCCGTGGCGACCCCGGGGGGAAGCATGGCCGCCTTGGAAGAGGCCGGGGCCGTTTTGCCCGATGTCGAGGGGTTGGCGACCCATGTGCGGCTCGACATCCGTGCGGCCCAGCGCTGGCAGTTGCTGGAGGCGGGCCTACGGGCCTCCCAGCTCAGCAGCTGCCCGCTGTGCACGGTGGAGGAGCCGTTGCTGTTCCATTCCTGGCGCCGTGATCAACAGAAGGCGGTGCAATGGAGCGGCATCGTGTCGCAACAACTGGATCCGGATCGCGATGCTTGCGAGGGCTAGATCGCCCCACTGATTGGCAACAAGTTGCTGCGATTGCCCTTGCAGTGTTTGCCCTCCAATGGGAGGATGCCGTTGTTGCATAGGACGCCTCAAATGCTCACCGGAGCCGATTTGCTTGCTAAGCTCAAGGAGCTTGGGGATGTCAGCAAGTCTGATGTGGTGCGCGCTTGCGGGTACGTGTCCACCAAAAAGGACGGCAGCGAGCGTCTCAATTTCACAGCCTTTTACGAGGCCCTGCTGAACGCCAAGGGCGTGGAGTTGGGCACCGGTTCCTCGCGCATGGGCAAGGGCGGCCGCAAGTTGAGCTTCACCACCAAAGTGCAGTTTAACGGCAATCTGATGGTGGGCAAGGCCTACACCGCCATGCTCGATCTCAAGCCGGGCGACGAGTTCGAAATCAAGCTAGGCCGCAAACAGATTCGCCTGGCTCCCCTGGGCGCCAGCGACGACGAAGAGTGAGGGCCACGGCCTCCGCCACGCGGATGCCGTCGATGGCGGCTGAGAGGATCCCACCGGCGTAGCCGGCCCCCTCGCCGGCGGGATACAAGCCGGGGGTGTTGCTGCTCTCCAGCTGCTCGCCCCGGGGCAGGCGTAACGGCGATGAGGTGCGGGTCTCCACGCCGGTGAGCACGGCATCGTCCATGGCATAGCCAGGGATGCTGCGGTTGAAGGCCGGCAGGGCCTCCCGCAGGGCCTCCACCACGTAGTCCGGCAGGGCGGGGCTCAGGTCGGTGAAGGTGACCCCCGGGTTGTAGGAGGGCGTCACCGCCCGGGCCGCCGTGCTGGGGCGCCCCGCCAGGAAATCCGCCAGGGTCTGGCCCGGGGCGGCGTAGCTGCCGCCCCCCAGTTCGAAGGCCCGCTGCTCCCAGTGGCGCTGGAAGGCCACCCCCGCCAGGGGATCGCCGGGCCCCTCGCCGTAGGGCTCCACATCCTCCGGATCGATGCCCACCACGATGCCGCTGTTGGCGTTGCGCTCATTGCGGGAGTGCTGGCTCATGCCGTTGGTCACCACCCGCCCCGGCTCGGAGGTGGCCCCCACCACCAGCCCGCCGGGGCACATGCAGAAGCTGTAGACGCAGCGGCCGTTGGCGGCGTGGTGCACCAGCTTGTATTCGGCGGCCCCCAGCCGCGGATGGCCGGCGCAGGCCCCCCAACGGGCCGCGTCGATCAGCGCCTGGGGGTGTTCGATCCGCACCCCGATGGAGAAGGGCTTGCGCTCCATGGCCACCCCCAGCCGCTGCAACATCGCGAAGCTGTCGCGGGCGCTGTGGCCCACCGCCAGCACCACCTGTTGGGCGGCGATCCTGCTGCCATCCGCCAGATACACAGCCCGCACGGCGCGGCTGCCGGGCTCCAGCTCCAGCTGCTCGACGCGGCTCTGGAAACGGATCTCGCCGCCCAGGGCCTCGATCTGGGCCCGCAGCCCCCGCACCACCGTGGCCAGCTTGAAGGTGCCGATGTGGGGACGGTGCAGCACCAGGATCTCCGGATTGGCGCCGGCTTGCACCAGCTCCTCCAGCACCTTGCGCCCCAGGTGGCGCGGGTCGCTCACCTGGCTGTAGAGCTTGCCGTCGGAGAAGGTGCCGGCGCCGCCTTCGCCGAACTGGGCGTTGGATTCCGGGTTGAAGGGGGTCTGGCGGCGCCAGAAGCCGAAGGTGTCGGCGCTGCGCTGTTTCACCGGCTGGCCCCGCTCCAGCAGTAGGGGCCGCAGCCCCATCTGGGCCAGCAGCAGGGCGGCGAAATAGCCGCAGGGGCCCGCCCCCACCACCACCGGCCGCGGGATCGTGCCGTCGCGCAGCCCCCGCTCGATGGCCCCATCGGCCTGGGTCACCGGCGTGTAGCACTCGTTCGGGGCGGGCTGCAGCTGGCTGTCGTTGTGGAAGCGCCGCAGCAGCCGCTGCTCCAGCTGCGCTTCCAGCTCCAGCTCCACGCTGTAGGTGAGCTGAATCGCCTGGCGCCGGCGGGCATCCACGCTGCGTTTCACCACCCGGTGGCCCAGCAGCTGCTGGGGTTGCAGCTTCAGCCGCCGGCAGATGGCCTCCCCCAGGGCCGCCTCGTCGTGCTCCAGCGGCAGCTTCAGTTGATGCAGTCGCAGCGCCAACGGCCTTCGGATCCGCCAGGGGGCATCATCGGCGGCTGAGCTGCAGGTTGGCCGTGGGGGGCACGCCGGGGCTGAGGTCGAGGCGGCTGCTGGCCCCCATGGGGCGCACCGCCACCCCCTGGCGGCGCAGCTTCAGGGCGCGGCAGAGGGGTTGGGGTTTGGCATTGGCGCTGAACCAGTCGAGGCCCCAGCCCGGCTGCCCCTGGGCGGTCACCGAGGCCAGGGCGGCCATCAGGCCGGTGTCGTAGCCGGCCCCCTCCACGGGGCCCGGCCGGTAGCCCCAGCGCCGCTCAAAGCTGCGGGCGAAGGCCGCCCAGCCTGGGCCGCGGCTGAGGGGATCCACGCCGATCTGCCTCTGGGCCATGGCGGCCGTCACGGGGAAGGGCCAGGCCAACAGGGTGGTTTCGGGCCAGCGGGCGCCCCGGATGGCCCGCTCCAGCGGCGAGCCCGGGCTGGTGAGCACCACCAGGGCCGGGGGCCGGTACCACTCCACATCGGTCACCAGCTGGCCCAGGGCGGCGCTGTCCTCGCCATCGAGGGCCATCGGTGCGGCGGTGGGGCCGATCACCTGGCCATTGCCGTTGGCGAAGCTGGCCTCGAAGCGGGCACTGAGGGCCTGGCTCTCGGCGGTGCGGTCGCGCACCACCATCACCCGTTGGATGCGATCCGCCAGCAGGGCCTGGGCCAGGCGGTCCACCTCCAGGCTGCGGCCCGGCACCAGGGGCCAGAGGCGATCGGAGCCCCGCAGCTGCGGCAGCCCCTCCAGGGAGCGGCCCCGCTGCAGGGGCAGCAGCACCGTGAGCCGCTGCTGATCCGCCAGCAGGCCGTAGGGCTCCAGTGGCGCCGCCGGCGGCGCCACCAGCAGGGCACTGCGGCCGGCGGCCCGCAGCGGGGGACCGGGATCGCCCCCGGGGGGCAGCCAACCCAGCTGCAGGCTGGGGGGTGTGAGGCCGCAGATGGCGCTCTGCTCCATGGCCAGGCCATAGCCGCGGCGCAGTCCATCCCCCAGGCCCGCCAGCAGCCCCTCGCTGGGGAGCAGCAGGCGCACGTCGCTGCGCAGGGGGGTGCTGGCGGCGAGGGTCTGGGTGCCCAGCAGGGCGGCCGCCACGGCCAGGCCCCCCAGCAGGCGCCGGTGGCCGGCCAGCAGCTGCGGCGGCGAGGCCAGGGCCCGCAGCAGGGGCCGTGGGGCGGCGGGGGCCTGTTCTGCAGTGGTCATGGCCGGCACCGTCCAGCGGCCGAAAGCTAGGAGCATTTCCCTGCCTAGGCTCGCCCTTTCCACAGTTGGTCGCATGCCCTCCCCCGCCGCCATCCGGCCCCTGGGCCCGGGGCGTTCTGTTCGCGCCCGGATGCTGCAGCTGGGGCTGGCCTGTGGGGTGGCTGCCGGGGTGATGGCCCCCGCCCTGGCTCCGCCGGCGGCCCGGGCCATTCCCGAGGCTGAGGCCTACAAAAAACTGCAGGTGGTGCCGGTGTTTGTGATCAC
>VGQL01000022.1 GCA_016882415.1 Cyanobacteria bacterium M_DeepCast_200m_mx_001
ACGTTGAACAGGAACTCCATCACGTCCCCTTCCGCCACCACATACTCCTTGCCCTCCGCCCGCAGCCAACCCCTGTTGCGGGCCTCCACCAGGGAGCCGGCCTCCAGCAGCTGCTGATAGCCGATGGTCTGGGCGCGGATGAAACCCCGCTCGAAATCCGTGTGGATCACCCCGGCGGCCTGGGGGGCGGTCATGCCGGCCTGGATGGTCCAGGCGCGGGTCTCCTTCTCGCCGGTGGTGAAGTAGGTGCGCAGCCCCAGCAGGCGGTAGGTGGCGCGGATCAGGCTTTGCAGCCCCCCCTCCGCCACCCCGAGGCCCGCCAGAAACTCGGCGCGGTCCTCCTCCGGCAGTTCGATCAGTTCCGCTTCCACCTGGGCGGAGATGCGCACGGTTTCGGCCCCCTCCTGGGCCGCCACGGCCTTCACCTCCTCGGTGTAGGCGTTGCCGCCGGCCAGGTCGTCTTCGCTCACGTTGGTGGCGTAGATGATCGGCTTGGCGGTGAGCAGTCCCAGGGGCTTGATCAGCGGTGCCTCCTCCTCGGTGAGGGCCACACTGCGGGCGGCGCCCCCCTGCTCGAGCACCGCCTGGATGCGGGCCAGGGCGGCATCCTCCAGCTGGGCCTCCTTGCTGGTGCGCAACTGCTTCACCAGGCGCTCGCGCCGCTTCTCCACCTGGGCCAGGTCCGACAGGCCCAGCTCCAGATTGATCACCTCCGCATCACGGGCCGGCCCCACCGAGCCGCTCACGTGGATCACATCGTCGTTCTCGAAGCAGCGCACCACGTGCACGATGGCGTCCACCTCACGGATGTTGGCCAGAAACTTGTTGCCCAGCCCCTCCCCCTGGCTGGCGCCCTTCACCAGGCCGGCGATGTCCACAAACTCCACCCGGGTGGGGATGATCTCCTTGCTGCCGCTCAGATCGGAGAGCTGCTGGAGGCGGGGATCCGGCACGGACACCACCCCCGAATTGGGCTCGATCGTGCAGAAGGGATAGTTGGCGGCTTCCGCCTGGGCATTGGCCACCAGGGCATTGAACAGGGTCGATTTGCCCACATTGGGCAGACCCACGATTCCGGCTTTGAGCATGGCTGGAATCTACGGGCGCCGGTGATCCCCCCTGCCCAGGGCCCACAGCGGCGCCCGCGACCAGGAAGACTGGAGGCATCGCTGCAGCCCCACCATCTCCACCGCGATGCTCCAGCCCCCTCCGCCGCGTGAGGGTCCCGGATCGGCGCCTCGGGCCGGTGATGGAGCCGTGCGGCGCCTGCAGCGCATCCGCCGCCAGCCCTGGCTGCGGCGCAAGCGCCTCTGGGCCGGGGTGCTGGGCACCCTGCTGCTGGTGGGCACCGGCTCGGCCCTGCTGGCGGCCCGCCGCCAGAGCAGCCAGGAGCGCAGCCTGAACCAGTACACGGTGGTGGCCCGCCTGGGCGCACTGCCGGGCACCATCACCGCCAGCGGCGAGCTGATGGCCTACCGCAAGGTGAATGTGAGCCCACGCCGCCAGGGGGTGCTGCGGCAGCTGTTTGTGGAGGAGGGGGCGACCGTGCGGGCGGGCCAGCCCCTGGCCCTGATGGATTCCGATGACCTCGACGAGCGCATCCAGGAGCTGCAGGCCCAGCGCAAATCAGCCCTCACCCAGCTCAGCCGCAGCCGCACCGAACTGGACCGGCGCCGCAGCCTGGTGCGCCAGGGGGTGATCAGCCAGGAGGACTTCAAGCGCGCCGAGGCCACCTATCAGATCGATCAGGCGGGCCTGGCGGCCGCCGAGCAGCGGCTGGAGCAGCGCTTCAAGGAACGGGCGTATCTCACCGTGCGCGCCCCCTTCAGCGGTGTGGTCACCGCCCGCTTCGCCGACCCCGGTGCCTTCGTGACCCCCACCACCGCCGCCTCCGCCAGTGCCGGCGCCAGCAGCTCCTCGATCGTGGAGCTGGCCCAGGGGCTTGAGGCGGTGGCCAAGGTGCCCGAAAGCGACATCGGCCGCATCCGCCTGGGCCAGAGCGCCGCGGTGCGGGTGGACAGCTTCCCCGACCGCCGCTTCGCCGCCCGGGTGCGACAGATCGCGCCGCGGGCCGAGAAGCTCAACAACGTCACCTCCTTTGAGGTGAAGCTCGAAATGATTCAGCCGCCGCCGGAGTTGCGCATCGGCATGACCGCCGACATCGACTTCAACACCGGCGTGCTGGCCCCCCGCACCCTGGTGCCCACCGTGGCGGTGGTCACCGAAGAGGGCCGGCCTGGTGTGCTGCTGGTGGGGCCGGGCAATCAGCCCCGCTTCCAGGCCGTGGCCCTGGGGGCCAGCAGCGGCCGGGACACCCAGATCCTCAGCGGCCTCAAGCCCGGCAGCCGGGTGTTCATCGATCTGCCCCCCTGGGCCAAGAAGCGCCGCCCCGGCAGCTGACCCTCAGGCGGCCCCGCGGCGGGCGTTGAGGAAGCTGCGGCAGCTCTCCAGGACGCGGGCGCTGGCCTGGCCATCGCCGAAGGGGTTGTGGGCCCGGGCCATGGCGTCGTACGCCTCCGGGCTCTCCAGCAGCAGGGCCGTTTCCCGCAGGATGTCGGCGCTGTCGGTGCCGATCAGCTTGGCGGTGCCGGCATCCACCGCCTCAGGGCGTTCGGTGGTGCGGCGCAGCACCAGCACCGGTTTGCCCAGGGCCGGGGCCTCCTCCTGCAGGCCACCGGAGTCGGTGAGCAGCAGCGTCGCCCCCCGCATCGCCGCCACCAGGCGGTCGTAGTCCAGCGGTTCGGTGAGGAAGGCCCGGGGATGGTCCCCCAGCAGGGCCTGCAGCGGTTCGCGCACCGTGGGGTTGCGGTGCAGGGGCAACAGCAGCGCCGTGTCGGGGAAGCGCTCCAGCACCGCCAGGAAGCCGCGGCCGATGTCCTGCAGGCGCTCGCCCCAGTTCTCCCGGCGGTGCACCGTGGCCAGGATCACCCGCTGGCGCTCGAAATCGAGCCCCGGCAGCTCCAGCGGCGGCGCCTTCTGGGCCATCAGCAGCAGGGCATCAATCACCGTGTTGCCGGTGGTCACCGTTTCGCCCACCACGCCGGAGGCCGCCAGGTTGCGGGCGGACACATGGGTGGGGGCGAAGTGCAGCAGGGCCAGCTGCGAAATCAGGCGGCGGTTGGCCTCCTCCGGGTAGGGGTCAAAGATGTCGTCGGTGCGGAGCCCCGCCTCCACGTGCCCCACGGGGATCTGGCCGTAGAAGGCGGCCAGGGCCGAGGCGAAGGCGGTGGTGGTGTCCCCCTGCACCAGCACCAGATCCGGCCGGGTGCGTTCGAACTCCTCCTGCAGCCCCTGCAGGGCCCCGCAGGTGATGTGGGTGAGGGTCTGCTTGGGGGCCATCAGGGCCAGGTCGTGGTCGGCCTGGAGGCCGAACAGCTCCATCACCTGGGTCACCATCTCCCGGTGCTGGCCGGTGAGCACCACGCGGGTGTTGAAGTCATCCGCCGCCTGGAAGGCCTGGATCACCGGCGCCAGCTTGATCGCCTCCGGGCGAGTGCCCAGCACGATGCAGACGTTGTGGGGGGTGCTCACGGGGGGCTCCAGGCGGGCCTGTGGTCGGATCCTAGGGAGGGTGCCGGCGCTGGAACCCCTGCGGCAGCGTGCCTCAGGCGCGACCCGCCAGGCGGGCGATCAGCAGCACCGTGAGCCCCACCGAGAGGCCCACCATCGCCATGCGGCCATTCCAGATCTCCGCTTGGGGGGTGAAGCCGCGCTTCCACTGGTTGAGCTCCTCAGGCCCCACATCCACGGGCCCGAGCTCGGCGGTCGCCTGGGAATCGTCGGGAACCGATCGGCTGGTGGTGGCCATGGCTGGCGCCACAGAATCCGACCAACTTAGGCGCCTCAGAAGGGTGCCGGCGCGCCGTAGAGCAGCGGCGCCTGCTCCAGGGCCAACCGGGGCGCCACCGCCAAGCGGATGTCGCTCACCCCTCCGGCCAGCAGCCGCTGTTCGGCCGCCACGCCGACCATGGCGGCGTTGTCGGTGCAATAGGCCAGCGGCGCCAGGCGCCACTGCAACCCCAGCTCGCCGCAGCGCTGCTCCAGCCGCTGCCGCAGGCGCCGGTTGGCGGCCACGCCCCCCACCATCACGAGGGTCTCGAGGCCCTGGTCACGGGCGCAGCGGGTGGTGCGCTCCACCAGCACATCCGCCACCACCTGCTCGAAGCTGGCGGCCACATCCGCCAGGGGAAAGGCCTCGCCGGGCCGTTGCTCCGCCCGCAGCTGGGTCACCAGCCGCAGCACCGCCGTCTTGAGGCCGCTGAAGCTGAAGTCATAGGGATGGAAGCCCCCCTCCGGCAGCGACACACGGCCCTTGGGCAGGGGGAAACGAGCGGGATCCCCCGCCGCCGCCGCCGCCTGGATCGCCGGGCCGCCGGGGTAGCCCAGCTCCAGCAGCCGGGCCACCTTGTCGAAGGCCTCCCCGGCGGCATCGTCACGGCTGCGGGCCAGGCGCGTGTACCGGCCGGGGCCATCCACGCGAATCATCTCGGTGTGGCCGCCGCTCACCAGCAGCACCAGGTAGGGGCCCGGGGGCAGGGGCTCCCCCAGCTGCACGGAGCACAGGTGCCCCTCCAGGTGATGCACCCCCAGAAACGGCTTGCCATGGAGCCGCGCCAGGGTGCGCCCCGTGACCGATCCCACCAGCAACGCCCCCACCAGGCCGGGGGCCGCCGTGGCGGCGATGGCATCCAGCTGGCCGTAGCCCACGTCGGCCTCCGCCATCACCTGCTCAATCAGCCCCGGCAGGGCCTCCACATGGCGCCGGGAGGCGATCTCCGGCACCACCCCACCCCAGCGGGCATGCTCCTCCACCTGGGAGGCCACGGCGCTGGCCAACACCCGCTGATCCCGCACCACCGCTGCCGCGGACTCGTCACAACTTGTTTCGAGGGCCAGCAGCGTGGGCATCGGTGCAAAAGGGCTCCCCTACTGTCCGCACGTGACATCCTGCCGTGCAGCAGCTGGACCCGATGCGCCGCCTCTTTGCTGTTCTTCTTTCCGCCCTGCTGATCTTCGGTTTTGCCCCCGTGGCCAAAGCTGATGTGGCCGGTCTGACCCCCTGCTCCGAGAGCGCCCGCTTCCAGCAGCGCGCCGCAGCCGCCAGCACCGACCAGGCGAAGGCCCGCTTCGCGATGTACAGCCAGGCCTCCTGCGGCGCCGATGGCCTGCCCCACCTGATCGTGGACGGCCGCCTCAGCCACGCCGGTGACTTCATCATCCCCGGCATCGCCTTCCTCTACATCGCCGGTTGCATCGGCTGGGCTGGCCGCAACTACCTGCGCGCCATCCGCAACGACAAGGATGCGGCCATGAAGGAGATCCAGATCGATCTGCCCCTGGCCTTCAAGAGCACCCTGGCCGCTGCCAAATGGCCCATCGCGGCCTTCGGTGAGTTCACCAGCGGCAAGCTGCTGGAGTCGGACGACAAGGTCACCGTTTCCCCCCGCTGAGCCCAGCGCCGCTTCGAACACCCGAACCCACCCCATCGGCTCCCCCCATGAAGAAGTTCCTCACCACCGCCCCCGTGTTCGCCGCCATCTGGTTCACCGTGACGGCCGGGATCCTGATCGAGTTCAACCGCTTCTACCCCGACCTGCTGTTCCACCCGATGTGAGCGGGGATCAGCCCCACGGGCACCCTTCACCACGCGGCCCCCAGGGGCCGCTTTTTTGTGCCCGAGCCCAGGCCCCCGAGAGGCGGCTCAAGCCAGCCCCATCAGCCGCTCCAACTCCGCCAGGGCCTGCTCCAGATCACCGTTCACCAGCACGGCGTCAAACTCCCCCGCCGCCTCCAGCTCCACCCGGGCCCGCTGCAGGCGCCGGGTGATCGCCTCGTCACTGTCGGTGCCGCGGCCGCGGATGCGGCGCTCCAGCTCCTCAAAGCTGGGGGGCTCGATGAAGATCTGGAAGGCGCTGGGGAAGCTGCGGCGCACCTGCCGGGCCCCCTCCAGCTCAATCTCCAGCAGCACCGGCCGGCCGGCCGCCAGCTGCAGCTCCACCGGATCCCGCGGGGTGCCGTAGCAGTTGCCGGCGAATTCCGCCCACTCCAGCAGCCCCCCCTGGGCCACCTTGGCCTCAAAGGCGGAGCGCTCCAGGAAGAAGTAATGCTGGCCGTCCACCTCACCGGCCCGGGGGGCACGGGTGGTGGCGGAGATGGACAGCCAGATCTGGGGATGGCGGGCCAGCAGGGCCGCCACCAGGGTGCCCTTGCCCACGCCACTGGGTCCGGTGATCAGGAACAGCCGGCCTTCGGGGAGCACTGCAGCCATGGGGCCTGTCGCGGCCCTGCAGAGTAGGAGCGCCGCCGCAGCCCATCGCCCCCATGGCCCCGCTGCCGCTCCAGGCCATGGACTACACCAGCCTGCAGGCGGTGCTGGCGGAGCTGGGGCCCCAGGCGCTGCCCAGCCGCTTTGAGAAGGCCCAGCAGCCCGATGGCCACAGCCTGCAACTGGGGTTGCGCACCCTGGAGCGGCGCCTCTGGATCGAACTCAGCTGGCTGGCGGAGGCGCCGCGGCTGCTGGCCATCGCCCCGCCGCCCCGCAGCGGTGAAGGCAGCACCCTGGCCCAGCAGCTGCAGCACGGCCTCGGCGGCCTGGCCCTGGTGGAGCTGCATCAGCCCCCCTGGGAGCGCTGCGTGGAGCTGGGCTTTGCGCCACGGCCCGGGGAGGCCATCCAGCGCAGCCTGGTGCTGGAGTTGATGGGGCGCCACAGCAACCTGTTCCTGCTGGATGGGGAGCGGCGGGTGGTGGCGGCGGCCCGCCAGGTGCGGGATCAGCAATCCCGCTGCCGGCCCATCGGCACCGGCGACCTGTACACCCCGCCGCCGCCCCAGGCGGGGCGGCCCCCCGACGGCTTCCGTGACTTCGAACGCTGGCGGCAGGAACTGCTGCTGGTGCCGCTGCCGCTGCGGCAGGCCCTGCAGAGCAGTTTCCAGGCCATCAGCCCAGCCCTGGCGCTGCAGCTGGCGGGGGACAGCCCCGGACTGGCCCAGGCCCTGCTGGACACCCCGGTGACGCTCCTGGGGCCGCAGCAGTGGCAGCTGCTCTGGCGCCACTGGCAGGCCTGGCTGGCGGCCCTGGCGCAAGGGCACTTTCAGTTCAGCCGTGGCGGCGCCAGTGCCTACCGCTGCTGGGGACACGCCGAGCCCGGCAGCGGGGCGGACCCCATGCCCATCAACACCGCCCTGGCGGCCTACCACCGCCAGGTGCTGCAGGGGCGGGCCCTGGGCCAACGGCACCAGCAGCTGGAGCAACGGCTCCAGCAGGCCCTGCGGCGGGAGGAGGAGCAGCGGCAGCAGCAACGGCAGCTGCTGGGCCAGGTGGAGCTGAGCGATGGGCTGCAGCGCCAGGCGGATGCGCTGCTCTGCCTGCCCCAGCCCAGCCGCGAGCAGGTGGCCGAAGCCCAGGCCCTCTACAGGCGGGCCCGCAAGCTGCGGCGCTCCGTGGCCGCCATCGAGGAGCGGCTGGAGCTGCACCGTCAGCGCATCGAACAGCTGGAGGGCAGCCTCACCTTCCTGGAGCTGTGCGGGGAGGGGGACGCCGACCCGGCCGCGGCCCTGGCCCAGCTGGAGGCCCTGGAGCAGGACAGCCAGGAGCTGCTGCTGCCGCGCCATCGCCCCCGCCGGGGACGCCCGCGGCCGGAGGGCACCCCCACCCCCCTGGAGCTGCGCAGCCCCAACGGCCTGCGCCTGCAGGTGGGCCGCAACCACCGCCAGAACGACTGGATCAGCCTGCGCCAGGCCCGCCGCGGCGACCTCTGGTTCCATGCCCAGGAATGCCCCGGCAGCCACGTGGTGCTCAAGAGCTCCGAGGGGCTGGCGGCGGACAGCGATCTGCAGGCCGCCGCCGACCTGGCGGCCCACTTCAGCCGCGCCCGGCGCAACGGCCGCGTGGCGGTGCTGATGGTGGCGGCCGACAGTCTGCAACGGATCCCCGGGGCCGGGCCCGGCACCGTGCGGCACCGGGGCGGTGAACTGCTCTGGGCGGATCCCCAGCGGGCGGCGGCGCTGCTGGCGGCCGCCGCCCCTAGCCTCAGCGGGGAGCCACAGCCATGAGCGAGCCCGACACCCTGCCCGCCGGCACCCCCCTGCCGCCGCCAGCTCCGATCCGGGTGCCGCTGGCCGCCGCCGCCCCGCCGGAGGACCAATTCCCCGGCGAGGTGGAGATGCCCCTGGTGGACCACCTGGAGGAACTGCGGCGGCGCATCCTGCGCAGCCTGCTGGCGGTGGTGGTGGCGGCCGGCGGCTGCCTGTTGCTGGTGCGGCCCCTGGTGCGGCTGCTGGAGGTGCCGGCCCACGGGATCCATTTCCTGCAGCTGGCGCCGGGGGAATTCCTGTTCGTGTCGCTGAAGGTGGCGGGCTACGCCGGCCTCACCCTGGCCCTGCCCTACGTGCTCTACGAGGGGCTGGCCTTTGTGCTCCCGGGCCTGACGCGGCGGGAGCAACGGCTGGTGGCCCCGGCGGTGGGCGGCTCGGCGGTGCTGTTTCTGGCGGGCCTGGCCTTTGCCTGGTGGGCCCTGGTGCCGGCGGCCCTCAGTTTCCTGGTGAGCTACGGGGCCGATGTGGTGGAACCCCTCTGGTCGATCGAGCGCTATCTCGATTTCGTGCTGCTGCTGATGCTGGCCACGGCCCTGGCCTTCCAGCTGCCGGTGCTGCAGCTGCTGCTGGCGGCCCTGGGGCTGGTGAGCGCCCAGCGCATGCTCTCCGCCTGGCGGTTTGTGGTGGTGGCGTCCGCCCTGGCGGGGGCGGTGCTCACCCCCTCCACCGATCCGATCACCATGCTGCTGCTCAGCGGCGCGATCACGGCCCTCTATCTGGTGGGGGTGGGCCTGGCGAGCCTGGTGCGGCGTGCCGCCTGAGCGCGCTTAAAGCAGAAACTCACTGGCCCGCCCCGGGGGCAGCTCCAGCGGCAGGGTCATCGCCTTGCCCAACCGGGGCTTCTCGCCCGTGGTGGTGAGCCACTGGCGCACCTGCTCCGCCACCCCCAGGCCGTTGAGGGTGCCCACCAGCTCCTCGAGCTTGGCCTGGTAATCGGCGGCCGTCAGGGGGAACGACTGCTGCTCCAGATAGGCCCACATCACCTGCAGGTACAGGCGCCCACGGCGGGAGATCAGCTGCAGGTCGTAGGAGGCCTGCCAGCGCTGCCGCAGGATCTGCAGAACCTCGGCGGCGGCAAGGGGCGCGGCTGGGGTGCTCACAACAACGCGGCGCTCCGGAGCGGCAACAGCAACAGCATGTTGCAGGCTGCAGGCACCGGGCTGGGATCAGCCACGGGAACGGTGGAGGCAAGGTTCATAATGGCCGTCACGTTGTTGTGGTCACCACACCGCGCCGTATGAGCCAGGTTCCTGCCAGCGCCTCAGGTGGTGACGTTCCCGGAATGGGTCGTCGCCAGTTCATGAACCTGCTGACCTTCGGGTCGGTGACGGGCGTTGCGCTCGGGGCCCTCTACCCGGTGGTGAACTACTTCATCCCCCCCCGCGCCGCCGGCGGCGGTGGCGGCACCTCCGCCAAGGATGAGCTGGGGAATGCCGTCACCGCCAGCGGCTGGCTGGGCAGCCACCGCGAGGGCGACCGCAACCTGGTGCAGGGCCTCAAGGGGGACCCCACCTACCTGATCGTCGAGGGCAGCGATGCCATCGGCAGCTACGGCATCAACGCCATCTGCACCCACCTGGGTTGCGTGGTGCCCTGGAACGCCGCGGCCAACAAGTTCATGTGCCCCTGCCACGGCTCGCAGTACGACGCCACCGGCAAGGTGGTGCGCGGCCCGGCCCCCCTCTCCCTGGCCCTGGCCCACGTGAGCGTGGACAACGACAACGTCTTCCTCAGCCAGTGGACCGAAACCGATTTCCGCACCGGCGAGAAGCCCTGGTGGGTCTGATCAGCTCTCCGACCGTTCTCCCCACGCCGTTCCGCCCCATGCGCCGCCCCTTCTCCCTGCTGCTGAGCTCGCTGCTGGCCCTCAGCGCCCTGCTGTTCGCCCCCCAGGCCAGCTGGGCCTACCCCTTCTGGGCTCAGCAGAACTACGACTACCCGCGCGAAGCCACGGGCAAGCTGGCCTGCGCCAACTGTCACCTGGCCAAGAAGCCGACCCACGTGGAACTGCCCCAGGCCGTGTTCCCCGATGAGGTGTTCAAGGTGGAGGTGGAGATCCCCTACGACACCAGCGTGCAGCAGGTGGCTGGCGACGGCAGCCCCACCGGCCTCAACGTGGGCGCCGTGGTGATGCTCCCCGACGGCTTCACCCTGGCCCCGGCCGATCGCCTCAGCGATGAGCTCAAGGAGGAGACCGCCGGGGTCTACGTGACCACCTGGAACGAGGAGAACCCCAACATCCTGCTGGTGGGTCCCCTGCCCGGCGATGACCACCAGAAGATCGTGTTCCCGATCCTCTCCCCCGATCCCGGCACCGACAGCGCCATCCACTTCGGCAAGTACCAGCTGCACGTGGGCGGCAACCGCGGCCGCGGGCAGGTGTATCCCACCGGTGAGAAGAGCAACAACGGTGTGTTCACCGCCTCCGTGGCGGGCACCGTGCAGGCCATCAACCCCGGTGATGGGGGCGGTTCCGTGGTGGTGATCAAGACCGCCGACGGCAACAGCGTCAACGACACCATCCCCGCCGGGCCCACCGTCACCGCCCAGGTGGGCGATGCGGTGACCGCCGGCGCAGCCCTCACCAACGACCCCAACGTGGGCGGCTTCGGCCAGCTGGATGCTGAGGTGGTGCTGCAGAACCCCAACCGCATTTACGGCCTGCTGGCGTTCTTCGCCGCCGTGGCCCTGGCCCAGATCATGCTGGTGCTCAAGAAGAAGCAGGTGGAGAAGGTTCAGGCCGCCGAAGGCGTTTGATGCCCCTCGCCGTGTTCACCTCCCCGGGGCCCCTGCTGTTTCAGCTGGGCCCCTTTTCACTGCGCTGGTATGGGCTGCTGATCGCCCTGGCGGTGCTGCTGGGCCTGGTGCTGGCCACCCGACTGAGCAAGCTGCGGGGCCTGGATCCGGCCGTGATCGCCGATCTGCTGCCGATCCTGGTGCTGGCGGCGGTGGTGGGCGCACGGCTCTATTACGTGCTGTTCGAGTGGCGTCAGTACCAGCTCAACTGGCTGGATGCCCTGGCGGTGTGGCGCGGCGGTATCGCCATCCATGGGGCGCTGCTGGGGGGCACGGCGGCGGTGATCCTCTACGCCCGCTGGCGGCGCCTGGCCCTCTGGAACCTGCTGGATGTGCTGCTGCCCTCGGTGGCCCTCGGCCAGGCCATCGGCCGCTGGGGCAACTTCTTCAACTCCGAAGCCTTCGGCCTGCCCACCGATCTGCCCTGGAAACTCACCATTCCCCTGGCGAATCGGCCCCTGGAGTTTCTCGACCAGGCCAGCTTCCACCCCACCTTCCTCTACGAATCCCTGTGGAACCTGGGAGTCCTGGCGCTGCTGCTGCTGTTGTTCCAGCGGGGGTTGCGCGGCCAGATCCAACTGCCGCCGGGGGCCCTCAGCTGCGTGTATCTGATCGCGTACAGCAGCGGTCGGCTCTGGATTGAGGGGCTGCGCATCGATCCCCTCTGCCTGCTGGGCAGCCCGCCGGACTGCGCCGGAGGGCTGCGCATGGCCCAGCTGATGAGCCTGCTGCTGATCGGCCTCGGCAGCTTCGGCCTCTACTGGCTCTACGGCCGGCACCAGCCCCTGCCCGACCCCAGCCGCCAGGGGCAGCCATGAACGCCGGCAGCTCCACCAGCACCGGCAAGGTGTGGATCGTGGGGGCAGGCCCCGGCGCCCCCGACCTGCTCACCCTGCGAGCCGCCCGGGCAATCGAACAGGCGCAGGTGCTGATCTGGACCGATTCGCTGGTGAACCCCCAGCTGGCGGCCATGGCCCCCGCCGACTGCGAGCGCATCCGCACCAGCACCCTCACCCTGGAGGAGGTGATGGCGCTGATGCTGGAGCGGGTGGCCGCCGGGCGGCGCGTGGTGCGCCTGCACGACGGCGACACCTGCGTCTACAGCGCCCTCAACGAACAGCTTTGCCGGCTGCTGGATGCCGAGGTGGACGTGGAGGTGGTGCCGGGGCTGAGTGCCTACCAGGCCACCGCGGCCGCCCTGCGGGCGGAGCTCACCATCCCCGGGCTGGTGCAGACCATCGTGCTCAGCCGGGCCGGCGGCCGCACCGGGGTGCCCGAGCGCGAATCCCTGCGGCACCTGGCCGCCCTGCAGGCATCCCTGTGCCTCTACCTCAGCGCCCGCCACGTGGCGGAGGTGCAGCAGGAGCTGCTGCAGCACTACCCCGCCGACACGCCGGTGGCCATCGGCTACCGGGTCAGCTGGCCGGATCAATGGCTGCAGGTGGTGCCCCTCAGCGCCATGGCCAGCGCCACCGAGGAGCGCCAACTGATCCGCACCACCCTGTATCTGGTGAGTCCGGCCCTGCGGGCCCCGGAGGCGGCCCGCTCGCTGCTCTACTCCGCCAGCCACGACCACCTGTTCCGTCCGGGGGCTGGCTGAGCCCCCCGGGGGGCCATGTTTTAAGCTGCTTGGGCGCGAGCGATCAGCGCACGCGGGCGATTAGCACAGTGGTAGCGCACTTCCTTCACACGGAAGGGGTCACTGGTTCGAATCCAGTATCGCCCATGGTTTTCAGGCGCCAGGCCCCTCCGGATTGAGGCCCAGGCCGGGTTTTGCCACAGACCTGTGGGCAAAACCTGACGATTCAGGGCACAATGCCGCGACAGAGCCCCTGCTGCGCCCGTGACTGCCAGCCAGGCCACCCCTGACCCTGCGACGGTGACCAGCGTGGAGAGCACCCTTTCGGCAGCCTTGGTGGAGCTCGGCACCAACCTGCGGGAAGCCCGCCGCGGTCGCGGCCTGGAGCTGAGCCAGCTGGCCACGCAGCTGCGCATGGGTGAAGAGCAGCTCCGGGCCCTCGAGGAGGCGGACCTGGAGCGCCTGCCCGAACTGGTGTTCGTGATCGCCCAGGCGCGCCGCGTGGCCGGCAGCCTCGGGGTGGACATCGACCCCCTAGTGGCCCCCCTGAAGCAGGGGGGCTTCACGATCAAACCCGCCCCGGCTCCCCTCAGCGCCCATGAGGAGCCCGGCGACCGCCGCCCCAGCCGACTCACCGCCAGCCAGTACACCGAAGCCAAGGCCAGCGCCCGCCAACGGCGGGGCAACCCCCTCAAACGCCTGGCCAGCCTGGCCCTGGTGGCGGGGGTGATCAGCGCCGGCGCCTGGGGCTGGCAACAGCGCCAGCGCCTGCCCAATGAAATCGCCTGGATCCAGGGGCGACTGCAGGCCCTCACCGGCAAGACACCGCCCGTGCGCCGCGCCCCCGCCAAGCCCAAGGCCAAAGCCGTGGCCAAGCCAGCCGTCAAACCAGTGGCGCCCACCAGCCTCACCCTGACGAGCCCCCAGCCCAGCTGGATCGAGGTGCGCAGCCTGGTGGGCAACAAGCAGCTGTTCGAAGGCAACCTCAGCGGCCGCCGGGTGTTCCCCCTCGGCCAGGGGCTGCGGGTGCTGGCGGGCCGCCCCGATCTGGTGCAGGCCAGCCTGGGCACGGCGGCCGCCAAACCGCTGGGCACGATCGATCAGATCAACTGGCTCACCTTCAAACCCACCACCGAGTCGGCGGCGCCGAAAGCCGCGACGGCCAAACCGGTGGCCCCTACCGCGACGGCTCCAGCACCCTGAGCCGCACCCCCACCGCCTCCTCCACCGCCGCCGCACAGGCGGCCAGGCTCCAGCGCTCCAGGCTGAGGTCGAGGTCGGAGGCCATGGGCTCCAGGCGGATCGAACAGCCCGTGCTGCTGTCGCGGCGCACCTGAATCCCCGCCACCACCGGCTGGGGGCGACGGTCGAGGGCCACCGCCATGCGCAGCAGCAGCGCCATCGACGCCACCAGGCGCCGCTGCTCACGCCCCTCCAGCAGCTGCCAGGCCTCGTGGCGTTTCTTGGGCAGGGAGCGGCGGTGGTAGCGGGCGATGGCCGCCACCATCAAGTGCTCGCTGTCGGAATAGCCCAGCAGCTCGCCGTGGTGAATCAGATACCAGCTGTGTTTGTGATAGGCCCCGGTGTTGATGTGCTGGCCGCAGCTGTGGAGCATGGCGGCGGCCCACAGCAGCTGCCGACCGGTGCCGTCGTCGTTGTGCAGCAGCCCCTGGGTCTGGCCGTAGAGGCTGAGGGCGTAGCTGGCCACCCGCTCCACCCGGGGCAGATCCGCCCCGTAGCGCTGGGCCTGGTGCAGCACGGTGCGCTGGCGGATGCTGCTCTGGAACGCAAAGCGATCCACGATCAGATCGTTGCGCAGCATCCAGTCGACGATCAGCCCTTCCCGCAGGGCCCGTTCACACACCACAAACTCCTTCACCCCCAGCATCGCCATGGCGGTCTGCAGGATCAGGGCCCCGGGCACGATGATTTCGGCCCGGCGTTCGTTGAGCCCCGGCACAGCCCGGCGCTGGGCGGGCGTCATCCCCAGCAAACGCGCCAGCAGCTGATCCAGCCGCTCCCGGCTGACGCGGTAGCCCTGCAGCCGCAACGGCGGCCTGGGCTCTTCGGCGGCCGCCATCGCCGCAATCGCCATGGCGGTGCCGCTGGTGGCCACCAGCACCGGCTTTTCGCCGGCCTCGATCCGTTGCCGCACCTTGAGCACCGCCGGCTCCAGCGACCCCTGAATGAAGGCCCGCAGAAACTCCACCCGCTGGGGGGGCAGCGGGTCGTCGTGCACGAACTCCCGCTGCAGACGCACGGCCCCCACCCGGGTGCTGGTGAGGGCGCGGGCATCGCGGCCATCCGCCAGCACCAGCTCGGTGGAGCCGCCACCGATGTCGAGGATCAGGTGGGGCTGATCGCCGAAGGCCATGCCCGACAGCACCCCCAGGTAGATCAGGCGGGCCTCCTCCGGGCCGCTCACCAGATCCACCTCCAGGCCCAGCTGCTCCTGGATGGCCTGCAGGAATTCGCGGCCGTTGGGGGCCTCACGCACGGCACTGGTGGCCGCGGTCACCACGTCCCCCGGCTGCACGCCATGGCTGGCGGCCAGCTCGCGGCAATGGCGCAGGGTGGTGAAGGCCCGCTCGATCGCCTCGGGGCTGAGGTCGCCGGTTTCCGGATCCCGCTCCCCCAGGCGGGTGGTGGATTTTTCGGTAAGCAGAACCGAAAAGCTGCGCAGGGCCGTGTCCACCTGGGCGATCAGCAGGTGAATGGAATTGGTGCCGATGTCGATGCCCGCCACCGGGCGGATCGAGCTGCTGGGGGACTCGCTCAACCGTCCGGGGCCGCAGAAGCGCGCCCACTTTCGCACCGCTGCAGCCACGGCCTGCAGCCCTAGGGTGCCCGCCAATCAACCGTTCTCTCCCGTGGCCTCCCACCGACCGGGACCCTCGCCGCTGTTGCAGGCCTGGCTGGGGCTGCTGCGTTGGGACAAGCCCAGTGGCCGGCTGATCCTGCTGATCCCCGCGGGCTGGAGCCTGTGGTTGCAACCGGCCGGGCCACCGGCGCCTGCCCTGGTGGGCTGGATCGTGCTGGGGGGCCTGGCGGTGAGTGGGGCCGGCTGCGTCGCCAACGACCTCTGGGACCGCCGCATCGACCCCCAGGTGGAGCGCACCCGCCAGCGCCCCCTCGCCAGCGGACGCATCGGCGTCGCCGGCGCCCTGGTGCTGCTGGCCCTCTGCCTGCTGGCGGCCCTGGCGGTGGTGCTCTGGGGCCTGCCGGCGGGGAGCCGCGGCCTCTGCCTGGGGCTAGCGCTCGCCGCCCTGCCACCGGTGCTGCTCTATCCCTCGGCAAAACGCTGGTTCGGCTACCCCCAGGCGGTGCTGGCCCTCTGCTGGGGCTTCGCGGTGTTGATCCCCTGGGCCGCCGCCAGCGGCAGCCTGCGGGGGGGCTTGCCCCTGCTGGCCCTATGGCTGGCCACGCTGCTGTGGACCTTCGGCTTCGACACGGTGTACGCCATGGCCGACCGCCGCGATGACCGCCGCGTGGGGGTGCGCAGCTCCGCCCTCAGCCTCGGGGATGCGGCCCCCACCGCGGTGGGGCTCTGTTATGGCGCCGCCGCCCTGCTGCTGGCCCTGGCCGCCCTACTGCAGGGAGTGGGCGTGGGCTTCTGGCCCCTGTGGCTGCTGGCCAGCGCGGGCCTGCTGCGGGAGGCCTGGCTGTTGCGGCGGCCCGATCCGCCGCGCTCGGCCTACGGCCTGCACTTTCAGCACCAGGTGCAGCTGGGGGCCCTGCTGCTGCTGGCCCTGGTGATCGGCCGCAGCGGGGTGGCGCTGCCATGAGCCCCTGGCCCCGGCCCCTGCAATCCGGCGATCGGGTGCAGCTGGCGGCCGCCAGTTCGGCCCTGGCCCCGGAGGCCCAGGCACGGCTGGAGTCCGGCATGGCGGTGCTCAATGGCTGGGGGCTGCAGGTGGAGCCCCACCCCGACCCCCTGCGCCAGTGGGGCTACCTGGCGGGCCGCGACGCCCAGCGCCGGGCGGATCTCGATCCCCGGGCCCCCCTGGTGGCCTGCCTGCGGGGGGGCTGGGGGGCGGCCCGGTTGCTGGAGGGCGACCCCCGGGCCGGCGCCACCGCCGCCGGCGACCCCCACTGGCTGCTGGGGTTCTCCGATGTCACCTCCCTGCTCTGGGCACGCCAGGCCGTCGGCATCACCGGCGGCATCCACGGCCCCATGGTGACCACCCTGGCGGCGGAGCCCAGCTGGAGCCAGGAGCGCCTGCGGCAGCTGTTGTTCGGCCAGCCCACGCCAGCCCTGGCGGGCGAGGGCTGGAACCCTGGCGTGGCGGAGGGCCCCCTGCTGGTGGGCAACCTCACGGTGGCCACCCATCTGCTGGGCACCCCCCACCTGCCGGATCTGCGCGGGGCGGTGCTGGTGCTTGAGGACATCGGCGAAGCCCCCTATCGCCTGGATCGGATGCTCACCCACTGGCGCCTGAGCGGTGCGCTGCAGCAGCTGGCGGGCCTGGGCTTCGGCCGCTTCAGCGACTGTGAGCCCGAGCGGGACGCGCCGGATGCCGAAAGCGAGGGCG
>VGQL01000023.1 GCA_016882415.1 Cyanobacteria bacterium M_DeepCast_200m_mx_001
AGCGCCACGGTGCTGGATGCCGCCTGGGCCCAGCGCTGGTGGGACAGCCTCAGAAGGTGAGCCGCGGATCCAGCAGCGCCACCAGCAGATCCACCGCCACGCTCACCGCCACCACCAGGGCCGCCACCACCACCACGATGCCCTGCACCACCGGGTAATCCCGCTGGCTGATGGCCTCCTGCAGCCGGAAGGCCACCCCGGGCCAGGAGTAGGTGACCTCAATCAGCAGGGCCCCCCCGATCAGCGACGCCACCGTGATGCCGGTGATGGTGAGCACCGGCAGCAGGGCGTTGGGCAGGGCGTGGCGCAGCACCACCCGCCGCTCGCTGAGGCCGCGGCTGCGGGCCGCCTCCACGTAGTCGGAATCCAGGGCCCGCCGCAGGTTGAGCCGCAGCGCGTTGGCGAACACGCCGCTGAGCAGCAGCCCCAGGGTGCCGGCGGGCAGCACCAGGTGCCGCGCGGCGCCCGCCAGCAACTCCCACTGCCCGCTGGCCAGGCCCTGCTGCAGCCCCTCCAGCAGATAGAAGTCCCCCCGCTCCGGGGGCAGCACCGTGGGCGGCAGGCGGCCCCCCACCGGCAGCCAACCCAGCCACACCGCAAACAGCAGTTGCACCATCATCGCCGCCCAGAACGGCGGCAGGGCATAGGTGCCGATGCCGTAGAGGCGACCGGCCAGGTCGAGCTTTCCCTCCGGCCTGGCCACGCCACTGAAGCCCACCGCCAGCCCCACCAGGGCCGCCAGCAGCAGGGCCACCACCCCCAGCTCCAGGCTGGCGGGCAGGCTGGCGGCGATGGTGGCGCCCACCGGCTCCTGGTTGGTGAGCGATTCCCCCAGATTGCCCTGCAGCAACTGGCCCAGGAAGTGGCCGTACTGCCGCCAGAGGGGCTGATCCAGCCCCAGCTGGCTGCGCAGGGCCGCCCGTGCTGCGGCGGGGGCGCGGCTGCCCAGCAGCGCATCGATGGGGTCGCCGGGGGCCACCCGCAGCAGCAGAAACACCAGGCTGGCGATCAGCCACAACATCACCGGCGCCAGCGCCAGGCGCGCGAGCAGATAGCGCAGCAGGCGACGGCCGCGGCTCATGGTTGCGGGCTCCGTTGCAGGGCCTGCAGCACCAGGCGCCCCGAGCCATCAAAGCTGGGGGCCCTGAGGCTGCGCTGGGCCCAGGCCCGCGGCGCCACCAGCCACACCGGCAGGTAAGGGTTAGCGGCGGCGGTGCGTTGTTGGATCTGCCGCAGCAGCGCCCGGCGGGGCTCGCCGCTGAGGCTGGCGCTGCGGCTCAATTGCTGCTGCAGCCCGGGCGCCGCCCAGAAGCTGCCGCTGGCGGCGCTGGCCCCCTTGAGGCAGCGGGATCCCCGCTGCCGGTCGCAGCCCAACAGCGGCACCAGGTAGTTGTCGGCATCGGGGAAGTCGCCCATCCACTCCAGCAGGATCAGGGGAAACGTGCCATCCCCCAGCTGCCGGTAGGCGGTGGTGGCCTCCATGCCCGTCACCTCCAGCTGCACGCAATCCCCCAGGTCGCGCCGCAGTTGGGCCTGCCAGGTGAGGGCAAACAGGCGGTCGGCGGGGATGTTGGAGCGGAAGGTGAGCGGCAGGGTGAGCCGGCGGCCTTGGCAGTAGCCGGCCTGGCGGTAGAGGCGTCGCGCCTCCTGGGGGTTGTAGTCGGGCCAGGCGGTGGGGTCGGCCCCCGGCAGGTTGGGGGGCACGAGGTTGCGCAGCGGTGGGCGCTGCTGCAGGGTCACGCGGGCGCTGATGGTGTGGCGATCCAGGCTGAGGGCCACGGCCCGGCGCAGGCTCGGATCCGCCAGGGGGGGCTGGTCGGTGAGCAGGGTGAGGTAGCCGATTTCCAGGGCGGGGCCGCTGCCGGAGCGCAGCTCCCCCCGCTGGGCCCGCCGCTGCAGGGCCGCCTGCTGGTCGATCTCCAGGCTGGTGGAGAGCAGCACGTCCACCTCGCCACTGCTGAGGGCCCCGAACAGGGCGGTGGAATTGCTGAGGCCCACCAGGTCGATGCCGCCGTTGGCGGGCGGCGGCCCCCAATAGCCGGCAAAGGGCTCAAGCCGCTGTTTCTGGGGGTTGAAGAACCGCAGCGTGTAGGGGCCGGTGCCCACGAAGCGCTCGTTCAGGAAGCGGCGGCTGTGCTGGCGGTAGGCCCGGGGGGACACCGGCGTGAGGTTGATGGCGCTCAGCAGCTGCGCCAGGGGGCTGTAGGGCCGTTTGAGGGTGAGCTCCAGGGTGTGGGGCTCCACCGCCCGCACGGAGGCCACCCGATCCCCCAGCAGGTAGCTGAGTTTGCCGATGGCCAGGAACCGCTCCAGGCTGAAGGCCATGGCGGCGGCCGTGAACGGGGTGCCGTCGTGGAACTGCACATCCCGGCGCAGGGTCACCCGGGCCCGCAGGCCGTCGGCGCTCAGCTGCGGCCAGCCCACCGCCAGGCTGGGGTGCAACACACCCTTGGCGTCGATGCGGTAGAGCGTGTCGCCGAGGCCGCTGAGCACCTGTAGGGCGCCCACGCTGTAGGCCGCGGCGGGGTCAATGCTGTCGATGCGGTTCTTGCTCGCCACCACGAGCCGCTGCGGCGGATGGTGGGGTTGGCAGCCGGCCAGGGAGGCCGCCAGGGGGCCGAGGCCCAGCAGCAGGATCAGGGTTGCCCAGCGGTTGCGATCGGGCGGCAGCCGCGTCAAGGGGCAGGGGTCAGGGGCGTGGCGCCATTCAAGGGCGATGGGGCCGGCTGGGGCGCACCTGTTGCAGGGAAATTTCAAACACCTCGGAGCCCTGCCGGGAGAGGGGCCAGCGCCGCAGCCAGCAGCGGTCATGGCTGTCGTCGACGCTGATCACCTGGTAGGTGTGCCCGTCGCTGGCGAGGGTGACGCAATCACCCTGGTGGAAGGTCATGGAGGGGGAAGCCAAAGGGGAGCTCTGCGGGATATCGGGAAGAACGGAATCGCCCAAGGGATGGGGCAACGGAAGGGGATGAGCCTCAGGTTTCCGCGTCGCCGGCGGCGGAAAGGTTCGCTCTGATACGGAGCGCCGCCCGCGTCAGCGGATTCGCACGTGGGTCCAATCTGCCTCAGCGTGGGTTCAGAGGGTGCGCAGGCAGGCGGCCACGGCCTTCACATCGGGCAGGGCCTCGATGGCGGCCAGGGCCCGGCGGAAGTTGGCCTCCTGCACCTCGTGGGTGATCACCACGATTTCGGCGTCCGCCGCATCTCCGCTGGTTTCGAACTGCACGATCGAGCGGATCGAGACCCCCTGATCCCCGAAACAGGTGCCGATGCGGCCGATCACCCCGGCCTGGTCGCCGGTCTGCAGCCGCAGGTAGTTGCGGTGGAGGGTGAGCCCCGGATCCACCAGGCGGCAGGCGCGCCATTGGCCTGCCGCCAACAGGGGATCGAGGCCACCGGCTGCGCCGCTTGCCTTGCGGATGCCGGCGATGTTGAGGATGTCGGCCACCACGGCGGAGGCGGTGGGGCCGGCGCCGGCCCCCGGGCCGTAGAACATCACCCGACCCACCGGTTCCCCCTCCACCAGGATGGCGTTGTTGACGCCATGCACCCCGGCGAGGGGGTGGTCCTTGGGCAGCAGGGTGGGGTTCACCCGCACATCCAGCTGCACCGTGCCGTCGGTGTCGGTGCCGAGGAACTGGGCGGTGGCCACCAGCTTCACCACGTAGCCCAGCTGGGCGGCGTAGTTCACATCCCGCGCATCCAGGCGGTTGATGCCTTCGGTGGGGATGGCGGCCCGCTCGATCGAGCCGCCGTAGGCCAGGCCCGAGAGGATGGCGATCTTGTCGGCGGCATCGCCCCCCTCCACATCGGCCGCCGGATCCGCCTCCGCGTACCCCAGCCGCTGGGCATCCGCCAGCACGGCCCCGTAGGCCGCCCCCTCATCGGCCATGCGGCTGAGGATGTAGTTGGTGGTGCCGTTGATGATGCCGCTCACCCGCTGAATGCGGTTGCCCCCGAGGGATTGCTTCAGGGGTTCGATGATCGGGATGCCCCCCCCCACGGCCGCTTCGATCAGCACGTACACCCCCTGCTGGGCGGCGGCGGCGGCGATCTCCTCGCCGTAGCGCGCGATCACCGCCTTGTTGGCGGTGACCACGGATTTGCCGTTGGCGATCGCGCGCAGGATCAGGCTGCGGGCCGGCTCCAGGCCGCCCATCACCTCCACCACGATGTCCACGGTGGGGTCGTCCACCACGGCTTCGGGGCTGGTGCCCACGATCTCGGCCGGCAAGGGCACCGGCCGGGGTCGCTGCAGATCGCGCACCGCCACCCGCTTCAGCTGCAGCTGCCCCACCAGGGGATGGCGCCCCTCAGGGTTGAGCAGGATCTCGGCCACGCCAGCTCCCACCGTGCCAAGCCCGAGCAAGCCGATGCCGATGGTCATGCCGCCGTGAATGCGTGAGCGGCGATCCTAGAAATCAATCGATCGCAGGCTTGCCGGCCGCCCTGGTGCTCAGCCGGCGGCCAGGGCGACGGCCTGGGCTTGCATCAGCCGCAGGATGTTGAGGAAGCCATTGGCCCGCGATGGGGTGAGGCTCGCCTGCAGGCCCGTCTCCGCCAGCACGCTGGCATCAATGGCGGCGGCGGCGGCGGGCTCCAGCCCCTCCAACCCCTCGATCAGCAGGGCCAGCAGCCCTTTGGTGATGGCGGCATCGGAATCCCCCTGCCAGTGGAGCTTGCCCTCCACCAACTGGCCCACCACATACACCTGGGAGACGCAGCCCTTCACCTTGAAGGCGTCGGTGCGGAATTCCTCCGGCAGGGGCTGCAGCTTCTTGGCCAGCCAGAGCACGTACTCGTAGCGCCGCTTGGGGTCGGCGGTGCCCTTCAGGCGTTCAACGATTTGGTCGAGTTTCTGGCTGCCGGAGGCCATCAACGGGGGCGGCGGATGCGCTGGAGTCCCAGCAGCATGGCAGCTGCCCCCAGGCCGCTGAGCCCCAGCAGCCAGCCGCTGCGGGCCGGGTGGGGTTGGCGGCTCACCCGGTCCAGCTGGGCCTGCCCGCCCTGCAGTGGCATCTCCAGGTAGTCCCGGTGGCCGGGCCCACCATCCACCTGCAGCTCCCAGGCGCCATGGGCCCCCTTGGGCAGGGCGAAACTCAGTTGGCCCTGGCCATTGGTGCGCCCCAGCTCCAGGGGCTGCCCCTGGGGTGGCACCAGGCGCACCACCGCATCGCGGGTGGGTTCGCCATTGGAGAACTGGCTCTGGAGCAGCAGCTGATCCGTGAGGCCCCGCAGGGGGCTGAGGCGGCTTTCAATGCCGTGGGCCCGGGCGGCGCCGGCGCTCAGCCCAAGGCAGGCCAGGGTCGCCAGGGCCAGGGGCCGGCAGTGCGGCTGGCGGGGCATCTCAGGCGGACCAGCGGCTGCCGTTGCTGCGGGTTTTGCCCGCCTGCACCATGTGCACCATCGAGCTCACCATCATCGAGAGGGCGTCGCTGGCATCGTCGCGCCCCTTGAGCTCGGAGGCCAGCACCTGCTCGGCGGCGCTGCCGCGGTTGAGGCGGATGCTGGGGCCGCGCCGGGTTCCGGCCGGGAGGGGCTCAGCGGCGGAGTCCTGGTCCAGGTTGAGGGCCGATCGGAAGGCGTCGTTGGCCTGGAGATCCACGGAAACACGCATTGCCTGCGCCGATCCTGCCAAATCCTGGGGGTGAGCGGCGGTCCAGCCCCCCGGGCTTACACAGCTCGCAACCAATGCACCCCCCCTTCGTGCAGCCAGCCGTCCAGGGGCACATCCCAGGGATCCCGCGGCAGCTGCTCCACCAGGCAGGCCTGGGGCAGCACCGCGAGGGCCGGCACGGCCCGCCACGGGGCGTTGCTGCGCAGGCGGTCAAACCAGCCGCCGCCGTAGCCCAGGCGAAAGCCCTCGTGGTCACAGGCCAGGGCCGGCACCAGCAGCAGCCCCAGCTGGGTGGGCTCCAGCTCCGGGGCGGGGTCCGGGGCGGGGATGCCCGTGTCATCGGGGCTGAGGGGGCCGTTCGCCCGCCAGGGGCGGTAGCCCAGCGACCCCTGGCTCACCCGGGGCAGGGCCACCCTGCCCCGCAACCGGGGCTCCGCCTCCAGGGCCCGCAGATCCGCTTCCCCCGGCAGCGGCCAGTAGATCCCCAGCCGCTGGCCCGGCTGCAGCAGGGGCGGCAGCCAGCGGCGCGCCTGCTCCAGCAGCGGGCCCTGGGTGGCCGCCAGCCGCTCAGCCCGGCGGCGGCGGAACTGCGGCCGCAGCGCGGCTTTGCTGGCGGCGGCCGGCGTCTCCATGGTTCAGCGCTGGTACCAGCCGGTGAGGGCCACCGCCAGGGCGTCGGCGGCGTCATCCGGCCGCGGCGGGTCCTCCAGGTTGAGCTCCCGCATCACCGCATCCAGCACATCGGCCTTGTCGGCGTGGCCGTGCCCCGCCAGGGCCAGCTTGATCTGCATGGGCGGGTACTCCACCACCGGCACCTGGAAGCGCGCCAGGGTCATCATCAGCACCCCCCGGGCCTGCACCACGGCGATGGTGGTGCTGGAGCGGTAGAAGAAAAACTTCTCCACGGCCGCCAGCTGCGGCCGCCAGTGGCGCAGCAGCTGCCGCAGGTCGCGGGCGATCTCCACCATGCGGTCGCCGTCGCTGCGGCCTGGGTCGGTGCGGATGATGCCGCAGTCCAGCAGCCGCTGGCTGCCGCTGCCGGGGCGCCCGTCCACATCGATCAGGCCGTAGCCCACCCGGGCCAGGCCGGGGTCGAGGCCGAGGATCCGCATCAGGGCCCCCGGCGCGGCATCAGGCCGCCAGGGCCAGCTCGAAGGCGGCGCGGTCTGTGCTGTCGGGCCGCTCGAACACCTTGCAGAACACCTTCACCACCCGGTCGCCGGAGTCGATCTGCTCGAGGGGGTCCTTGCGCAGGCGGTGCCGCAGGCAGCAGGCGGCCACCCGGGCGATGTCATCCTCGGTGACCTCGGTGCGCCCCTCAAAGGCGGCCAGGGCCCGGGCGGCCCGGTTGGTCACGATGTCGCCCCGCAGGCCATCCACATCCAGTTCGCCGCAGATGGCGGAGATGCGGATGCGCAGGTCGTCGTCGATCTGCACCTGCGGCAGGCGGTTCTGGGCCTCCACCACCCGGGCCTGGAGCCCGTCCTGGGTGGGTTGCACCGCGGCGTTGAAGCCGTCGGGGTCGTTGTCGAAGGCGGTGCGCTGATCCACCACCTGTACCCGCAGCTCGGGGTCGCGCACGGTGCGCACCTCCACGCTCATGCCGAAGCGATCCAACAGCTGGGGCCGCAGCTCCCCCTCCTCGGGGTTGCCGGAGCCGATCAGCACGAACCGGGCCGGGTGGCGCACGCTCACCCCTTCCCGTTCCACGGTGTTCCAGCCGGAGGCGGCGGAATCCAGCAGCACGTCCACCAGGTGGTCGTCCAGCAGGTTCACCTCATCCACGTAGAGCAGGCCGCGGTTGGCCTTCGCCAGCAGACCGGGTTCGAAGGCCCGCACGCCCTCGCTGAGCGCCTTCTCGATGTCGATGGTGCCGCAGAGGCGATCCTCGGTGGCCCCCAGGGGCAGGTCCACCATCGGCACCTGACGCTTTTCAGTGGTCAGCTGCTCGCCCTGCTCCTGGCGCTGGCGCACCTCGGCGCTCTGCAGATCGGGGTCGCCGGGGGAGCTGTTGTACGGGTCGCCGGCCACCACGTCGATCTCCGGCAGCAGGTCCGCCAGGGCGCGGATGGTGGTGCTCTTGCCGGTGCCGCGGTCGCCCATGATCATCACGCCGCCGATGCGCGGGTCGATCACGTTGAGGAGCAGCGCCAGCTTCATCTCCTCCTGGCCCACGATGGCGGTGAAGGGGTAAACCCTGCGCTTGCGGGCTTGCATCAGCGGGATGGCTCAGGCTGGTCCGGGGATTGTTTCACAGGCAGCAGGCTGAGCACCTGGGGCGGCGTGGCGTCCGCCGGGTAGATCAGCCGCACCCGCAGGCTGCGGCTGCCGCCAGGCGCCAGGCTGATGGTGCCGAGGGCCGGCCCCTGCTGTCCCACCCGCTGCACCAGGTGGAACCCCTGGCGGCCCATGGCCCTGCCATCGCTGCCGTCGAGGCCGCTCACCTCCACGGTGCCGCGGAACATCACCGGGGGCCCCGGTTTGGCCTTGAAGCGCAGCCCGCCGATGGGCTGGTCGCCCTTGATGGGCGATTCCAACGCCAGCTGCAGCTGCAGGGGCTGGGTCCCGGTGTTGCGCAGCGGCAGGGTGAGGTCGTATTCCACACCGTAGTTGCCGTGGGCCGCCCAGGCGGTACCCGGATAGAAGGCCTTGAGCTCGGCGGTTTGCACCTGGCGGGTGCCCAGGCTGCCCCGCTCCAGGGAGGCGATCGGCCAGGAGATGGGCGCCCGGCTGGCGGAGAGGTAGGGCTTGCCCGGGTCGGTGAGGGTGGTGCGCCAGGTGCTGCCCACCTGCACGCCACTCACTCGCGAGTACACGAGCTTGCCGCTGCTGCCGCGGGGGGTGGGGGTGTGTTCCTTGGCGCTGAGGGGCCCATCCAGCAGGGCGGCCCAGCGCTCCGGCGGCGGCGGTTGGTCGCCTTCGCCGAAGGCCGCCAGGGTGGCCAGGCTCACGGGCCCGGAGCTCTGCAGGCGCAGCTGCAGGTTGCGGCCATTGAGCAGGGGGTCGAGCCCCCGCACCGGCATGGGCAGCAGCAGCAGGGTGCTCAGCTGGCCGGGGGGGAGGGTCCAGCGCTCAGGCAGCAGCGGCCCCCGCTGGCGCCCCAGCAGTTCGGTGGCCACGCGGCTGCCCGGCCCGGCGTAGGTGTTGCCGTCCTGGGGCATCAGCTCCGGCAGCGGCAGGAACGGCGCCTGGGGCTGGATGCGATCGGTGGCCTGGGAGAGGGCGGTGGAGCCCGCCAGCAGCTGCAGGGTCACCGGTTGCGCCCCGCGGGGTTGGGCCACCACCGCCAGCCACAGGGTGGAGTTCAGCTGATCCGGCTTGCCGGCGAACACGTGGTGGCTGAACAGATCGAAGCGGCCGTTGAGCGGCACGTTGAGGTGCGCCGCCGGCTGGCTGCGGCCCTGGCCCGGGAAGGTGGAGAGCAGGATCCCCGGCTCGCTGATCAGCTCCGGGTTGTTGTCGTTCACCACCAGCACCGCATCGAGGCCGCCGGGCAGGGGGGCCACCACCTGGGGCCGCTGGATCGGCGCCGGGGCCGTCGGGGGTGCTGGGTTGGGGGCGGCCGCCAGCAGCAGCAGGGGCAGGGGGGTCATGGCCGGGGGGTGCCGCTGCCGCCGGGTTTGCCGATCAGGGTGCGGGCCACTTCGGCCGCCATGGCCCGGATCAGATCGGTGGAGCGCGGGTCGTTGAAGGGGCCCTTCACCATGAACGCCGCCACCGCCCGTTGGCCGTTGGGCAGTTCAATCAGGCCGCCGTCGGCGTAGGCGATGCCGATGTCGCCCGTTTTGTTGAGCACGGTCACCCCGTAGCCCAGCAGATCGCTATCCGGATCGGCGGAATCCCCGCCAAGGCCCATCAGCAGCCCCAGGGGCAGCAGGGTGTTGGTGCGGGATGTCCCCATCACCTCCCGGAACAGATCCCGGGCCCGGGGGCTGAGCTTGTCGCCGGTGTCCACCAGGGCGATGGCGCGCGCCAGGTCGTGGGCGCTGGTGGTGTTGGTGCCATCGAGGTCCGGCAGCCAGTTGTTGATCACCGTGCCGCTGAGGCCCATGGCCTGGAAGCGGGCATTGAGGCTGGCCTTGCCCCCCAGCCGTTTGATCAGCAGGTTGGTGGCGCTGTTGTCGCTCACCCGGATCATCTCGGTGGCGGCCTCCCAGAAGGGGAAGCGGGTGCCCTGGGGGCGGCTGGCCATCCAGCCGGCGCCACCCCCCATCACCTCCTTGGTGAGGGTGAGCGGTTCGTTCCACTTCAGCCGGCCCGCATCGAGTTCTTCGAGCCCCGCCAGCAGGATCGGCGTTTTGATCGAGCTGGCCGCCGGCAGCGGCCGCTCGGGGTTGAGTTGGGCGAAGCGGCCGTCATCGAGCACCAGCAGGTAGCCGCTGACCTGCAGATCCTTGTGCGCTGAAGCCAGTTGGGCCCACTTCTGGCTCAGGGCGCTGAGTTCCGTGCGTGGCTCGAAGCGTCCCAACCCCAGGCCGCGGGGCAGGCCGCTCACCCCCGGCAGGCTGAGGGTGGGGGCCGCAGGGGTGGCTGGGCCGCCGCCCGCCAGGCGGGGGGCCAGCAGTTTGAGCGCGGTGCCGGTGATCACCCCCAGCCCCAGGCCCATCACCAGCAGCCGCACCACCAGTTGAACCGGTGCTCCCCACCCCGGTGTGCTGCTGCTGGGGCGGTTGGGGCGGCTCGCGCTCACGGGCGGGTGGGGCTGGGCACGGGCCAGACCTTAGGGGCTTCGCCGCTGGGTTGCCCAGCGCAGCTGCCGCACCATGCCCCGCAGCAGGGCCACCTCCGGGCTGCGCACCTGGGCCCGTTGCAGCAAGGCCCGCACTTTTCCTAGGCGCGCCTCCGCGGTGTGGGGATGCAGGAAGCCCACCTCCAGCAGCAGCTCCTCCGCATCCGCCAGGGCCGCCTCCAGCTCGCCGCGGGGGCAGGGTTCTGCGGTGTCCGTCGGGGCCGGCAGCGGCTGTTGCAGCCCGTGCAGGCAGATCGCCACCGCGTGGGAGAGGTTGAGGGAGGCGTACGCGTCGGCGCTGTTCAGCCGCAGCACGCGTCCCGCCTGCAGCAACTCCTGGTTGGTGAGGCCCCGGTCCTCGCGGCCGAACACCAGGGCCCCCTGGCTGGCGGGATCCAGCAGCGCCGGTTGCAGCCAGCCGAGGGCCTCCTCCGGGCCGCTCAGGGGCACCCCCTCCGGTTCAACGCGGCCGCTGGTGGCCACCACCCGGGCGCAGTCCGCCACGGCGGCCGCCAGGGTGGGGAAGCTGCGGGCGCGCTCCAGCACCGCCTCGGCGTGCACCGCCATCAGCCGGGCTTCGGCCCCCAGGTGGTCGCAGCGGGGGGCCACCAGCCGCAGCTCGCCCACCTGGAAGTTGGCGCAGAGCCGGGCCACGCTCCCCACATTCAGGGGGCCGGCCGGTTCCACCAACACCACCGCCAGGCTCACGTGAGCGTGTCGAGGTAGGCCAGCAGGTCGGCCATGGCCTGGGGTTCGGGCTGGAAGCGGGGCATCGGCGGGGTGCGGCCGCTCACCACCTGCTGAATCAGCTGGCGGTTGTTTTTGCGGTTGTGCACCCCGAGCAGGCTGGGGCCCACCAGCCCCTGGGCGGCGATGCCATGGCAGCCGGCGCAGTTGATCAGAAACAGCTGCTCGCCGCGCTCGCCGGAGCCGCTGAGCTGCAGGGTGCTGCGGGTGTAGGGGTCGCTGCGGGCGGCGGGCAGCAGCACCACCAGGGCCACCACGGCCACACACACCGCCGCCACCATCGCCAGGGCCGAGATCAGCCCACGCCGGTTGGCGCTGGAGGGGGCCGCCGCTGCGGTCACGGTGGGGGTTGCGGTGGGGGTCGCCGGGGAGGTCACGCTGCTGGGGATGTCAAGGCGCATCACGCTGCCCGCAGTTTGGGGCAGGGGCGTGGAAGAATTGTGCAACCAGCCCAGTTCATCCCACCCATGATCGAACCCCTGCTCTGCGGCATCGTGCTCGGTCTGATTCCCGTGACCTTGGTGGGCCTGTTCGTGGCCGCCTGGAACCAATACCGCCGCGGCAGCGCCCTGGGGGGCTGATCACCGGCCCGCCGTCAGCGGCCCCGGCCTGGCCTCATTGGGGCTGCAGCACCAGCAGCGTGCTGCCCCCGTAGCGTTTCTGCCGCTGCAGGCCCCAGCCTTCTCCGATGCTGGCGACTGAGGCGCTCGCGCATTCCAGCAGCAGCAGACCCGAGGGCCGCAGCCAGCCCCCCTCGCGCACGGCTGCACTGATGCCGTCATACAGCCCGGCGCCGTAGGGGGGATCGGCGTAGATCAGATCGAAGGGCTCCAGCCCCTGGGGCGGTACCCGCAGCCAGCGCAGCACCTCCTGGCTCAACACCGTCACCGCAGGGGCCGGATCGAGGCCCGAAGCCACCAGATCCAGGTTGGCCTGGGCCGTGGCGGCCATGCGCCTGTCCTGGTCGATGGCCACCACCGCCGCCGCGCCGTGGTGCAGGGCTTCACAGCCCATCACGCCGCTGCCGCAGCAGAGGTCGAGCCAGCGGGCGCCCCTGAGCTGCGGCGCCAGCATGTTCATCACCGCCAGCCGCACCCGCGCAGGGGTGGGGCGGGCCGTGTGCCCCGGCGGGCTCTGCAGCTTGCGGCCGCCGCTGAGCCGCAGGCTCATGGCTGCCGCTGCTCCACCCAGGCCAGCCAACGCCGCAGCAGAGCCTCCCCGGCCTCGGCGGATTTCTCGGGGTGGAACTGGCAGGCGGCCAGGCTGCCTTGCCAGACGGCGGCGGTGACGGTCTCGGAGCCGAATGCCACCTGCGCCGTGACGCAGCCGGGGTCCGCCGGCACCGCCGCAAACGAGTGCACGAAATACATCCAGGCCTCCGGGGCCCCCGCCGGCAGCAGGGGGCTGGCGGTGGCGGGCAACAGCGGCTCCCAGCCCATGTGGGGAATGGGGTGCCCCGGGCAGCGGGGTAGGGCCGCCACATGGCCGCGGATCAGCCCCAGCCCAGGCCGCTGCCCTTCGTCGCTGCCCTCGAACAACAGTTGCAGCCCCAGGCAGATGCCCAGCAGCGGCTTCTCCTCGGCGCACCACTGACGGATGGCGGGCACCAGTCCCGAGTGCTCCAGCCGCTCCATGGCGGGATCGAAGGCCCCCACCCCCGGCAGCACCAGGGCCTGGCAGCTGTCCATGGCCGCCGCCTTCTGCACCGTCAGCACCGTGCAGCCCAGCCGTTCCAGGGCCCGCTGCACGGAATGGAGGTTGCCCATGCCGTAGTCGATCAGGCCGATGCGGGTCATGGCTGGGGGGCGGGACTCAGGCGTTGGCCAGGTTGCTCGATCGCCGCTGGCCCCTCCAGGGGCAGGCCATTGAGCTGATCCAGCAGCTGGTACAGCAGGCCGATGCGACGGCGGTCCAGCTGGAAGCGCAGGCAGGGCCGCAGGATGCCGCGGCTGTCGCAGCTCTCCCCCTGGCTGATGCCGCCCTCCTCCACCAGCGGGGCAAAGCTGCGGTTGAGCTGGCCCAGCTGTGCGTCGCTGAGGCGCCCGTGCAGCAGCAGCTCGAGGCAGTCTTCGGCGTACTGGGCGCCGTGGAACACCCGGTAAAAGCGGCTGATGATCGCCATCGCTTCGGCGGCGGAGCTGGCCTGCTTGAGCAGGGTGGTGTCCTCCGGGGAGATCAGGCCGCGGCGCACCAGGCCCTGGTGCAGTTCCCCCAGCCACTCCGGCCAGAAGGCATCCCCCGGAGGCGCCAGCATCACCAGCGGAATCGGCGGGGTGCGGCCGGTTTGGATCAGGGTGAGGGATTCGAACAGCTCATCGAAGGTGCCGAAGCCACCGGGCATCACCACCAGGGCATCGCTCTCCCGCAGGAAGAACAATTTGCGGGTGAAGAAATAACGGAAGTGCAGCAGACGCCCCTCGCAGGCGTTCACGTAGCGGTTGGCGTGCTGCTCGAAGGGCAGTTCCACGTTGAGGCCGATGCTGTTGTCGCAGCCGGCACCGCTGTTGGCGGCCTCCATGATGCCGCCGCCGGCGCCGGTCATCACGGCAAAACCGTGGCGCACCGCCTCCACCGCCAGCTCCTGGGCCAGGCGATAGGCGGGATCGTCGCTGGGGGTGCGGGCTGAGCCGAACACCGTGACCTTGCGTTGCAGTCGGTGCGGTGCGAACACGCTGAGGCCGTCGCGGATGTCCGCCAGGGCGCCATTGATCAGGCGCCACTCGTCGGCGTCGCCGCTGCTGCGGGCGATCTCCAGCAGGCTCACCACGCTGCGCTCAATGGCGCGGCGCTGCGGATGGTTCGGCAGGGCCGCGGCCAGGGCCTCGAGGGGGCTCTGCTCCAGTGGGCTGTGCTCCAGGGGGCTCAGCGGCGGGGCTCAGAGGTACTTGGAGATGGTGCCCGAGAGGGTGGTCTTGGGCACGGCACCCACCACGGTGTCCACCTTCTGGCCGTCCTTGAACACCATCAGCGTGGGGATGCTGCGGATGCCGTACTGGCTGGCCACGTTGGGGTTTTCGTCGGTGTTGAGCTTGAACACCTTGATCTTGCCGTCGAACTCCTTGGCGATCTCGTCGACGATCGGCGCCACCATGCGGCAGGGTCCGCACCAGGGGGCCCAGAAATCAACCAGCACGGGCACATCGCTTTTGAGCACATCTTGCTCGAAGGAAGCGTCGGTGACGGCAGCGGCGCTGGACATCCGAGGAGGGAACAGGGTTTTCGGAATCTAGCAACCGCTTTCGGTGATGGCCCGGACGCTGCTGAAACTCGTTACCCGCCCGGGCATCGCCTGGGGCAAAGACAGAAAGCCCGGACGCGCCGGGCCAGGGGGTGTGAGGAGTGTGAGGGCCGAAGCCCGCACATCCTTGAGGCTAACGCCGCTGTTCACCCCGCCACCAGGGGGGTGGCTACTTGCCCATGCCCAGCTGCTGGGCCTTCTGATACACCTTGCCCTCGGTGAGCAGCGACGGTGCCACCACCACCTCCACCTGTTGCATCTCCTGCAGGGTGCGGGCCCCGAGGGTGCCCATGGAGGTCCGGATGCAGCCCAGCAGGTTCTGGGTGCCGTCATCCAGGGAGGCGGGGCCCCGCAGGATTTTCTCCAGGCTGCCGGTGGTACCCACCTTGATGCGGGTGCCGCGGGGCAGCACCGGGCTGGGGGTGGCCATGCCCCAGTGGAAGCCACGGCCTGGGGCTTCGGCGGCCCGGGCGATGGGGGAGCCGATCATCACGGCATCGGCCCCGCAGGCCAGGCACTTGCAGATGTCGCCGCCGGTCACGATGCCGCCGTCGGCAATGATCGGCACATAGCGGCCGCTCTCCGCCAGGTAGTCGGCCCGGGCGGCGGCGCAGTCGGCCACGGAAGTGGCCTGGGGGATGCCGATGCCCAGTACGCCGCGGCTGGTGCAGGCGGCCCCGGGGCCGATGCCCACCATCACGCCGGCGGCGCCGGCCCGCATCAGTTTCAGGGCCACGTCGTAGGTGACGCAGTTGCCGATCACCACCGGCACACCGAAGTCGCGGCAGAGGGCCTCCAGATCCAGGCTCTCCTGCCCCTCGGGGCCGATGTGCTCGGTGCTCACCACCGTGGCCTGCACGAAGAAGAGGTCGGCACCGGCCTCGGCGATGGCCTTGCCGAACTTGAGGGCGGCCACCGGGGTGGCGCTCACGGCGGCGATGCCGCCGCGCTGCTTGATCTCACCGATGCGCTGGCGGATCAGGTCTTCCCGCACCGGCTGGCTGTAGAGCTCCTGCATCAGCGGCACGAACTCCTCTTTGCCCACCGCGGCGATGCGGTCGAGGGCCGGGTTGGGGTCGTCGTAGCGGCACTGCACCCCCTCGAGGTTGAGCACCCCGAGGGCCCCCTGCTTGGTGAGTTCCACACACATGCCCACGTCCACCACGCCGTCCATGGCGCTGGCGATGATCGGGATCTCGCGGCGCACGCCCCCCAGGGTCCAGCTGCTGTCGGTCACCGCTGGATCCACGGTGCGTCCCCCCGGCACGAGGGCAATTTCGTCGATGCCGTAGGCGCGACGAACGGTGCGGGAACGACCGAGCTGAATGTCCACCAGTGACCGTGATGCAATCGGGCCAAGCTATCAACTGACCCGTTGAACCCCTGCCGTTGCGGCGCCTCAGCTGCGGCCCCGGAAGCTCTGCCAGCGCTGACGCACCCCATCGATCACCTGGCGGCGATCACGGCTGCGCACCATCCGGGTGAGGCCGAACTGGAGCACGGCGATCAGGCCCGCCAGCTCCAGCAGCCCAGGCAGCAGCGGAATGCTGTCCAGCACGGCCAACAGCGCGCCATAGATGCGCAGCACCAGCAGCAGGGCAATCAGCCCCGCCAGCAGGCTGAGGGGGGTGCGGGCCGCCTGCCATTGCTGCTGCAGCTGGCCGCTGGCCAGCCAGCCCTGCACCTTGCTCACTAGCAGCTCCCATTCGCCGCCCTCCCCGTCGGAGGGGCTGGCGCCGGTGCTGAAGGGTGCGGGCACCACCGGGGCTGGGGCCGGCGTGGCGGGC
>VGQL01000024.1 GCA_016882415.1 Cyanobacteria bacterium M_DeepCast_200m_mx_001
AGGTGGCCTCGAACTTCAGATGGCTGCTGTCGATCAGGGCGGTGCGCTCACCCCGCACCAGAAAGCTGTTGTAGGTGGTGCCGTTGCGCAGGCCGAATTCAATGTCGAAGCGGCTGCGGTCCCAGTCGAGGGAGCGGATCGTGGTGGTGTCCGCGGCGATCGGTTCGCACTGCAGGCTGAGACGGCCAGCCGTGGGTTGTTCTGCCATGGGACCCAGCTCAGTGGCGGCAACTGTAGGTAGGGCCCCCGGTGGGCTTGGGCTCGCGCCCCCCGCTGGGGTGCGAAAAAGCCCCGGCGTTGCCGCCGGGGCCCGGTCCCGTCCTCAAGTTGGTGTGTTGCCTGTTGGGGGCCGCTCCTTTGCGGAGCTCAGCCCTCCACCTTGACGCTGACGCTGGTCATGGTCTGGGCCTTGGGGGCCGTGACGGTGAGCAGGCCATCGCGGTAGTGGGCCTGGAGGCCTTCACGGTCGATGCCGGCGGGGAAGCGGAAGCTGCGGCTCCAGGTGCCGTAGCGGAACTCGCTCAGCAGGGGGCCGGATGTCTCGGCGTCTGCGTCGGCTTCCGGTTGGGGGGCGCGGCGCTCGGCGCTGATCACCAGGCTGCGGTCGGTGGCCTTCACGTCGATGGAATCGCGCTCCACGCCCGGCAATTCCAGGCTGATGCTGTAGCCGGCCTCGGTGTCACGCACCTCAGCGGCGGGCACGCGCTCGGCAGTGTGCAGTTGCTGCTCCAGTTTCTGGAACAGGTCGGTTTCGAACAGATCGAAGGGGGATTGGCGCAGGGTCAACATGGCGGGTTGGGCAAGGGATCTCGGTTGCGGGGATCACCCGCATCGCCAATGTGGCCCCGTCGCTACGGGCCCAGGGGCGCGAGAACCGATCCGATCGGTACGGCCCCCACGGCCTGGGTTCGGCTGCCCCACCATGGTTGTGGGGGGAGCCGAACGCTGACTCAGAGCCACCACCAGTCGTTGAAGGCGGCCGCCTGGCCGCAGGGCTCGCCTGCGGTCGTCCAGAGGGTCCAGAGCCGTGCATTGCGGATCTGAAAGCGACGACCGCTGCGGCTGATGCGCACGCCGCAGTAGCCGCTGGTGGCGTGCTGGGCGAGGGCCCGCACCAGCATCCGGGCCCGCTCGCCGCGCTCCTGCGGTTCAGCGGTGAGCCGCGATGGCAGCCCCACCAGCTCCCCCCAGGGGCAGTCCCACAGCCGCAGGGCGGCGGCGTTGGCATAGACCAGCCGTGGCCCGGGATCGCCGCCGGGGTCGTTGCCGTCATGGGCCAGCACCACCGTGGGGCAGGCGAACAGCTCCTGGGGTTGGTGCTCCGGATCGGTGCCGTTCAGCAGGGGGCGGCCAAAGCCCGCCCGGTGGCTGCGCAGGATGCACGCCGCCAGCTCCCGTTGCGGCGGTGCGAGCCAGGGGGCGCCGGCCATGGCTTCAGCCGTTGCTGTCGTTGGGCTGCTCCTGGTTGCTGCCGGCGGCCATGGCGGTGGCCATGGCGGCGGTGCTGAAGCCCGCCCCCTGGCTGCGCAGGTGCTCCACAAACTGGCGCGGTGCCTCTGGGAAACGACCGTCCTCCGCCAGGGGCAGCGGCCCCGCTTCGTCGAGCCCCGTGTCGCCTTCCATGGCTGGGGTGATCACCACCAACCCCGGATCCAGGGCGGCGTCATAGCGCCACCAGCGGTTGGGGTCCCGGATCGCCACCGGCGTGGGGTTGTGCAGTCCGTCGGCAGCGGAGGGCAGCGGAGCACCATCGCCGTCGGCCTTGCGGGCGGCCTTGGCTTCCGAGGCTTTCTTGGCCAGCAGCGCCCGCCGCTGCACCGCCAGGTCGCTGAGCAGCTGGGCCCGGGTGCGGCCCCGCAGCTGGAACAGCACGAAGGGGTCTTCGCTGAAGCGCTCGCCCATCAGGTAGTAGACCGCGCTCACGTGTTTGCAGGGGTTGATCTTGTCGGGGCAGGTGCATTCGCTGCGCACCTCCTGCAACTTGAACGGAAACAGGCGCCGGCCGCTGGCGGCGAACGCCCGCTCGATGTCCTGGGGCATCACCCCCGCCAGCAGCTGGGCCGACCAGCGGGCCTTCTGCCCCAGGGCCTCCAGCACGTAGCCCCAGTCGTCGTCGCTGAGCACGTCGAGCCAGAGCTTCACCTTGTAGGGGTCTTCGCCGCTGCCCTGCACGCGGGCGTGCACGCGGCGCCCTTCGAAGCGGATCGAGAGCACGTTGCCTTCGCGGGCATAGGCCCAGGCGCGCTCCAGCCGTTTCTTGAAGCGGTAGCCGTTGATCAGCTCCATCCACTGCTCCACCCACCAGGGCTGCTGGCCCAGGCCCTGGTCGCCCAGCTGGGTGGTGATGCCGTTGTGGTTGCCGGGGGTGATCGTCATGGGGTCAGTCCTCGCTGAGGGTCACCAGGTCCTTGAGCTGGCCGATGTCGAGCCCGCCAAGCCACTCTTCGCCGGAGCCGACGATGTCGGCCGCCAGTTTGGATTTCTCCTTGATCATCCGATCAATGCGCTCCTCCACGGAGCCGCTGGTGATGAACTTGTGCACCATCACGCGGTTCTGCTGGCCGATCCGGTAGGCGCGGTCGGTGGCCTGGTTCTCCACCGCCGGGTTCCACCAGCGGTCGATGTGGAACACGTGGCTGGCGCGGGTGAGGTTGAGGCCCACGCCGCCGGCCTTCAGCGACAGCAGGAACAGCTGCGGGCCGCGGGGATCCTCCTGGAAGCGATCCACCATCGCCTGGCGTTCGGTCTTGCTGGTGTTGCCGTAGAGGAAGGGCACCTCCTGGCGCCAGCGGTGCTCCAGGTGGGCCTTGAGCAGATGCCCCCACTCGGCGAACTGGGTGAACAGCAGGGCCCGGTCGCCCGCCTCCATCACTTCCTCGAGGATTTCCTCGAGCCGCTGCACCTTGGCGCTGCGGGCGGCGAAGTCCTTGAAGAACCCGGCGTCGTTGGGGTCGGGATCCTGTTTGAGGGCCAGGGCCGGATGGTTGCAGATCTGCTTGAGGCGGGTGAGCAGGGCCAGCACCTGGCCGTGCTTCTGGCCGAGGGGTGCCCGGGCGATGGCATCCAGGCTGTCCTCCACGGTTTTGTTGTAGAGCTTGCGCTGCTCCGGGGCGAGGCCCACCCATTCGCTCAGCTCCACCTTCTCGGGCAGGTCGGTGATGATCGATTTGTCGGTCTTGAGCCGCCGCAGGATGAACGGGCCCACGCGGCCCTTGAGGTCCCGCAGCGATGACATGTCGCCGTAGCGCTCGATCGGTAGGCGATAGCGCTGGCGGAAGAAGGGTTCGTCGCCGAGCACCTTGGGGTTGAGGAAATCCATCAGCGCCCAGAGCTCGCTGACGCGGTTTTCCACGGGGGTGCCGGTGAGGGCGATGCGGAAGCGCGGACCCTTCCCCGGCCGGCCCAGGTCGCGGGCGGCCATGGATTGTTTGGCGTTGTGGTTCTTGATCGCCTGGGCTTCGTCGATCACCACTCCCTGCCAGTCGAGCGTGTCGAGGATTTCACTGTCCCGCTGCATGAGGCCGTAGCTGGTGAGCACCAGGTCGACCCCCTTCAGGGCCTTTTTGAGGGCGTCGGGGCTGGAGGGGCGGCGCGGGCCGTAGTGCTCGTTCACCACCAGGTCGGGGGTGAAGGCGGCCGCCTCCCGTTTCCAGTTGGTGAGCACGGAGGTGGGCGCCACCAGCAGCACCGGCCGTTTCAGTTCTTCCTCGGCCTTGAGGTGCTGCAGGAAGGCCAGCAGTTGGATGGTCTTGCCCAGGCCCATGTCGTCCGCCAGGCAAGCCCCCTGGTCAAAGCGGTGCAGGAAGGCCAGCCAGCCCAGGCCCCGCTCCTGGTAGGGGCGCAGCTGGCCGGCGAAACCGGGGGGTGCCGGCAGCGGGTCAGGGGCTTTTTGCTGGTGGTACTGCTCCAGCACCGCCTGCAGACGCGGGCCGGCGGTGAAGGCATGGACCGGCAGCCGCTGCAGGGTTTCGCCCTCGTTGCCGGTGATGCGCAGGGCGTCGTCGAGGCTGAAGGGGGGCTCGGCGGCGCAGAACTTCTCGGCGTTCTTGAGGTCGAGCGGGCGCAGCTCAATCCAGGCCCCCTTGTGCTGCACCAGTGGGCTGCGCTTGGCGGAGAGCTTCTCCAGATCGCGCAGGTTGAGGGTGACGCCGCCGATCATGAATTCCCAGCGCCACTCCAGGGTTTCCCCGAGGGTGAAGCCCCGCGACTTCTCGGGCAGCTCCGCGGTGATCGCCAGGCCCAGGCGGCTGGCCAGCCCGCCGGAGAGGCTGGCGGGCAGGATCACCCCCACCCCCACATCCCGCAGCCGGGAAGCGGCGGTGCGCACCAGCACGAAGGCCTCCGCCGGGGTGAGCTGCATCGCCTCGGGCGTGGCGGTATCGAGGCCCCGTTCGATCGGCTCAAAGGCCAGCAGCGCCCGCCCCAGGCCCTCCAGCAACAGGGCACCGGGCTGTTCCACCTGGATTTCCCCCAGGGCCAGATCGCCGTCGCCCGCGGCCCAGACCATGCCCGCCGGCACCCGCAGGCTGGGGTCCGCCTCCGCCTGGAGGCCAAAGCGCAGTTCCCACAGCTCCTCCCCCTCCGGCGGGGTAAACAGCTCCAGGCAGGCGCGGGCGGGGGCCACCTTGCCGGCCACGGTCTCGCGCCAGTGGTGGCTGGCGATCGCCAGGCGCTCCTGGTCTTCCTCGTCGAGGGCCAGGCGGCCGCCCGGATCACCCAGGGCCTCGTCCCAGGCCGCCAGCAGGGGATCGAGCCCCTGGCCGCCGGGGGCGAAGGCGGCCCGCAGCTGCCCGTCCACCAGCTTCTCCACGATGCTGGCCACCAGCAGGCGATTGGAGCGCGGGCGGCCGCAGGCCAGGTGGCGATCAGCGCTGGCGGCGGCCACCACCTGGGGCATGCGCAGGGCCAGTTCCTCCAGGCGGCGGCGGTCGTCCTCCCGGTTGAGCAGCGGCAGCCAGCTGGCTTTGCCGCCGGCGGCATCCGGCAGCCAGCGGCCGCGGGCGATCAGGCTCAGGCACCAGCGCTGCACATGGGACCACCAGTGCAGGTCGTCGCCGAGGCCAGCTTCGGCGTAGCCGGAGAGGGGCAGCAGGTTGAGCCAGTCGGCGGCGGGTCCGGGCTTGAGAAACCAGCCCTCCACCTGCCAGGGCCACCAGCTCAGGTCTTTCGGCAGGGGTTCACCCGCCTGCAGCGGCATGCCGCTCCAGCCATCCGTGGCCTCGCTCTTCTGGCCGCGAACCCCCTGTTGGCGGCTGGGCAGGGTGAGGGTGGCGCTGGCCTGGCGCAGGTCTTCCGACCAGAAGGTGTTGTCGTCGAGCCAGGTGGCCAGGGTGTCCAGGTCGAGGCTCAGGGGGTGGAGCGGTGCCTCCAGCACCGGGCCCACGGGATCGGCCACACGCCAGGTGTCCGCCCAGATCAGCAGGCCCGCTGTGGGGGCCTTGCCTTTGGCGAAACTCCCCGCCGGCACGACGGGCAGCCAGGTGGCATGCAGCAGGCTCATGGAGGCAGGGCCTGGGGATCAGGGGCGCCGGACCGCCTGCGGCCGCGCCGCGAGAACTCGCGACAGGGCTTGCGATCCGTGCAGCACCAGCGCGGCGCCGATCAGCGGCAGCCAGGCACGAACGAGCTCCATCATCACAGCTGGCGCGACCTGCGCCAAGGCCGAAGGCCAGGGGATGGCCACGGGCCAGGGGCTCAGGGGCGGCAACGCCAGGCTGTGGATGCCGCAGACGGCCCCCACCAGCCCCGCCTGCAGGTGGCTGTCATCGGGGTCCACCCGCTGCAGATGGAAGGCCAGCAGGCCATAGAAGAAGCCGCAGCCCCCCGCCCGCAGGGCCGCCTCCAGCCCCAGGGGAAGCCCCAGCAGCAGGGCGCTGGCGCCGCCCGCCAGGGCCCAGGCGATGGACCGCAGCCGCAGCTGGGCCCGCGATGGCGTGGTGGAGGGGGCGCTCATGTTGCGCGATCATGCCCGGTTCAGGCTTGTCCCGCTTCGCCATGGCCGCCGCCGCCCCGCGCACTGGTGCTGAGATCCGCGCGGCCTTTCTTGCGTTCTACGAGCAGCGGGGCCACCAGCCCATGGCCAGCGCCTCCCTGGTGCCGGAGGACCCCACGGTGCTGCTCACCATCGCCGGGATGCTGCCGTTCAAGCCGGTGTTCCTGGGCCAGCAGCCGCGGCCGGCGCCCCGGGCCACCAGCGCCCAGAAGTGCATCCGCACCAACGACATCGAGAACGTGGGCCGCACGGCGCGCCACCACACCTTCTTCGAGATGTTGGGCAACTTCTCGTTTGGCGATTACTTCAAGGAACAGGCCATCCAGTGGGCCTGGCAGCTGAGCACCGAGGTGTTCGGGCTCTCCCCCAACAACCTGGTGGTGAGCGTGTTCCGCGAGGACGACGAGGCGGAGGCCATCTGGCGCGACCTGGTGGGGGTGAACCCCAAGCGCATCATCCGCATGGATGAGGCCGACAACTTCTGGGCCTCAGGCCCCACGGGCCCCTGCGGCCCCTGCTCGGAGATCTATTACGACTTCAAGCCCGAGCTCGGCGATGACGGCATCGACCTGGAGGACGACAGCCGCTTCATCGAGTTCTACAACCTGGTGTTCATGCAATACAACCGCGATGCGGAGGGCACCCTCACCCCGCTGGCGGCCCGCAACATCGACACCGGCATGGGCCTGGAGCGCATGGCCCAGATCCTGCAGGGGGTGCCGAACAACTACGAAACCGACCTGATCTTCCCTTTGATCGAGGCGGCATCAGCCCTGGCTGGCGTCGACTATCACGCCCTGGATGCCAAGGGTCAGACCTCCCTCAAGGTGATCGGCGACCACAGCCGTGCCATCACCCAGCTGATCTGCGATGGCGTCACCGCCTCCAACCTGGGGCGCGGTTACATCCTGCGGCGCCTGCTGCGCCGTGTGGTGCGCCACGGACGTCTCCTGGGCATCGACAAACCGTTCCTGTCGGCGATGGGTGAGGCGTCGATCACCCTGATGCAGGACGCCTATCCCCAGCTGGTGGCGCGTCGGGAGGTGATCCTGGCGGAGCTGCAGCGGGAGGAGGCCCGCTTCCTGGAAACCCTCGAACGGGGCGAGAAGTTGCTGGCGGAGGTGCTGGCGGCCCAACCCGAGCAGATCTCCGGTGAGCAGGCCTTCGAGCTGTATGACACCTACGGCTTCCCGCTGGAGCTCACCGAGGAGATCGCCGAGGAGCACGGCCTCACGGTGGATCTGGCCGGCTTTGAGGCGGCCATGGAGGCCCAGCGCCAGCGGGCCAAGGCGGCGGCGGTGAGCATCGATCTCACCCTGCAGGGGGCCATTGATCAGGTGGCCGCCGACCTGGAGGCCACCCAATTCCGTGGTTACGAGCTGCTGGAGCAGCGCAGCTGTGTGGTGGCCCTCGTGGTGAACGGTGAGCCGGCGGAGCAGGCCGTGGCCGGCGATGCGGTGCAGGTGGTGTTGGACACCACCCCCTTCTATGGCGAAGGCGGCGGCCAGGTGGGCGACCGGGGCCTGCTCACCGGCGATGGCTTGATCGTGGCGATCGAGGCGGTGTCCCGCAACCGCAGCGTGTTTGTGCACAGCGGCCGGGTGGAGCGCGGCAGCCTGGCCCTCGGCGCCGTGGTGCATGGCCAGGTGGACCGGGCCTGCCGCCGCCGCGCCCAGGCCAACCACACCGCTACCCACCTGCTGCAGGCGGCCCTGAAGCAGGTGGTGGATCCGGGCATCGGCCAGGCGGGTTCGCTGGTGGATTTCGATCGCCTTCGCTTCGACTTCCATTGCCCCCGCGCCGTGACGGCGGCGGAGCTAGAGCAGGTGGAAACGTTGATCAATGGCTGGATCAGCGAGGCCCACGCCCTGGAGGTGGCGGAGATGGCGATCGAGCAGGCCAAGGCCGCCGGGGCCGTGGCGATGTTCGGGGAGAAGTACGCCGATGTGGTGCGGGTTGTGGATGTGCCCGGTGTGTCGATGGAGCTCTGCGGCGGCACCCATGTGGCCAACACCGCGGAAATCGGCCTGTTCAAGATCGTGGCCGAGAGCGGTGTGGCCGCTGGGATCCGCCGCATTGAAGCGGTGGCCGGCCCGGCGGTGCTGGCCTATCTGAATGAGCGCGATGCCGTGGTGCGGCAACTGGGGGATCGCTTCAAGGCCCAGCCCGGCGAGATCGTGGAGCGGGTGGCGCAGCTGCAGGAGGAGCTCAAGGCCAGCCAGAAGGCGTTGGCGGCGGCCCGGGAGCAGTTGGCCCTGGCCAAGTCAGCGGCCCTCGCCTCCCAGGCGGTGCCATGCGGCGACGCCATGCTGCTGGTGGCGCGCCTGGATGGTGTCGAGGGCGCCGGCCTGCAGAGCGCCGCCGCGGGCCTGGCGGAGCAGCTGGGCGATGGGGCGGCGGTGGTGCTGGGGGGACTGCCCGATGGGGCCGACCTCAGCAAGGTGGTGCTCGCGGCGGCCTTCGGCCCGGCGGTGATTGCGGCTGGCCCCAAGGCCGGCGCTTTCATCGGCACCGTGGCCAAGGCCTGCGGCGGCGGCGGCGGCGGTCGCCCCAACCTGGCCCAGGCCGGCGGCCGCGATGGGGCGGCCCTGGATGGGGCCTTGGAGCAGGCGCGGGCGGATCTGTTGGCGGACCTGGGCTGAAGGCCAGCCGGATCCACAACCGTTCCTTTGCGCTGGCGTTGCCCAGGCGCGGAGGAAAGCTGCGGATACCGAACGCCAGAGGAGCTGCAGCCATGGTCAGCAGCTTTACGATCCACGCCCGCAGCGACTGGAGGTTCCAGTTGGTGCTGTTGGGGAGTCGTCTCCAGCTCGAGGGCTGCCGCGAAGCCGAAGGGCCCGGCGATGAGGCGCTCACCTGCTCCCTTTGGCTCGACCCCCAGGACACCCCTTACGACCGGGCCCACGAGTTGATGGCCCACCCCAGTTGCTGCCTCTAGCGCGGTGGCCCTAGCCCTGCAGATAGGTGGTCTGCCGCAGGCTGGTTTCCAGGTGGTCCATCAGCCGCTGGGCGTCGTTGATCTTGAGGTCACCCCGCTGGATGGCGGCTTCGCTGGCCACCCGTAGCCGCTCCAGCAGCAGTTCCGGTTGGTGCTCCATGGCTTCCAGCACCTGGGCGTTGGTGTTGCCGCGCACCACGTGATCCACCTGATAACCGCCCCCGGGGGCCAGACGAATGTGTACCGCATTGGTGCTGCCAAAGAGGTTGTGCAGGTTGCCCATCACCTCCTGGTAGGCGCCTCCGAGGAACATCCCGATCAGGTAGGGCTGCCCCTCCTGGGGCGCATGCAGCTCCAGCAGAGGCTTGGCCTGCCCGTCGCCGATGAAGCGGGCCAGCTTGCCGTCGGAGTCGCAGGTGAGGTCGGCGAAATGGCCCAGCCGGGTGGGTTCCTCCTCCAGCCGGTGGATCGGCAGCAGCGGGAACAGCTGCTCGATCGCCCAGGTGTCCGGCGCGGAGCGGAACACCGAGAGGTTGGCGTAGTAGGTGCCCGCCAGGGCCGCCCGCAGGCTTTTGAGGTCGTCGGGGACGGCGCCGCTGCGGGGCAGCCGCTCCACGATGGCGCTGGCGCAGGCCCAGGTGAGCTGTTCGGCCATGGCCCGCTCCGGCAGGCTCAGGTAGCCGAGGCGGAAGGCCGCCAGGGCGTCGTCCTTGAATTTGATGGCGTCGTTCCAGGCCTCCTGAAGCCGTGAGACGGCGCCGTCGTCGTCGCTGCCGGTTGCCGTGATGCCGGCCAACGTCTCCCGCAGGTTGCGAACCGTGAGCGGTTCGCTCTCCCCCGCCGCCGGCAGGGCCGCCGGCACCTGGGCACTGCCCAGCACGTTGAACACCAGCACCGAGAAATGGCTGGCGATGGCGCGGCCGCTCTCGCTCACCAGGGTGGGCACCGGCACGCCGTGGGGCTCACAGCACTCCCGCACCGTGGCCACCACATCGTTGGCGTAGTTCTGCAGCGAATAGTTGGTGGATGCGGCCGAGGCCGTGCGGCTGCCGTCGTAATCCACCCCCAGGCCGCCCCCCACATCCAGATAACCCATGGGGGCCCCCAGCTTGGTGAGCTCCACGTAGATCTGTCCCGCCTCCTGCAGGGCGTCCTTGAGCACGGCGATGTCGTTGATCTGGCTGCCCACGTGGAAGTGCAGCAGCCGCAGATCCTGCAGCAGGTCTGCGTCCCGCAGGGCCTCCACCGTGGCCAGCAGATCGGGGATCGAGAGGCCGAATTTGGCCTTGTCGCCCACGGAGCTGCCCCAGCGGCCGCTGCTGCGGCTGGAGAGCTTGGCGCGGATGCCGATGAACGGTGCCGCCCCCAGGGCGCGGCTGGCGTCGATGATCCGCTGCACCTCATCGGCCTGCTCGATCACCACCACCGGCTGGCGCCCCAGGCGACGCGCCAGGATCGCCGTTTCGATGTAGCGCTGATCCTTGTAGCCGTTGCAGATCAGCAGCGCCTCGGGGTCATCGATCAGCGACAGGGCGATCAGCAGCTCCGCTTTGCTGCCGGCCTCGAGGCCGAAGTGCCAGCGGCGGCCGCAGGCCACCAGCTCCTCCACCACATGGCGCTGCTGGTTGCACTTCACCGGGAACACGCCCTGGTAGCGGCCGCCATAGCCGTACTGGGCGATGGCCCGCTCGAAGGCGGCGTGCAGCCGCTCCAGCCGGTCTTCGAGGATGTCGTCGAAGCGGATCAACAGCGGCAGCCCCAGGTTGCGCCCCTGCAACCCCTGCACCAGCTCCAGCAGATCGAGGCTGCCGCCCCGTTCCCCCTGGGGCTGCACGCTGATGTGGCCGCGGCCGTTCACCGAGAAGTAGGGCTCCCCCCAGCGGTCGAGCCCGTAGAGGGCGGCGCTGTCGGCGGTGGTCCAGCTGGTCAAGGCAGGGTCGGGGATCACGGCACCACTGTGCTTGCCAATCGGCGCCTCCGCCGCGGACGATGGGCCGGATCTGACCGTTTTTTGCCATGGCCGCCGAACGCACTTTCGTTGCCATCAAGCCCGACGGCGTGCAGCGCGGCCTCGTGGGGGAGATCCTGGGCCGCTTTGAGCGCAAGGGCTTCAAGCTCGTGGGCCTCAAGCAGCTCACCCCCAGCCGTGAGCTGGCTGAAAGCCACTACGGCGTGCACCGCGAGCGCCCCTTTTTCGCTGGCCTGGTGGAGTTCATCACCTCCGGCCCCGTGGTGGCCATGGTGTGGGAAGGCGACGGCGTGATCGCCAGCGCCCGCAAGCTGATCGGCGCCACCAAGCCCCTGGAGGCGGAGCCCGGCACCATCCGTGGCGACCTGGCCGTCAACATCGGCCGCAATGTGATCCACGGCTCCGACGCCCCCGAAACGGCCCAGTTCGAAATCGGGCTGTGGTTCCAGCCCTCCGAACTGAGCGACTGGACCCCCGCCGATCAGGTGTGGCGCACCGAGGGCTGAGTCAGCCCGCCGGCGCCCCAGCACTCGCTCCAAACCGCCCCCAGTGGAACGCCTCCAGCAGGCTCCGCTGGGGGCTTTGCAGTGTCTGGGCCATGGCCCCATCCAGCAGCTGGGCGGTGATCGCCGCCAGCAGCACGCCGTTGCGGTGGTGGCCGCAGGCCAGCCACAGCCCCTCCAGGGATGAGGCCCCCAGCAGCGGCCCCTCATCCGGGGTGCAGGGGCGGAACCCCCACCAGCGCTCCATCGGTGGCCATTGGCTGGCCTCGGGCAACAGGGCGGCGATGCCCGCCTGCAGCTGCCGTTGGCCGTCGGGGGTGAGCCCTTCGCGGAAGCCCGCCTCCCGTTCGCTGGTGGCCCCCACCACCAGCAGGCCGTCCTCCCGCGGCACCAGGTAGGTGCCGGGGCCGAAGATCACCCGCCGCAGGGCCTCGCGGGGCCCCTGCAGCGACAACATCTGCCCCTTCACCGGATGGATCGGCAGCTCCGGCAGCAGCTGGCTGCTCCAGGCGCCACAGCAGAGCACCGCCTCGCTGGTGACCAGCTGTTCCAGCTCCCCCTCGGCGTTGCGCAGCTGCACCCCCTGCAGTCGCCCCTCCTGGCGCTGCAGCTCCAGCACCTCCACCCCCTCCTGGAAGCGCACCCCCAGCCCGGCGCAGGCCCGCTCCAGGGCCCGCATCAGCCGGCGGCGGTTGTCGATCTGGCCGTCCTGGCGGAACAGCAGCCCCGCCCGCCATTGGGGCCCGATGCCGGGCACCTCCCGCTCCAGGCCCCCCCGCTCCAGCGCCTCCCCCCAGGGGGCCGTGGGGTAGGTATCGCGCTCGGCCGCCGTGGCGAAGGGCACCACGATGCCGCAGGGCCGCAGGCCGCAGGCCAGGCCGCTGTCGGTCTCGATCTGCTGCACCCAGGCGGGGATGGCCTCCAGGCTGGCCTGCCCCAGCTGCAGCAGGGGGCCGCTCAGCCCCTCCGCGTGGGGGGCGAGCATCCCCGCCGCCACGAACCCGGCCGCCTCACTGCGCCGCCGGCTCAGCACCTCCACGGTGCGGCCGCGCCGCGCCAGCTGGTGGGCGATGGCCAGGCCCATCAGGCCGCCACCCAGGATCAGCACCGGTGGGCCGGGGGCCGCAGCCATGGGCGGTGGGGCAGTCGCTGCCTCAGTGTTTCAGCTGGGGGGCCAATGGGGCCGGGCCCCTTCCATAGGATCCCCGCAGGCATGGAGTGTGAGTGATGGCTGCTGAGGCCGCCTGGGAAGCCGTGATCGGCCTTGAGACCCACGTGCAGCTGGGCACCAACAGCAAGATCTTCACGGCGGCCTCCACCGCCTTCGGCGACGACCCCAACACCCACATCGATCCGGTGGTGTGTGGCCTGCCGGGCACCCTGCCGGTGCTCAACCAGAAGGTGCTCGAGTACGCGGTGAAGGCGGCTCTGGCCCTCAATCTGAACATTGCGGAGCACAGCAAGTTCGACCGCAAGCAGTACTTCTATCCCGACCTGCCGAAGAACTACCAGATCTCCCAGTACGACGAGCCCATCGCCGAGGACGGCTGGATCGAGGTGGAGGTGGCGGAGAAGGGAAAGGACACCTACCTCAAACGCATCGGCATCGAGCGCCTGCACATGGAGGAGGACGCCGGCAAGTTGGTGCATGCCGGCAGCGACCGCCTGGCGGGCTCCACCCACTCCCTGGTGGATTACAACCGCGCCGGCGTGGCCCTGGCGGAGATCGTTAGCAAGCCCGACCTGCGCACCGGCCGTGAGGCGGCGGAATACGCCTCCGAGATCCGCCGGATCATGCGTTATCTGGGGGTGAGTGACGGCAACATGCAGGAGGGTTCCCTGCGCTGCGATGTGAACATCTCGGTGCGGCGCGGCCCCGAGGCCCCCTTCGGCACGAAGGTGGAGATCAAGAACATGAACTCGTTCTCCGCGATTCAGCGGGCCTGCGAGTACGAGATCCAGCGCCAGATCAAGGCCTACGAGGCCGGCGAGCCCGTGGTGCAGGAAACCCGGCTCTGGGATGAGGGCAAGCAGCTCACCAAGAGCATGCGCGGCAAGGAGGGGGCCAGCGATTACCGCTACTTCCCCGACCCCGACCTGGGCCCGATCGAGGTCAGTCCCGCCCAGCGGGAGTCCTGGCGCGCCGAGCTGCCGGAGCTGCCCGCCGCCAAGCGGCATCGCTATGCCGACACCCTGGGCCTCTCCCCCTACGACGCCCGGGTGCTCACCGATGAGCGCCCCATGGCCGACTACTTCGAGGCGGCCGTGGCCGCCGGGGCCGATGCCAAGGGGTTGGCCAACTGGATCACCGGCGACATCGCCGCCCACGTGAACGCCAACCGGCTCAGCTACGCCACGTTGCCGTTCCGGCCCGAACAGCTCGCCGAGATGGTGCAGCTGATCGAGGGCGGCGCCATCAGCGGCAAGATCGCCAAGGAGATCCTGCCGGAGCTGCTGGAGCAGGGGGGCTCCCCCAAGGCGATCGTGGAACAGCGCGGCCTGGGGATGATCAGTGATCCCGCCGCCATCGCCGCCATCGTGGAGGAGTTGCTGGCGGCCCACCCCGAGGAGGTGGAGGCCTTCCGCGGCGGCAAAACCAAGCTGCAGGGCTTCTTCGTGGGTCAGCTGATGAAGAAAACCGGCGGCAAGGCCGACCCCAAGCTGGCCAACCAGATCCTCAACCAGAAGCTCCAGGGCTGAGCCCCGCCAGGGCGGCCTCCAGTTGCGGCTCCAGGCCCCCAGGCCCGCCGCGGTTGTCGATGACCCAATCCGCCAGGGGGCGCTTGCGCTCCAGGGGCCACTGGGCCGCCAGGCGGGCCCGGGCGTCCGCGTCGCTGAGCCCGTCGCGCCCCATCAGCCGCTGCAGCTGCAGTTCCGGCGTGCAGTCCACCAACCAGATCTCGCTGCACAGCCCCTCCAGGCCCGCTTCAAACAGCAGTGGGATCATCAGCACCACCGCCGGTGCCGCCGCCAGCTGCGCCAGGGCGGCATCAAACCGCTGGCGCACCAGCGGATGCACCAGCTGCTCCAGCCACAGGCGCTCGCTGGGGTCCTGGAACACGATCCGCCCCAGGGCGCTGCGATCCACCCCGCTGGCGCCGTCGCCTGGGGCACGCACCGCCGCGCCGTAGCGTTGCAGCACCGCGGCGGCCCCGGGGCTGCCCGGCGCCAGGGCCTCCCGGGCGAACTGGTCCGCATCCAGCAGCGGCAGCCCCCGCTGGGCCAGCCAGCGCCCGGCGGTGCTTTTGCCACTGGCGATGCCACCGGTGAGCCCGATGCGGCGTTGGCCGCCGTGCCAGCGCAAACCTGGCGGCTGGGTCATGGGGCCTGCGGCGGCGCTCTGCTGCTCAACCTAGGGATGGGGCCCCGCTGAACCGGCAGGATTGCCTCAGCCACCGTGCTGTTGTGTCGATCCCCTGGCAGCCCATCGGCGGCGGCGTCACCGCCCCAGAGGGGTTCCAAGCCGCCGCCGTCACTGCCGGCCTCAAGGCTTCCGGCAAACCCGATCTCTCGCTGTTGCTGGCCCCGGAGGGGGCCGTGTGCGCCGGCACCTTCACCACCTCCTTGGTGCGGGCCGCCTGCGTGGACCTCTGCGCCGAGCGGTTGGCCGCCAGCGGCGGTCGGGCCCGGGCGGTGCTCAGCAATTCCGGCCAGGCCAACGCCTGCACCGGCGACCGGGGGCTGATCGACAGCCAGCGGGCCACCCAGGCCCTCGCCGATCGCCTGGGCCTGGCGGCCGAGGAGGTGCTGATCTGCTCCACCGGGGTGATCGGGGTGCCGATCCCGATGGACACGCTGCTGGCGGGGCTGGATCCCCTGGTGGCTGCCCTGGGGCCCGAGGGGGGCGCCGCCGCCGCCACCGCGATCCTCACCACGGATCTGATCGACAAGCAAATCGCCCTGGAGGCGGATCTCGGTGGCCGCCGCGTGCGCATCGGCGGCATGGCCAAGGGGTCGGGAATGATTCACCCCAACATGGCCACGATGCTCGGCTACCTCAGCTGTGATGCCGGCGTGCCGGCGGAGGTGTGGCAGGCGATGGTGGGCCGCGCCGTGGAGCGCTCCTTCAATGCGATCACGGTGGACGGCGACACCAGCACCAACGACACGTTCCTGGC
>VGQL01000025.1 GCA_016882415.1 Cyanobacteria bacterium M_DeepCast_200m_mx_001
GCCTCGAGTCCCAGGTCCTGCAGCCCCTCCTGCAGGGCCGCCAAGCGAGCCGCCTCCGGGGCATCGGGCCAGGGTTGGCGCTGCAGCACCAGGGCCCCCAGCCGCAGCACCCGTTCGCAGCGCAGCCGTTGCTGTGGGCGGTCCCAGACCACCTCCGCCTCGGGATTCCCCTCTGTTTCAGCCCAGCGCTCCAGGCTGAGGCGCGGCAACGGCAGCGCCAGTTGGATGCGGCAATCGCTGCCGGCCCCGTCGGCGGCGGCGATGGCCAACGCCTCACAGCCCTGCAGGGGATCGCCCTCGGGCAGTTCGGCCCCGCGGCCGCCACGGGTGCGGTAGCGACCGGGTTGTCCAGGCCGTTGCAGGCCCACCCGCTCGGGGTAGGCATGGGCCACCAGCTCCGCCGCCATCGCGGCCTCCTCCCCCGCCGCAGGCGGGCGCGCACCGTTGACGGGCTGCGGTGACCGTTCCAGCTGCCGCTGCAGTTGCTGTTGCAAGGCGAGAAGCTGTTGGCGGCGGGGATCGCGCTGCGCGCGCCGCAGCCAGTCCAGCCGGCGCAGCAGGTCACAGCCATCACCGCGGCCCTGCAGGGGGTCCCGTTCGCTCAATAGGGCCGCCAGCTCGCAGCCCAGGCGGCTGGCCCCCAGGGCCTGGGCGCGCAGCAGCAGATGCCCCAGCCGGGGGTGTACCCCGAGGCCGGCCAGGGCTTTGCCGTGGGTGGTGATGCCGCCCTGGCCATCGATGGCCCCGAGCTGCCGCAGCAGGGCCTGGCCCTCCAGCAGGTGGGGCCGGGGTGGGGGCTCCAGCCAGGGCAGCGCCTCCCCCAGGCCGGCTCCCCACTCCGCCAGCTGCAGCACCAAGGGTGCGGGATCCGCCTCCAGCAGGGCGGGAGGATCAAAGGCGGGGCGCCGCTGCTGCTCCGCCGGGCTCCACAGCCGCACGGCCCGTCCTGGGCCCAGGCGGCCGGCCCGGCCGGCCCGTTGCTCGGCGCTGGCCTGGCTGGCGGGCAGCGTCACCAGCTGCTCCATGCCGGTGCCGGGGTCAAAGCAGCTGCGGCGGCTCAGCCCCGCATCGATCACCAGGGTGACCCCTTCGATCGTGAGCGAGCTTTCGGCAATGGCGGTGGCCAGCACCAGCTTGCCGGCGGGGTTGGAGGAGGGCTGAATCGCCCGGCTCTGCTGTGCCAGCGGCAGGCTGCCGTGCAGGGGGCAGAGCTCCAGCTCCCGCCCCCAGCCGGTGGTGGCGATCTGCTCCTGGCAGTGCTGGATCTGGCGCTGGCCCGGCAGGAACACCAGCACGGTTTCTGCGGTTGCCCGCTGCTCGAGCCAGTGGCTCTCCAGGGCGCGGATCACTTGGCCGGCGAGGGATTCCCGCTCCCGCGGCGCCTGGTGTTGGATGGCCACCGGATGGCTGCGGCCCTCGCTGGTGAGCAGGGCTGCCTCCGGCAGTTGCTCTTGCAGGGGCTGCAGGTTGAGGGTGGCCGACATCAGCAGCAGCCGCAGCTGCGGTGCCAGCAGTGGCCGCGCCTCCCGCAGCAGCGCCAGGGCCAGGTCGGCGTCGCTGCGGCGCTCGTGAAATTCATCGAAGATCACGCAGCTCACCCCCGCCAGGCTCGGGTCCGCCTGCAGCTGCCGCAGGAACAGGCCGTCGGTGAGCAGCTCGATGCGGGTGGCCGCCGAGACGCGGCTTTCGAGCCGCACGCGATAGCCCACCCGCTGGCCCACGGCCTCCCCCAGGGCACTGGCCAGCCGTTCCGCCGCCGCCTTGGCCGCCAGGCGCCGCGGCTCGAGCATCAGGATGCGCCCGTGGTCTGGCCCCTCGGAGGTCGACAGGGCCGTGTGCAGGGCGAGGGGCACCCGGGTGGTTTTGCCGGCGCCGGGGGGCGCCTGCAGCAGCAGCGTGGCGCCGGCCGAGAGCCGCTGCAGCAGCTCCGGCAGCAGCGGATCAATCGGCAGCGGCGCCGCGGTGGCCGCCAAGCCCGGCGTCAGCGCACGTGGCGGGCGCCGTCCACCGGGTGGTACACCTCGCCGGTGTTCTCCTCGTAGACGATGGCCGGCAGGCCGGTTTCAAACATCGTCTGCAGGGCCTCCTTGAGGTAGGGGTTCCAGCCACCGGTGCTCACCTTGCCGTGGCGCACGGTCCAGTCCCAGGTGCCCTGGAGGTCGCGGGGGATGCGGCCCTCCCGGTCGCGCCGGGCCACCAGATCCTGCGATTCCACCAGGCCCACCAGGATCGGTTCCTTGCCGTAGGCGGGGGTGAGGATCAGCTCCAGGCGGATCGGATCTTCCTTCACCAGCTTGAGCTGGAAGCGCGGCGGCAGCTTGATGGCCTTGAGCACCGCAGCCACGATCCGGGTTCTTTGCTCCACTCAGCCTCCGCCGATGTCCACAAGCACCCAATGGTTGTACCAGTTGATGGGCCCCTGCGGGATCAACTGGGGTCGTTCGGCAAGGCGGGCTGCTCGTTGTCGCCGCTGAAGCGCACCGTCAGGAGGTCGTCGTTGGTGATCTGGCCGTCGGCATCCAGCAGTTCGGGGTGGATGGTGAGCCGGCCGGTGCGGTCACCGCTGGGCATGCGGTTGGCGTCCCCCGGCCGGGGGACGGCGCCGTAGCCACGGCCCATGATCTGAAAGGCCTGCCACAGCAGTGCCAGGAAGCAGCCGCCATAGACCACCGGCAGCAGCTTGGCGAACAGGTCGGAGCTGGACATGGCCGGCGGGGCGCGGCCGGGACCCATGGGCCCTGGCGTGGGGTGCCTCCATCATCGCCCCACAGCGCCGGCTGCGGGGGGTGGGGGAATCCCCCGGCCCGCCGTGCTTGCCAGCCCGTTGGCGCTGCTTACGGTCGGTGGGAACCGCTGATCGGCTGCATGGCCGCCGCACCATCCCGCTCTGCGCCCCTGCTGCTCGGGGCCACCCTGGCCCTGGGGTGCCTGCCGCTGTCGCCGCTGGCCCCGGCCCTGGGGCAAACCGCCGTGCCGCCGGCTCCGGCCCCGGCCCCGGTTTCGGCTTCGGCGCGGCGCTCCTTCGTGGCGGAGGCGGTGCGCCGCAGTGGCCCGGCGGTGGTCACCATCGACACGGAGCGCACGGTGCTGGTGCAGCGCGGCCCCGCGGTGCAGGGCTTTCCGTTCATGGATCCGCTGCTGCGGCAGTTCTTCGGGCTGCCCCCCGGCGGGGCTGCCCCCCTGCCCCCCTCCCAGCGCACGGAACGGGGGCAGGGCAGTGGTGTGCTCTACGACCCCGCCGGCTTGCTGCTCACCAATGCCCACGTGGTGGAGGACAGCACCCGGGTGACCGTGGGCCTCAGCGACGGCCGCCGGGTGGAGGGCAAGGTGGTGGGCGCCGATCCGGTGACCGATCTGGCGGTGGTGCGGTTGCTGGGGCCCGGCCCCTGGCCCGTGGCACCGCTGGGCAATTCCGACACGCTGCAGGTGGGCGAATGGGTCATCGCCGTGGGTAACCCCTTCGGCCTGGACCAGACCGTGACCCTTGGCATCATCAGCAGCCTTAACCGCAACGCCGCCAAGCTGGGCATCACCGATAAGCGTCTGGAGTTGATCCAGACCGATGCGGCCATCAACCCCGGCAATTCCGGTGGCCCGTTGCTGGATGCCGACGGGGCCGTGGTGGGCATCAACACCCTGGTGCGCTCAGGCCCGGGCGCTGGTCTGGGTTTCGCCATTCCCATCAACCGGGCCCGCAGCATCGCCCAGCAGCTGGTGAACACCGGCAGCGTCAGCCACGCCATGGTGGGGGTGGCGCTGGAACCGGAGCGCGACGCCAGCGGGGCCATGGTGGCCGGCGCCAGGGTGCGCAGCGTCATGCCCGGTGGGCCCGCGGCGCGGGCCGGGGTTCAGGCGGGGGATGTGATCACCGCGGTGGGGGAGCAGGCGGTGCGCGATCCGGCCCAGCTCACCCAGCTGGTGGAACGCAACGGCGTGGGGAAACCCATGGCCCTGCGCATCCGGCGGGCCGGTCAGGTGCTGCAGCTGCAGGTCACCCCGGTGGAGTTGTCGACCCTGGTGCGCCGTGCCGGGTAGGGGGCTAATCCCCCTCCCGCAGCACCTCCACGCAGCGGGTCACGCACTCGCCGTCATCGACGGAGCAGGCGGTGATGCATTCGAAGTAGCTGTTCACCGGATCGTGGCCATGGCCTTCGCCCCAGGCGCTGGCGGGTGACGGGTCCTGCTGCGGCCGGCCGGTGGGTTGCTGCGGAAGGGCGCCCATGGCGGAGCCGGCGGGGGATCTTCTCAGCGTATGCACAGCTTGCGTCTAGCCAAAGAACAATGAGTGCTCTTGCCTAGGGAAGTGTGAAGTTGTTTGTGGCAACGGGGCCGCCGGCCGCGGCTGCCTCCGGGCTTCAGGCGGCCGCCTGCTTGCGGGCGGCCGCCTTGGCGGCCTGTTTGTCCTGTTGCTTCTCACGGTTGGCCTTGCGCTTGGCCTCCTGGGCGGCGGCCTTCTGGGCCGCTGCGGCGCCAGCGGCTTCCTCGGCCTTCTTCTCGCGGTAATAGGCGTAATCACCGCGATAGAGCACCAGCTCGCCGTCGCGCAGTTCCACGATCTTGTTGGCCACCCGCGACACGAAATAGCGGTCGTGGCTCACCACCAGGGCAGCCCCCTCGTACTCCATCAGGGCGTCCTCCAGCATCTGTTTGGCGGGGATGTCCAGGTGGTTGGTGGGCTCATCCAGCACCAGCAGATTGCAGGGCATCAGCAACATCAGGGCCAGGGCCAGCCGCGCCTTTTCGCCGCCGCTGAGCTTGCCCACCTCCTTGAACACCGCATCGTTGCTGAAGCAGAAGCTGCCCAGCAGGGAGCGCACCTGGGTCTGGGTCCAGTCCGGCACCGCCTCGAACAGGGTGTCGATCACGGTTTTGGACAGGTCGAGCGCCTCGGCCTGGTTCTGCTCGAAGTAGGCGGCGATCACGTTGTGCTCCCCCAGCACGGCCCGCCCCTCATCGGGGGTTTCGATCCCCATCACCAGCCGCAGCAGGGTGGATTTACCGGCGCCGTTGGGGCCCACGAAGGCGATGCGGTCGCCGCGCTCCACTTCGAGGTTGGCCCCCAGGAACAGGATCTGGTCGCCGTAGCTGTGGCTCAGCTCTTCGATCAGCGCGATCTGGCGGCCGCTGCGGGGCGCGGGCGGGAACTGGAACCGGGGGCCGCTGAGGCTCTCCACCGGCGCCTCGATCCGTTCCACCTTGTCGAGCAGCTTTTCGCGGCTCTTGGCTTGGGTGGAGCGGGTGGCGCTGGCGCGGAAGCGATCGATGTAGGCCTGCTGGCTGGCCAGTTCCTTCTGTTGCCGCTCAAAGGCCGACTGGCTGGCCTCGCGCTCGAGGGCCTTCTGCTCCAGGTGCTGGCTGTAGTTGCCCAGGTAGCTGCGGGAGATGCCCCGCTCGGTTTCCACGATCTGGTTGCACACCCGATCGAGGAAGGCCCGGTCGTGGCTGATCACCACCAGCGGGCAGGTCTGGCCGATCAGGTAGTCCTCCAGCCACTGGATCGTCTCCACATCCAGGTGGTTGGTGGGTTCGTCGAGCAGCAGCAGATCGGGCTCCTGCAGCAGCACCTTGCCCAGGGCGATGCGCATCTGCCAGCCGCCGGAGTAGTCGCCCACCAGCTGCTCAGCCCCCTCCGGGCTGAAGCCGATGGTGGGCAGCAGTTTGTCGATGCGGGCATCGAGTTCGTAGCCGTGCAGGCTCTCGAAGCGGCTCTGCAGTCGGCCGAGCTCGTGGATCAGCGCATCGAGGTGATCGGCGTCGTTGGCGGCCCGCTCCGAGCCCATGTCCTCTTCCACCTGCCGCTGGCGGTTCAGCACCTCGGCCGCTTCCCCGAAGGCCTGGAAGAGTTCCTGGCGCACCGTGCGCTGCAGGTCGACATCGAATTCCTGCTGCAGGTACACGATGCGGGGGTTGCCCTGCTTCACCACCTGGCCGGAGCTCGGTTCTTCGAGCCCGGCGATGATCCGCATCTGGGTGGATTTGCCGGCGCCGTTCACCCCCACCAGGCCGATCCGGTCGCCCGCCTTCACCTCCCAGGTGACATCCCGCAGCACCTCGCCGGTGGGATAAATCTTGGAAACGCTTTCGAGGCGGAGCACAGGCGAAGGGATCAGGGGGCGCCGGATGGGGCGCAGGGGCCCGCAGCCCTGCATCATCTCCCCCCGCCCGTTCAGCCGGCAGACTGGTCCCAGCCCGCAGCGGCCGCGCGCCATGGTGAAGCGACTGGAACAGGTGGCGGCGCTGGTGGTGGCAGCCGGTCTGGCGATCGTGAGCTACTGGCTGTTCTTCAGCTGGATGGGGCAGGACCGCCGCCCCCGCCGCAGCGCCGTGCCGGTGCCACCCCTAGAGGCCGCCGCGGGCCTTCAGCAGCCACTGCTTGGTGTCGGCGTCGTCGACGCTGGCCAGGTGGGCCTTCACCTCCTCGCGGCTCACCGGCAGCCCCCAGCTGTTGCCCAGGTCGCAGATGCGGCTGAGGGTGCCTGAGGGGTCCTGCAGGGCCTGGCGGAACAGCTCCTGGGTGAGGCTGTGGTCGCTGCGGATGCGCTCGTAGAGAGCGGGAGCATTGCCGGCGCTCATGGGTCTGCGGGGCCAATGCCCTTCACCCTATGGAGCGGCGCTGCCCCTGGCTCAGCTTCGTGGTGGAAGTTGACCTGAGGGCCGGATCTGCCCCGGCGGCAGGGCGCACACCCCCAGCACCGCCGCCCGGCGGGCGCCGGTGACCGCCGGCAGCGATCCGGGCACCCCGAGCCAGTGCCACCAGGCCAGCAGGGCGAAGGCCAGGGCTTCGCGGTCGCTGTCGCCGATGCCCAGCTCCGCCAGGGGCCGCACCCGCAGGCCGCGGCAGCGGCGGCGCAGCTCCCCCATCAGCAGGCGGTTGCGGGCGCCGCCGCCGGCCACCAGCAGCTCCAGGGGGGCGGCGGCGCTGCGGCCCAGGTCCTGGGCCACCACCGCCGCACTGAAGGCGGTGAGGCTGGCCAGGGCATCGGCGGGATCGAGCGGGGCACCGGCCCCCCGGGCATCGCGCTCCAATTCCGCCAGGCGCCGTTCCAGATCCGCCTGGCCGAAGAGCTCGCGGCCCGTGGACTTCGGTGGCGCCTGCTGCAGGTAGGGCTCCTGCAGCCAGTGGGCGAGGCGCTCGCCGTTGATCCGGCCGCCGCTGGCCCAGGCCCCATCGGCATCGAAGCGCCGCTGGCCGCCGCTGAAGTGCTGCACCGCCAGGTCCAGCAGGGTGTTGGCGGGGCCGCAGTCCCACCCCAGCACCGGCTGTTGCCGATCCGGGCCGGCGGCGGGGGGCAGCAGGGTGAGGTTGGCGATGCCCCCCAGGTTGAGCAGGGCGCGCCAGCCGCCGATGGCCGGCAGCAGCGCCGCATCCGCGGGCGGCACCAGCGGAGCCCCCTGGCCCCCGAGGGCCAGGTCGGCGGCGCGGAAATCGAACACCACCGGCCGCTGCAGCAAAGCCGCCAGCAGCGGCCCCTGCAGCAGTTGCCAGCTGTTGCCCCGGTGCATCCCCTGGGCTGGGCGGTGCCAGAGGGTCTGGCCGTGGCAGCCCACCAGGTTCGCCCGGCCCTGGGGGTCGCAGGCGCGGGCGGCGGCGGCCTGCTGCTCCGTGACCGCCTCGCCGAGCTCCAGCAGCTCGGAGGCCGTGGAGGGGGCGTTTTGCCCGATGGCGGTGAGCTGCCGCTGCAGAGCGGCGGGATAGGGATGGCTGGCACGGCTGAGCAGGCGCCAGCGGGGCCTACGGGGTGGCCCGGTGAACTCCGCCAGCACGGCATCGACGCCGTCGGCGCTGGTGCCGCTCATCAGACCCAACACCCGCATGGCCACAAAAAAGCCCCCGGGCCATTGTCCCGGGGGCGTGGGGTTGCGGCGAGCCTCAACGGCTCACTTGTTGGGCTGGGGGGTCATGCGCAGGTAGGGCCTGATCTCGGTGACGCCCTTGGGGAACTTGTTGCGGGCCTCCTCGGTGGGGATGGAGGGCACCACCACGCAGTCCTCGCCGTCCTTCCAGTTCACCGGGGTGGCCACCTGGTGGTGGTCGGTGAGCTGCAGGGAGTCGATCACCCGCAGGATCTCGTGGAAGTTGCGGCCGGTGCTGGCGGGGTAGGTGATCTGCAGGCGCAGCTTTTTGTTGGGGTCGATGATGAACACCGAGCGCACCGTGAGGTTGTTGAGCGAATTGGGGTGGATCATCCCGTAGAGATCGCTCACCTTCTTGTCCTCATCGGCGAGGATCGGGTAGTCAACGGTGGTGCTCTGGGTCTCGTTGATGTCGCAGATCCAGCCCTTGTGGCTCTCGGCGGAATCCACGCTCAGGGCAATGGTTTTGACATTGCGCTTGTTCCACTCGGCGCGCAGGCGCGACACCTCACCCAGCTCGGTGGTGCACACCGGGGTGTAGTCGGCGGGGTGGGAGAACAGCACCACCCAGCTGTCGCCGGCGAAGTCGTAGAGGTTGATCGGACCCAGCTGGGAGTTCTGGGTGAAGTCGGGCACGGTGTCGCCCAGTTGCAGCGCCATGGCGCGGGAAGGGAAGGAGGCCAGATGTTGACATAGCTAGCCCGCCGACTGACGTCAACCGCCGGTGGGGGCGGGGGCGTCGCTGTGGCTGAACAGCCAGTGGCGCAGGCGCTCCAGCCCCAGGCCGGCGGTGGCGGACACGAACAGGGCCTCCGGATCCAGGGCCCGGGCCTGCTCCAGGGCCTCCGCACTGCAGCGGTCGATCTGGTTGGCGATCAGATGGCGGGGGGCGCCGCTGTCCAGCCCGTCGAGGATGGCGTGCACGGTGCGCAGCTGTTCCCGCCAGCCCGGATCCGCGAGATCCACCACCAGCAACAACCGATCCGCCTCGAGGGTTTCCTCCAGGGTGGAGCGGAAGGCCTCCACCAAGGGCGGCGGCAGGTCGCGGATGAAGCCCACCGTGTCGGTGAGCAACAGCGTCTGGGGTGGGCCCCCGTCGGGGCTGGGGCTCACCAGGCGACGGGTGGTGGGGTCGAGGGTGGCGAACAGCTGGTTGGCCGCCAGCACGCCGCGGCCCGCCTGGGGTTTGCAGAGCGCATTGAGCAGGGAGCTCTTGCCGGCATTGGTGTAGCCCACCAGGGCAAAGCGGCGCTGGCCGGCGCGGCCGCTGCGCAACCGGGCCCGGTGCTGCCCCAGCTTCTGCACGTCGCGCTGCAGCTTGTCGATGCGCCGGGCGATGGCACGGCGGTCTTTCTCGAGCTGGGTTTCGCCGGGGCCGCGGGTGCCGATGCCGCCCCCCTGGCGCGACAGGCTCAGGCCCCGCCCCACCAGCCGCGGCAGCCGATAGCGCAGCTGGGCCAGCTCCACCTGCAGCCGGCCGGCGCCGCTGGCGGCCCGTTGGGCAAAGATGTCGAGGATCAGTTCGCTGCGGTCGCTCACGGGGCGATCGAGCACCCGCTCGAGGTTGCGGGCCTGGGCGGGGGTGAGCTCCCGGTCGGTGACCACCAGCGACGCCTCCACCCGCCGGGCCTCCAGGGCCGCCTCCCGCAGCTTCCCCTCCCCCCACAGGGCCTGGGCCGTGTGGGATCCGTGGCGTTGCTGCACCAGCCCCACCGGCTGGCCACCGGCGCTGCGCACCAACCCCTCCAGCTCCGCGATCTGGCGGCGGGCCTCCTCCGGATCCGCCGGGGTGAGGGCCAGCAGCAGCACCCGCTCCGCGGCAGGGCTCGGGCGGGGCTGGCCGCCCCCCGCCGGCGTCCGCGGAGGTGGTGCCATCAGCTCGCAGAGGTCCGCCAGGTCCCCCGGTTGCCACAGCTGCCAGGGACATTCCCTGGCGGTGCTCGGCACGAAACAGGCCGCCGGCCACTGGCCTCCGGCCCTGGGTGCGTGGGGGTAGCGCAACCACTGCTGCGGCTCCAGATCCAGCCCCACCACCGCTTCGCTGCCCGCCGGCTCCAGCTGGCGCCGGCCCCCCACGCAGGTGATCAGCCGCAGGTCGCTCCCCTGCCGCCGCGGCCCACCCGGCAGGCGCTCCAGCAGCCGCCCCGATTGCTCCAGGGGCCCCACCCACAGCAGCCGGCAGAGGCCGCGGCCATCCACCACCAGGCTCAGGGGCAGCTCCAACTCCTCGCTTTCGGCCGCCAGGCGCTGCAGGGCCAGCAGATCGGCGCCCCCCTGCTCCGGGTGGCGCCGGTGGCTGAGTCGCTCCAGGCGCCGCAGCTGCGACGGCCGCAGGCCGGCGGTGCGGCCCAGCAGCACCGATTGCCTCAAGGGGTGCCCGCCGGTTTGGGGCGACGGATCAGCAGGCAGCGCAGGCCGGCGGCGCGGGCTCCGGCTTCATCCTCGGCGCTGTCGCCGATGTGCCAGGCCGCCTCGGGGGGCAGCTGCAGCAGCTCCAGGGCCCGTTGGAACGGCCGTGGATCCGGCTTGGCGGCCCCCACCTGCGAGGACACCACCACCGCCTCAAACCAGGGGGCCAGCCCCAGGCTCTCCAGCAGCGGCAGCAGCCGTTGGTCGAAGTTGCTCACCACCGCCAGCCGCAGGCCGCGGTCCCGCCAGCGCTGCAGATGCTCCGCCACGTCGTCGTACACCAGCCAGGGCTCCGGCCCAGCGAAGTCTTGAAACAGCTCGGTGCCCAGCTCCGGCGGCAGCGGCTCCCGGTGGCCGCAGGCCCCCAGGCAGGCGGTGATCAGGTCGGTCCACCAGTGCTGCTCCGCCTGCAGCAGGGCCTCCCCCTCCAGGCCGGGGAAGGCCAGCGGTGGCGCCGCCCGGAACAGCTTCGGGAAGACGGCATCAATGGCGCTGGCCTCCACGCTGATGCCGTGGCGGCCGGCGGCGGCGGCGTAGCTGGTGCCCACGGATTGGCGCAGCCCGATCAGGGTGCCCATGGCATCCAGCAGCAGGCCCTGGGGTGCGGTGGTGTCGGTCATGGCGCTGGGGTCCACCCTGATTCAAGCGAGTCGGGTTCGCCCGAGCCCTAGAACCACTCCGCCAGCCAGCCGCCGGCCACCTTGAGCTGATGGGGCAGGCCGGGCAAGCGGGCCAGGTAGGCGAGGCGTCGCAGCTGGAAGGCCGTGGGCCCCGCCAGGGTCACCCCCATGCCGGTGAGGCTGGCCTGCCCGATGCCCAGCCCCAGCATTTCGCCCAGGTCGTTCCACACAAAGGGCTCCAGGGGCTCCCCGCGGCGCAGCCGCCGCAGGTTGGCCGCCACATGGCTGGCCTGCTGATAGGCCACCTGGGCCGTGGCCGGATTGAGGCTGCCCTCGTCGGGGTCCATGCCGGCGGCCTCGCCGGCCAGGGGGGAACGGGCGGCATCACCGATGGCAAAGAGATCCTCCGCGCCGATCACCTGGAGCTGGGCATCCACCCGCAGGCGCCCCCGGGGGTCCAGGGGCAGGGCCGGGGCCAGTTCGGGCACGCTGCCCCCCACGCCGCCGGTCCAGATCACCGCTTCGCAGCTCAGGCTTTCGCGCCCCCCGGGGGAGGCCGCCGGCTCCAGTTGGATGCTGGCCGCCTCAACGGCCAGCACACGGGTGCTGCAGCGCAGCCGCACATCGCGCCGCAGCAGGGCCGAGCGGGCCTGGTCGCGGTTGAACGCCTTGGAGCCCGGCAGCAGATCCGGCCCCTGCTCGATCAGCTCGATCACCGCCGAGCCCTCCAGCAGATCGGCCAGCTTGCAGGCCAGTTCCACGCCGCTGGCGCCGGCCCCCACGACCACCAGCCGTTGCAGGGGCCGGTTGCGCAGCCGCAGCCGCTCGATCAGCCCCTGGAGTCGATCCACATCCGCCAGGCTGCGGAACCCCAGGCTGAACTCCCCCACGCCGGGGACCCCATAGGTGAGGCTGCGGCCGCCGGTGGCCACCACCAGTTGGCTGTAGGCGAGCTGCTGCCCGCTTTCGGTGCGGAGCGTGTGGTCGGTGCTGTTGATCTGCTGCACCCGCTGCTGCAGCCAGGCCACGCCGCTGCCGGCCAGCAGGCTGCCGTAGCGGGGGGCGATCTCCCAGCGCCGCAGTTCCCCACTGAGGCCTTCGTAGAGCAGGGGCAGGAAGAGGAAGCGCTCCTGCGGTTCGATCAGCAGCACCGGCGGCGCGCCGCCGCCGCGGGCCAGATCCAGGGCGGCGCTGAGGCCGCCGAATCCGCCCCCCACCACCACCACGGGTGCTTGCTCGGCCTGGGCTGGCGGCACGGTTCGGCGCTGGGGTGGGTGTTGCGCGAACCCTAACCAGAGGCGCCCGCCCGCCAGGGTGGTGACAGCTGCATTGGAAGATGGGGGCCATGACCACCACGGCCGCCGCCCTCGATCCCGCCCAGGCCTGCGCCGAGCTGGAGCAGCTCGATGCGCTCGGCCGTCTGCGCTGGGGCCAGCAGCGCTTCGGCGAAGGCTTTGCCCTCACCACCAGCTTCGGCATCCAGGCGGCGGTGTCGCTGCATCTGGTGAGCCGGCTCGAGGCCCCCGTGCAGGTGATCTGGGTGGATACGGGCTATCTCCCGCCCGAGACCTACCAGTACGCCGAGACCCTCACCCGGCTGCTGGGGCTGCAGGTGCACGTGGCCCAGGCGTCGATGAGCCCCGCCCGCATGGAGGCGCTGCACGGCAAGTTGTGGGAGACGGGCCAGGTGGATGACCTGGAGACCTACCACCGCATCCGCAAGGTGGAGCCCCTCGATCAGGCCCTGCACGACCTGGCGGTGACCTGCTGGGCCAGTGGCGTGCGGGGCAAGCAAACCGATCACCGCCGCACGATGCAGCCGCTGCAGCTGGTGCGGGGGCGCTGGGCGCTGCGGCCGCTGCTGGATTGGGGCAACCGCGAGGTGTACTACTACATGCAGGAGCACAACCTGCCCCAGCACCCGCTGTTTGAGCAGGGCTATTCCACCGTGGGCGATTGGCACTCCAGCGCCCCCGACGACGGCAGCGTCAGCGGCCGCGCCACCCGCTTTGGTGGGCTCAAGCAGGAGTGCGGCATTCATCTGCCGGGGATGGCCGGCGAGGGCATCTGACATGGCGCAGCTGTTGCTGGTGGGCAACAGCCGTTGGCACTGGGCGGAGCACGCCGATGGGGTCTGGCGCTGCTGGCACACCCCTCCACCGGAGGCTGACGCCATGCCCCCCTGGGGTGAGCTGAGGGCCTGGGCGGCCGTGGGGAGCCTGCCGGCCGGCAGCCAGCCGCCCCTGGAGCGGGCCATGGGCCTGGAGCAGGTGCCCCTGCGGGGGTTGCCCCCTTGGCTGGGGGTGGACCGGGCCCTGGTGGGGTGGGGGGCCTGGCGCGCCGAGGGCTGCGCCGCCCTGGTGGCGGATGCGGGCACGGCCCTGAGCCTCACCTGGGTGGATGGGGAGGGTTGCTTCCGCGGCGGCCGCATCAGCGCCGGTGTGGCGCTGCAGCGCCGCAGCCTTGGGGCCGCCACCGCCCTGCTGGCGCCGCCCCAGGGGTTGGGGGCGGAGGCCGCTGCCGGCGCGGACCCCTGGCCCGTGGCCACCGAACAGGCCCTGCAGGAGGGGTGCCGGCGGGCCACCGCCGGGGCCATTGCCCTGGCCTGGCGGGAGCTGGGCCAGTGGCATCCCGATCCCCGCCGCCGGCTGTGGCTCACCGGCGGTGATGGGGAGGCCCTGGCGCCGTTGCTGCGGGAGCAGGGTCTGGTGGTTGAACTGGCGCCGGATCTGGCGCTGGAGGCCCTGGCGGCCCTGCCGGCGGTGGGGCTGCGCCGCTGAGGCGCTTCAGCGGGGCTCCGTCACAGGAGACCGAGGTCGCTGAGGATGTCGTCGGCCATGGTTTCGGCCTTCACCTTGAGGTAGGCCCGCTCGATGCGCCCCTCACCATCCACCACGAAGGTGTGGCGCATCATGCCCATGTATTCCCGGCCCATGAATTTCTTGAGGCCGTAGCTGCCATAGCTCTCGGCCACCGGGCAGGGCTCAGCGTCGGTGAGCAGGGTGAAGGGCAGGCTGTATTTGGCGATGAATTTGCCGTGGCTGCCGGCGCCGTCTTTGCTGATGCCCAACACGGTGATGCCGTGCTGCTCGAACAGGCTCCACTGGTCGCGGAAGTTGCAGGCCTCCTTGGTGCAGCCCGGGGTGTCGTCCTTGGGATAGAAGTAGATCACCACACGCCCGCCCTGGAGACCGCTGAGGCTGACGGGGTTGCCGTTTTGATCGGGGAGGGTGAAGTCCGGGGCAATGTCGCCGATCTGCAGGGCCATGGAACGGGGGTGCCGTGGATGAACGCTTGGGCCGGAGCCTAAGGGTGGGCCCCGGCGTGGTGGCGTCAGCGTCGCGACCGACCCGGCCACAGCTGTGGTTACAGCCCCTGCCGGAGCAGCCGCCCGCCCCGCTCTCCCCCCAGGAGCAGCGGTGGTGTGCGGCGTTGCCGGAGGGGCTGCAGGGCCGTTACGGCCGCAGCCGCAGCCAGCTGCGAGCTTGTCTGGCGGCGGTGCTGCAGTGCTCGCCAGAGCAGGTGCCCCTGCACAGCCCCCCGGCTCAGGCCCCCCAGCTGGGGCAGGGCTGCGGCCACGTGAGCCTCAGCCATAGCCGCCAGCAGCTGCTGATGGCTTGGTCGCCCTGGCCCATCGGTGTGGATCTGGAATGGGCGGCCCGGCCCCTGCTGGCGGAGGCGGTGGCGCGCCGCTTTTTCCCCGAAGCTGAATGGCAGCGGCTACAGGGGCTGCCGGCCGAGGCCCTGCGGGGGGCGGTGCTGGCCAGCTGGGTGCGCAAGGAGGCGGCCATCAAGTGGCATCGGGGCAGCATCGCTCACGATTTGCGCCATTGGTTGTGGGATGGCAACCGTGGCGTGCTGCAGCATCTGCAGCGGGGATGGCAACCGCCCTCGGTGCTGCACCTGCATGACGGTTGGTGCTGCGCCGTGGTGGGGGAGGCTGTTGAGCAGGCCCAGTGGGCCTAGGGTCCGCCCAGCTTCGCCGAGGTGGTCGATGCCGCTCGCCCTGCGCCTGAGTGTGGTGTCGATGCTGGGGTTGCTGGGGGTGGCGGGCCTGGTGCAGCTGCCCCTCGCGCCACCCCTGGCCACCCGCACCGGGGCCGCCACCGATCGGGTGCTGGCGGATCTGGCCAGTCAGGAGAGCCAGCAGGATGCCCGCGCCCGGGCCACGGAGGTGCTGGGCCGCTTCGTGGGCGGTGAAATCACCCGCTACTTCTGGGGTGGTTTCACGGGGTATCTCGACGTACTGGGGCTTGAGGCACCGGAGGATATGGAAGCCCGCATCACCGAAGCCCCCCAGCGGGTGCAGTTGCTGTTGACGCCGCGGGATGGGGGTGAGCGATTTGTGGCCCTGGTGCAGGCGGATGACGGCATCCCCCGTGGGGTGGCCTGCCGAGGCACCGGCATCCCCGGGCGCTTCAGCCGCCGCGGCGATCAACTGCGCTGTCCCGTGGGTTGGCGGGCCCTGGAGCTGCGCAGCCCGGGCGGGCATAGCCGGGGCTGATTCT
>VGQL01000026.1 GCA_016882415.1 Cyanobacteria bacterium M_DeepCast_200m_mx_001
GCCGAGAAGGACGCCAAGAACGCCAAGGCCCTCGCCAGCATCAAGGTGGGCCCCAAGGGCGTCTACACCGAGGACTCGATCCGGGTGTACCTGCAGGAGATCGGCCGCATCCGCCTGCTGCGGCCCGATGAGGAGATCGAGCTGGCCCGCAAGATCGCCGACCTGCTGCAGCTGGAGGAGCTGGCGGCCCAGTTTGAGGCGGACCACGGCCACTACCCCGACACCAAGGAGTGGGCGGTGCTGGTGGACATGCCGCTGATCAAGTTCCGCCGGCGCCTGATGCTCGGCCGCCGGGCCAAGGAAAAGATGGTGCAGTCGAACCTGCGCCTGGTGGTGTCGATCGCCAAGAAGTACATGAACCGGGGCCTGAGCTTCCAGGACCTGATTCAGGAGGGCTCCCTCGGCCTGATCCGCGCCGCCGAGAAGTTCGACCACGAAAAGGGCTACAAGTTCTCCACCTACGCCACCTGGTGGATCCGTCAGGCCATCACCCGCGCCATCGCCGATCAGTCGCGCACCATCCGCCTGCCGGTGCACCTGTACGAGACCATCTCGCGCATCAAGAAGACCACCAAGACCCTCTCCCAGGAGTTCGGCCGCAAGCCCACCGAGGAGGAGATCGCCGAATCGATGGAGATGACCATCGAGAAGCTGCGCTTCATCGCCAAGAGCGCCCAGCTGCCCATCTCCCTGGAAACCCCGATCGGCAAGGAGGAGGACTCCCGCCTCGGCGACTTCATCGAAGCCGACATCGAGAATCCCGAGCAGGACGTGGCCAAGAACCTGCTGCGCGAAGACCTCGAGGGCGTGCTGGCCACCCTCAGCCCCCGGGAGCGCGATGTGCTGCGCCTGCGCTACGGCCTCGATGACGGCCGCATGAAGACCCTCGAGGAGATCGGCCAGATCTTCGATGTGACCCGCGAGCGCATCCGCCAGATCGAGGCCAAGGCCCTGCGCAAGCTGCGCCACCCCAACCGCAACGGGGTGCTCAAGGAGTACATCAAATAAGCCGGAGCTCCGGTGTTGCCGCCGGCGGTGAATCCGCCGGCTTTGTTGTGAGCGCTGCCATGGCCCCGCGGGTATCGATCGTGCTGCCCACCTACAACGAGCGGGGCAACCTCGAGCCGTTGCTGGCGCAGCTGCTGCCGCTGCAGTGCCGCTTCGACCTCGAGATCCTCGTGGTGGATGACGACTCCAGCGACGGCACCGCCGAGCTGGTGCGGCAGCTGGCCCACGGGGAACCGCGCCTGCGGCTGGTGCGGCGGGTGGGGCGCTCCGGCCTGGCCAGCGCCATCAAGGAGGGGCTGCTGGATGCCACCGGTGACCTGGCGGTGGTGATGGATGCAGACGGCCAGCACGAGCCCGCCAGCGTGGAGCGGGCCCTGGACACCCTGCTGCAGGGGGATCTCGATCTGGTGATCGGCAGCCGCTTCCACCCGGAGGCCAGCATCCAGGGGCTGAGTGGCCGCCGCGAGACCGGCTCCACATGGGCCAACGCCTGGGCCCGCTTCAGCCTGCCGGCCGCCTATGGACAGCTCACGGATCTGATGAGCGGCTTCTTCGCCCTGCGCCTGGAGCCGCTGCTGCCCCTGATCCGGGCCGTGGATGTGAACGGCTTCAAATTTCTGTTCGAGCTGCTGGCGGTGAGCCGCGGCCGCCTGCGCACCGCCGAGGTGCCGCTGCGGTTTCAGCCCCGCAGCTACGGCAGCTCCAAGCTCGATCTGGCCATCTTCTGGGATTTCCTGATCTCGATCCTGCACAGCCTCAGCCTGCGGCTGCTGCCGCGGCGGGCCATCAGCTTCGGCCTGGTGGGGGCCAGCGGGGTGGTGGTGCAGCTGGCCCTCACCCAGGCGCTGATGCAGGGGGCGGGCCTCGGTTTCGAGCGGGCCCTGCCCCTGGCGGTGGTGGGGGCCGCCAGCTCCAATTACCTGATCAACAACGCCCTCACCTTCCGCTTCCAGCGCCTGCGGGGCCTCAAGCTGCTGCAGGGGCTGCTCAAGTTTCTGCTGGTGGCGTCGCTGCCGGTGCTGGCCAATGTGGGCCTGGCCTCCGCCTTCTACAGCTTCGTGGCCCGCGACACCCTCTGGGCCCAGCTGGCCGGAATCCTGGTGGTGTTTGTGTGGAACTACGCCGCCAGCAGCCGCTTCGTGTGGAACACCCCCTAGGGGGGCCAGGCAGACTCAGGGGCCGTTTCCCCCTCCCGATGGCCGACGGCCTCTCCCCCCTGAAGGCCCTGTGCGGGCTGCGCAGTGCACCGGCCCTCGATGCCGCCCAGCAGGCCGCCCTGCGCCAGGAGCTGCGGCAGGCCATGGCCCCCTGCGAGTGGTTCACCATCGGCGTGATGGCCCCCTCCGCCGAGGCGGCGGTGGTGGCCCTGCGCAGCTGCGAACGGGCCCTGGGCTGGGAGCCCCTGGAGCACGACCCCGCCGGCGAGGCCCTGGCCAGCATCGAGGGGCCGGTGTTCCTCAAGGGCAACCAGAACAGCGGCCGTTTCCTGGTGCGCCGCGAGGCGGGCCTGGGGGAGGGCATCCTGATCAGCGGCCACAGCGCCGTGCAGCCCGACGCCGAGGACACCTGGGGGCCGCTGCCGCTGGGCCTGCTGGATCAACACGACGGCTGATCACGAGTTGCCCGCCAGGATCCGCTGCGGGCACACCGATCCTTAGGCTGGGCGGCTGTACTCCTGCGGCCTGCGCGGCCGGCTCCACTTCCCGATGGCCGCATCCCAACTGCGCATTGCCTCCCGCCGCAGCCAGCTGGCCATGGTGCAGACCCACTGGGTGCGCGATGAGCTGGCCAAGGCCCACCCCGGCCTGGAGATCAGCATCGAGGCGATGGCCACCCAGGGGGACAAGATCCTCGACGTGGCCCTGGCCAAGATCGGCGACAAGGGCCTGTTCACCAAGGAGCTGGAGGCCCAGATGCTGGTGGACCGGGCGGACATCGCCGTCCACAGCCTCAAGGACCTGCCCACCAACCTGCCCGAGGGGCTGATGCTGGGCTGCGTCACCGAGCGGGAGGATCCCGCCGACGCCCTGGTGGTGCATGCCAAGCACCAGGACAAGACCCTGGCCACCCTGCCGGAGGGCGCCGTGGTGGGCACCAGCTCCCTGCGCCGCCTGGCCCAGCTGCGCCACCACTTCCCGCACCTCACCTTCAAGGATGTGCGCGGCAATGTGATCACCCGCCTGGAGAAGCTGGATTCCGGCGAGTTCGACTGCCTGATCCTGGCGGCCGCCGGCCTGGGGCGCCTGGGCCTGGGCGACCGCATCCACGAGCTGATCGACCCCGCCATCTCCCTGCATGCGGTGGGCCAGGGGGCCCTGGGCATCGAGTGCCGCGAGGGCGACACCACCGTTCTGGAGCAGATCAAGGTGCTGGAGCACCTGCCCACCGCCCGCCGCTGCCTGGCGGAGCGGGCCTTCCTGCGCCAGCTGGAGGGGGGCTGCCAGGTGCCCATCGGCGTGAACACCCGCTTCGAGGGTGACGAGCTGGTGCTCACCGGCATGGTGGCCAGCCTCGATGGGGTGCGCCTGATCCGCGATGAGGTGCGCGGACCCCAGGCGGATCCCGAGGCCATCGGCATCGCCCTGGCGCACCGGTTGCGTGCCCAGGGTGCGGGGGAGATCCTGGAGGAGATCTTTGCAACCGTCCGGCCTGAGGCCTGAGTTCCCCCCAGCTGAGCTGGGGGCCGACCCCGCCGCCGACCTGGCCGCCGATGGGGCGGCCGATGTGTCGACCGAGGTGCGGCCCCTGCCGTTCCAGTGGAGCCTGCTGGCCTGGGCCGCCCTGGTGGGGGTGCTCACCGGCCTGGCGGTGGTGGGCTTCCACTATCTGATCGGCTTCATCAACAACTTCCTGTTCGGCCCGGTGGTGGAGGGGCTGATGGGGCTGTTCAGCACGGCTCCGCCGCCGCCCCCGCCGCCGCCGGCCCCGGAGCCGCTGCCGGCCGCCGGTACCCCCCTCGGGGCCCTGCTGCAGATCGGCCTGGGGGGGCTGGGGTTCCTGCCGCCGCCGCCGGCGCCGCCGGAGCCGATCCCCCTGCCGGGGGACCCCCTGCCTCAGTGGCTCTCCTCCTGGCCGGTGGTGCTGATCCCCCTGCTGGGGGGCTTGGTGGTGGGTCTGCTGCGGCAGCTGGGGGGTGACCTGGGCCCCAGCCTGCCCAGCCTGATGTCCATGGCGGACGGCAGCGTGCAGCCCGCGCCGCGGTTGCCGCTGCTGCGGCTGCTCACCGCCTCCCTGAGCCTGGGCAGCGGCGCCTCCCTCGGCCCGGAGGGCCCCAGCGTGGAGAGCGGCGGCAACATCGGCCTGTGGGTGGCCAACCGCGGCGGCCTGGCCCCCGATTCCCAGAAGGCCCTGGTGGCCGCCGGTGTGGCGGCGGGCCTGGCGGCGGGCTTCAAGGCGCCGATCGCCGGGCTGTTCTTTGCCTTTGAGGGCAGCTACAGCACCATCCCGGGCCGCCCCAGCGTGCGGGCCGTGCTGGTGGCGGCTGTGGCCTCCTCCCTGGTGACGCAGCTCTCCCTGGGGGATGAGCCGATCTTCCGCCTACCGGCCTACGAGGTGCGCTCCCCCCTGGAGATGCCCCTCTACCTGGGGCTGGGCCTGGTGGCCAGCGGCATGTCGCTGGCCCTGGTGAAGCTGCTGGCCGCCGGCCGCAGCGAGCCGGTGCAGCGCTGGTTCCGCCGCCTGCCCCCCTGGCTGCTCACCGCTCTGGGTGGCCTGGGGCTGGGGCTGATGGCCCTGGGCTTCCCCCAGGTGCTGGGGGTGGGTTACGACACCATCGGCGCCCTGCTGGGCCGCGAGGGGGGTATCGCCCTGGTGAGTCTGCTGGGGCTGCTGCTGGTGAAACTGCTGGCCACCGGCCTGAGCAGCGCCACGGGCTTCGTGGGCGGCGGCTTCGCCCCGTCGCTGTTTCTGGGGGCGGTGCTGGGCAATGTCTACGGCCAGCTGCTGGGGGATGGGCTGCTGCAGCTGCCGGTGGCCGAACCCCCCGCCTACGCCATGGTGGGCATGGCGGCGGTGCTGGCGGGCAGCGCCCGGGCGCCGCTCACCGCCCTGCTGCTGCTGTTTGAGCTCACCCACGACATCCGCATCGTGCTGCCGCTGATGGCGGCGGCGGGCCTCAGCGCCGCCCTGGTGGAACGCTGGCAGGGGCTGGCGGATCCGGGGCTGCTCGGGCCCGACCTGGCGGAGGAGCAGCGCCGCGGCGACCTGGCCCTGATCCCGGTGCAGGAGGCCTTCGAGCCGGAGGCGCCGCTGGTGCTCGCCAGCGACACCGCCGCCGGCGAGGCCCTCAACCAGCTGCTGGAGGCCCACGGCCACTGCCTGGTGGTGGAGGCCGACGGCTGGGTGGCGGGCCTGGTGACCCTGGCGGATCTGCAGCGGGGCATCAGCGCCGGCGGGCCGGAGCTGCCCCTAGCGGAGTGCCGCCGCTCGGAGCTGGTGTGGCTGGCGGCGGACGCCAACCTGGCGCAGCTGGAGGACCAGCTGCGCCCCAATGGTCTGCGGCAGCTGCCGGTGTTCCGGCTGGAGGATCCAGCCCTGCCCAAGCTGCCGGTGGGGCCGCCGGCCGGGGGGTTGCCCCTGGCGGCCCTGGAGGGGTTGGCCAGCCGCGACGGACTGGCCCGGGCGCTGGCCCGTCAGTTGACGAGCTTGGCGTCGATGGTGGTGAGGTAGCGCTGCTCGCACTCCTTGATGATCGTCACCGCCTCGGCGCTGTCGAAGAAGCCGTTGACGCGGCAGGTGCCGGGCTTCTTCAGATCCTTGTAGTGCTCCCAGTAGTACTGGGTTTCCTTGAGCCAGTGCTCACCCAGCTGGGTGTAGCTGGTGATGTGGTCCATGCGCTTGTCGTCGGCCAGCACGGCGATCACCTTGTCGTCGACTTCGCCGCCGTCGTCGAATTTCATGATGCCGATGATGCGGGCCTCCACCAGGGAGCCGGGCACCAGGGGCTCGGTCACGCCGACGATCTCGATGTCCAGCGGGTCGCCGTCCTCATCCCAGGTGCGGGGGATGCAGCCGTAGGCGAAGGGGTAAGCCAGGGAGGAGTAGCCGACGCGGTCGAGCTTGAGGTGGCCGGTTTCGGTGATCAGCTCGTACTTGTTGATCGTGTTGCTGTTGAGCTCCACGATGGCGTTCAGCCGCAGCTCGGACTCATCGGCGAAGGCCGGCAGCACGTGCAGCAGGTTGAGCATCGTGCGGCTGGGGGCGTGGTCGATGTTCGCCATCAGGGCAGTGGGCGCAAGGAATCGGGCGGCATCCTACGGAGCGCCCCGGGCTGGGCCCCGCGGAGGCCTCACGGCGCCGCCAGCCGCTCCAGCTTGGTGTTGAGGTAGCGCAGGAAGGGGGCGCTGCTGAGGGGCTCTCCGCTCACCCGCTGCACCAGCTCGGCCCCATCGACGCTGCGGCCCAGGGGGTAGACCCGCTGCCGCAGCCACTGGCCCAGGCGGGCGTCCTCCCCCTGCTCCAGCAGGGTTTCGATCGGCCCCAGCTCCGCCTCGAGCTGCTCGCTCAGCTGGGCGCTGATCAGATGTCCGAGGGCATAGGAGGGGAAGTAGCCGAACAGGCCCTCGCTCCAGTGCACGTCCTGCAGGCAGCCCTCGGCGGCGTTGGCGGGGGTGAGCCCCAGCAGCTCCCCCATGCCCCGGTTCCAGGCCTGCGGCAGCTCCGCCACCGGCAGCCCCTCCTCCAGCAGCGCCAGCTCCAGCCGGTAGCGCAGCAGCACGTGCAGGCCGTAGCTCACCTCATCGGCTTCCACCCGGGTGAGGCCGGCGCGGATCGGGTTGAGGTCGCGCCAGAAGCCCTGGCCGCTGCCCCATGGGTCGCGGCCCAGGGCCCCGCGGAAGCGGGGATACCAGCGCTGGGCCAGGGCGCCGCTGCGGGCCAGGCGGTTTTCGTAGAAGAGGCTCTGGCTCTCGTGCACCGCCATGGAGGTGGCCTCCCCCAGGGGCCAGGGGAACCAGTGCTCACCGCTGCGGGGCAGCCCCTGTTCGTAGAGGCTGTGGCCCCACTCGTGGGCGGTGGCCAGGAAAGCCGAGAAGGGCTGGCCGGCCACCACCCGCGTGGTGATGCGGAAATCGTCGGGGCCGAGGGTGCTGGAGAAGGGATGGGGGGAGCGGGCCCTGGCGCAGCGCTCCGGGTTGTAGCCCCACTCCGCCAGCAGTTGGTCGCAGAGCTGCTGCTGCTGGGGTTCGGGCAGGTCCCAGGGTTCGTCGCTGCCGGCGGGCAGGCTGCGGGCCCGCTCCAGCAACGGCGGCAGGCTCTCCCCGAGGGGCAGCAGCAGCGCCGCCAGCTGCGCCTTGGAGATCTCCGGCTCGAACGGCTGGGCCAGGATTTCCCAGGGGCTGCGCGCCTCCCCCGTGGCGCTGCACTCCACCGGCTCCAGCTGGCGGGCCTGCTCCAGCCGCAGTTGGATCAAGCGCTCCAGGGCCGGGGCGAACAGGCTGAACTCCGCCCGGGCCTTGGCCTGCTGCCAGCGGCCGTAGCCCTCCGCCTGGGCCTGGGCCAGCTCCCCCACCAGGGCCGCATCCAGGCTCGACTGGCGCCGCAGCTCCCGCTGCAGCAGCCGCAGGTTGTGGCGCTGCTCCGCCGGGGCCTCCGCCGGCAGCTCCGCCTCCGCCTCCGCCAGCAGGGCGGCATAGGTGGGGCTGCTCTGGCGTTCATGCAGCTGGCGGGCCAGCAGGGCCAGCTGTTCGCCGCGCCAGCCGCCGGCCGCCGCCGGCATGGCGGTGTTCTGGTCGAAGTAGAGGGTGCTGTGGATCCCCCCCAGCAGCTGGGTGGTGTGCAGGTGCTCCTTCAGCCGGTGCCAGGCGTTGCCCATCAGCTCCAGTGCAGTTCCATGGGCACGCTGCCCTCGAGGCTGAGTTTCACCGGGCAGGTTTCCGCCGCCCGCTGCAGCAGGGCCCGCTGCTGGGGCTCCAGCCCGGCGGGCAGCTCCACCCACACGGTGAGCTGGGCGATGCGCCGCGGCGGGGTGGTGGTCATGGTTTTCTCCACCCGGGCGCTGGCCCCCTCCAAGTTCCAGCCGTGGCGGTCGGCCACGATGCCCATGATCGTGAGCATGCAGGTGCTCAGGGCGGTGGCCACCAGGTCGGTGGGGGAGAAGCGCTCCCCTTGGCCCTGGTTGTCGGTGGGGGCGTCGGTCTCCAGGGTGCTGCCGGAGGGACCGTGCTCGCTATGGCAGCGCAGCTGGCCGCCGTAGCGGCTGGTGATCAGCGTCATGGTTGGTGTGGGGCCGCCGCCGGTGCGGCCTGCTTCAGGTTGGCAGGCGTGGGGTCGACGCCGCAGCCCCGGCCCGGTTTGCTGGGGCCTGCCCCACCCGTGCATCGATGCTCACCCTGCCCCTCGCGGCCCTGCCGGAGGCCGGCTCCCCGGTGCTGGGGCTGGCCAGGGCGATCCAGCTGTCGGTGGCGCCGGTGTTCCTGCTCACCGCCATCTCCGGCCTGCTGGGGGTGATCAGCTCCCGGCTCACGCGGGTGATCGAGCGGGCTCTGGTGGTGCAGGGGGATGCCACCGCCACGGGTGATCTGCAGCTGCTGCGCCGTCGCATGGCCCTGCTCACCCGCGCCAGCGCCCTGGTGACCATCACCGGTGTGCTGGTGGCGGCGGTGGTGGCGGTGACCTTTCTGGGGGCCATCGCCGTGGTGGATCTGACGCCGATTGTGGTGAGCTGTTTCGTGCTGGCGATGCTCAGCCTGATGGGGGGCCTGCTGCTGTTGCTGCTGGATACCCGCCTGGCCTCACGCTTGATCCTGCATCGCTTCTGAGCCGCTGCGGCAGCTGCAGAGCTGATCGAGGCTGGGGCGACCCGTCACCGCCAGGCGCCAGTGGGCCCAGAGGCCGTAGAGGCCATCGCTGATCTGCCGCAGGCCGGGCCAGCCGCTGGGGGCATAGAGCCAGCCCAGGCCGATCTGCGCGTAGGCGGCGCGGAACACCGCCACGTCGGTGAGCACCCGGCCGTCGGCGTCGATGGCATGGATGCGACCCATGGCGGCGCGGTAGCTGATGCCGCCGTGCTGCTCCGGGTTGTAGCCCGCCGCATCCACGTCGACAAAGGCGAGCCGTGGCCGATCGCCATGGAGCCGTGCATCCCGCTGGCTCAGGAAGCGCACCTCCCGCAGGCAGAGGGGGCAGGCGCCGTCGTAGAGCAGCGTGAGCGCCGGGGTGCTCACTTCTGGCGGCAGTAGCCACCGCCCACGTTCATCCAGCCCTCGGGGCAGGCCTGGCCGTTGGTGGGCTTCACGGTGTAGGTCATCAGCCCGAGGGTGGAGCACTTGCCGTTGAGGGTGTCCACATAACCGAGGGGGCAGAGGGTGCCGAGCTTGGGCACCACCCGCTGGGCCTGGGCGGGGAGCTGCAGGGCGCCGAGGGCGGCACAGGCCAGGCCGGCCAGCAGGCCGGCGCGCAGGGGGCTGGGGGAGAAGCGCATGGACGGGGTCAGCGTCATGCCGCCAAGCTAAGGGGGTTGCCCCAGCTTTTCATGCTCCGACAGGACCTGCGCCGCCTGACGGTGACCACCGCCGGCGAGGGCTTCACCGATCTCACCGTCAGCCTGCAGGGGGAGGTGACGGCCAGCGGCCTGCAGCGGGGGCTGCTGCAACTGGTGGTGCTGCACACCAGTTGCAGCCTCACCATCAACGAGAACGCCGACCCGCGGGTGCTGCAGGACCTCACCGCCTACCTGCGGGCCCTGGTGCCCCAGGGGGGGCTGTCGCAGCCATACGCCCATGACGATGAGGGCCCCGACGACATGCCCGCCCACATCCGCACGGCCCTCACCACCACCAGCCTGGGGCTGTCGTTTGATCAGGGGCGGTTGGTGCTGGGCACCTGGCAGGCGGTGTACCTGTGGGAGCACCGGGCCCGCGGTCAGCGGCGCCAGTTGAGCCTGCATCTGCTCGGCGCGTAGGCCAGGATCGTGCAGCCCTCCACTGCGGTTGCATGGCTGCGTCGATCCGTGTCACCCCCCATCCGTCGGCGGAGCAGTTGGCCCAGCTAGGCGTCAACGCCTGGCCAATCTGGAGCTGTGGCGTCAGCAGCTTCCCCTGGACCTACGACGAACCGGAAACCTGTCTGCTGCTGGAGGGGGAGGTGACCGTCACCCCCGATGGCGGGACGCCGGTGACCTTTGGGGCCGGAGACCTGGTGGAGTTTGCCGCTGGCCTCAGCTGCCAGTGGGAGGTGCACGCCGCCGTTCGCAAGCATTACCGCTTTGGGTGAGCCAAGCTGCGGGTAATGCCCCGTCGTTGCCATGGCCGCCACTCCCCTCACCGCCGAGCAGCGCTCCACCCTGCCCCAGCGGCTGCCCCAGTGGCAGCTCCATGGCGACAAGCTGCGCCGTGAGCTGCGCTTCGCCGACTTCGTGGAGGCGTTCGGCTTCATGGCCAAGGTGGCCCTGATCGCCGAGGCGATGGGCCACCATCCCGAGTGGAGCAATGTGTGGAACCGGGTGGTGATCGAGCTCACCACCCACGACACCGGCGGCCTCTCCAACCTCGATCTGGAGCTGGCCGCCCGGATCGACGCCCTGCTGCCCCAGTGAGAGAACGCCCCTAGGCCAGCACCGGCAGGCGGGCGGGGTCGCGCTGGCTGAACGCCAGCCCCTCCCCCTCCACCTCCACGGCCACGGTGTGGCCGCCGGTGAACTGGCCTGCCAGGATCCCCTTGGCGATCGGCGTCTCGAGCTCCCGCTGGATCGCCCGCTTCAGGGGCCGGGCGCCGTAGACGGGGTCGTAGCCCACCCCCGCCAGCCAGTCGAGGGCGGCGGTGCTGAGTTCGAGCCCCAGCTTCTTGTCGGCGAGCCGTTGGGTCAGGCGCCGCACCTGCAGGTCGACGATCTGCCGCAGTTCCTCCTGCCTGAGGCTGTGGAAGATGATCGTTTCGTCGAGCCGGTTGAGGAATTCCGGCCGGAAGTGGGCCCGCAGGGCCTCATTCACCCGTGATTCCATCTCGCCGTGGCGGGCCGGGTCGCCCGCCAGATCGAGGATCGAGGCGCTGCCGATGTTGCTGGTGAGGATCAGCACCGTGTTGGTGAAATCCACCGTGCGGCCCTGGCCATCGGTGACGCGGCCGTCATCGAGGATCTGCAGCATCACGTTGAACACATCGGGGTGGGCCTTCTCCACCTCGTCGAACAGGATCACGGCATAGGGCCGGCGGCGCACCGCTTCGGTGAGCTGGCCGCCCTCCTCGTAGCCCACGTAGCCCGGAGGGGCGCCGATCAGGCGGCTGACGGCGTGCTTCTCCATGTACTCGGACATGTCGATGCGCACCATCGCCTCCTCGCTGTCGAACAGCTGCGAAGCCAGGGCCTTGCACAGTTCCGTTTTGCCCACGCCGGTGGGGCCGAGGAACAGGAAGCTGGCGATGGGTCGGTTGGGGTCGCTGAGGCCGGCGCGGGAGCGCTGGATGGCATCGGCCACGGCGGTCACCGCCTGGGCCTGGCCCACCACGCGGGTGTGCAGCTCATCCTCGAGATGCAGCAGCTTCTCCATCTCGCTCTGCACCAGCTTGGTCACGGGGATGCCGGTCCATTTGGCGATCACCTCGGCGATGTCCTCCTCGGTGACCTCCTCCCGCAGCAGCGTCTTGTCGCCGCCGCCGGCGGTGAGCTCCTCCTCCTTGGCGGCCAGCTGCTTGTGCAGCTCCGCCAGGGTGCCGTACTCCAGCTCAGCGGCTTTGTTGAGGTCGTAGCTGCGCTTGGCCTGCTCGATCTGCAGCTGCACCTGCTCGATCTCCTCCTTGAGGGCGCCGAGGGCGTCGATGGAGCCCTTCTCCTTCTGCCACTGGGCATTGAGGGCGCTCTGCTGCTCGCTGAGGTCGGCCAGCTCCTTCTCCAGGCGCTCCAGCCGGTCGCGGCTGGCGGCATCGGATTCGCGCCCCAGGGAGAGCTTCTCCATCTCCAGCTGCAGGATGCGGCGATCGAGTTCGTCGATCTGCTCCGGCTTGGAGGTGATCTCCATCTTCAGGCGCGCCGCCGATTCATCCACCAGGTCGATGGCCTTGTCCGGCAGGAAGCGGTCGGCGATGTAGCGGCTGCTGAGCACCGCGGCGGCCACCAGGGCGTTGTCGGCGATGCGCACGCCGTGGTGCACCTCGTAGCGCTCCTTGAGGCCCCGCAGGATCGAGATGGTGTCCTCCACCGTGGGTTGATCCACGAACACCTGCTGGAAGCGGCGCTCCAGCGCCGGGTCTTTCTCGATGTGCTGGCGGTGCTCATCCAGGGTGGTGGCGCCGATGCAGCGCAGCTCGCCGCGGGCCAGCATCGGCTTGAGCAGGTTGCTGGCATCCATGGCGCCACCGGTGGCACCGGCCCCCACCACGGTGTGGATCTCATCGATGAACAGCACGATCTGGCCCTCGGAGGCGGTGACCTCCTTGAGCACGGCCTTGAGCCGCTCCTCGAATTCGCCGCGGTATTTGGCGCCGGCGATCAGGGCCCCCATGTCGAGGGCGATCAGCTGACGGTTCTGCAGGGCCTGGGGCACGTCGCCATTGACGATGCGCTGGGCCAGCCCCTCCACGATGGCGGTCTTGCCCACGCCGGGTTCGCCGATCAGCACCGGGTTGTTCTTGGTGCGGCGGCTGAGGATCTGGATCGTGCGACGGATCTCCTCGTCGCGGCCGATCACCGGATCGAGCTTGCCCTCCCGGGCGGCGGCCGTGAGGTCGCGCCCGTACTTCTCCAGGGATTCGTAGGTGCCTTCGGGGTTCTGGTCGGTCACCTTTTGGGATCCGCGCACGGCTTGAACGGCCTCCTTGAGTTGATCGGCGTTGACCCCAGCCTGGGACAGCAGCTGCTTGCCGCAGCGGTCGTCGATGGCCAGGGCCAGCAGTAGGTGTTCGATGGCGATGTAGCTGTCGCCATAGCTGCCCTTGAGTTCGTTGGCCTGGTCCAGCAGGGTGTTGAGCCCCTTGCCCAGGTAGACGTTGTCGGGTGGGGCGCTGAGGCTGGGCTGGCCGGCGATGAAGGCATCCACCCGCTGGCTGAGGGTGCCCAGGTCCACACCCGCCTTCTCGAGAATGCGGCCCGCCAGCCCCTGCTGGGCCAGCAGGGCGGCGAACAGGTGCTCGCACTCCATCTGCTGCTGGCGTCGCTGCTGCGCCAGCTGCTGGGCGGCCACCACGGCGGCCCAGGCCTTCTCGGTGAACAGCTCGGCGGTGGGATGCATGGGTGACCTCCCGGAGTGGATCGATTGCTCAAACCGTATGGCCGCTGTTCGGAGCTGACGCGGGTGAGAACCGAATCGGCCGTGGCGGTCCTCCGCCCTGGGGTGGTGCAGGCCGTCCCGGCAGGGTCGGTCAACCGGCGGTTCGCCTGGGGCGGCGCTCCGGTGGCGATGATGTCGCGGTGTCGATGGCCCCAGTGTGGCGAATGGCTGAGCAAACGCACGAGCAGCTGGTGCTGGATCTGGCGCGGCAATCCTTCACCTTTGATGCCACCGCCAGCGATGCGGAGCGCAACTGCTGGCTGGTGGTGCATCGCCATGCCCACGGGGTGTTGCCCAGCGAATACGACATCCGCGAGGTGCCCGAAGACCTCTACCTGGAGGTGCTGGAGCAGCGGCGGCGCCTAGGGGCGCCGGACTGAGCCGGGCCCGCTCTCCGGCAGGGGCGCGCTGCCCGGCAACGGGGCGATGGCCGGCAGCCGGGCGGCCTTCAGGAAGGCGGCGGCCCGGGCGGCGGCGGCCTCAGTGGCCGAGGCAACGGCCGCTGGGTTGTTCTCGGGGGCGGGCAGGACCATCGCGCTGAGGGCTGCTGCGGGCACCATGACGCCGGGGTACCAACCTGGCAACAAACGGCGACGGGCCACAAAAAAGCCGCCCCGGCAGGGGCGGCCTCGGTGGCCCTGGGGCCAGGGGTGGGGATCAGGCCCAGCCTTTCTGGCTCATGGACTCCACGTAGGCGGCCACGTCGGCGATGTCGCCGGCGCTCAGCTTGCCGCCGAAGGCGGGCATGGCGTTCTTGCCGTTGGTCACCTGGTACTGGATGGCCTCTTCATGGCCGGCGCTGTAGTTGGCCAGGTACGACTCGAGGGCTTCCTTCTTGAGGGTGCGCTCGGCGTTCACCACGTTGCCACCGCCCATGTGGCAGGCCGCGCAGTTGGCGGAGAAGATCTGACCGCCGTGGTCGGCATCAGCGGCAAAGCTGGGGGCGGCACCCAGCACCAGCGCCAGGCAAAGAGCAATCAGAGAGAGAAGACGGCGCATCGGAGCTCGTGCAACCCGGCCAAGCTAGAAGGCGACTGAGCCCTGTGTCGCCGCCGCTGCAGAGGTTTGCAACATTTGTCACCTGGCCCGTGGCCGCGCCGGCCCGGGGTGCCCTAGCGGGGCAGGCCGGCGTCCTCGAACACCGCCTCCAGGGTGGGGGCGTGGCTCACCATGCCGAAGCGCTCCGGCGGGCTGATGGGGTCGTGCACGAAATGGCGCTGGCGGATCGAGAAGCGGTCCCAGGCGTTCACCTCGATGCGCAGCAGCTTGATCAACCCTTCGATCAGCCATTCGCTCAGCTCCAGCCCCACCGGCGGCATCCAGCCGCGGCGCCAGCCCACCAGGCTGCGCACCGTCTGATTGACGGTGACGGCGGGCTGCCCCAACACCAGCCGGCGCACCTTGCCCTGGCCCACTTCCGGGTTGGGGCGCTGCGGGGTGGTGGCCAGGTGGGCGCACACCCGGGCGATGTCGGCGGCGTGGATGAAGTGGAAGGAAGCGTCGGTGCGCAGCCACTTGGCCAGCCACAGCCAGCGGGCCCCTTCGCGCAGCCCGGCGGTGAGGTAGCTGGTGGGGAAGCGGCCACCGCCATCCACCTGCCCGCCGAACACCAGGGTGGGGAACACGGCCACGATCCGTTCCGCCAGGGGGTGGGTCTCCAGCTGCTCCAGGCACTGGGCCTTGGTCTGGATGTATTCGGTGCCGTAGGCCATGGCCTCCGGCAGCAGCTGCAGATGGCGATCCAGGATGCTGGCGGTGGAGAAATACACCACCTGCTCCAGCACGGCGGGGTCGGTGGCGGCCAGCATCGCCTTCACCGCCACCACGTTCACCTGCAGGGCCCGCTCCGGATCCCCCCAGGCGGTGGCGGTGTGGATGATGCGGGTGGCCGAGGCGATCTGGGCGCGGTGGGGCTCGGCGTCCCGCAGGTCGCCCACCAGCAGGGTGATGCGCGGATCCTGCCGCGGCACGGCGGTGAGCTTCTCGGGATCCCGCAGCCACAGCAGCAGCTCGGCGTCGGTTTCGCGGTAGAGGAGGTCGGCGATGTGCTGCCCCACGCAGCCGCTGGCCCCGGTGATCAGGATCCGGGCGGGC
>VGQL01000027.1 GCA_016882415.1 Cyanobacteria bacterium M_DeepCast_200m_mx_001
CGGTTGCTGTTCGCTCAGGGCCACGAAGGCGTTCAGCTGCCTCACCTTCTCCAGGAATTGCTGCAGCTGGGCTTCGGCCATGGCTTCAGGTGGTGCTGGGGTTCTCAGTGTGGCCCCAGGGGTTTGTGCATGCGGAAGCGCTGGAACGGCACCCCCTGGATCAGCAGGGCCTCCCGCCAGCTCACCCGCCAACCTTCGGCGCTGAACAGCGGTTGCGAGAGCAGGCTCGCTTCGGTGTGCAGCTGGTGGCAGCCCGCCCGCCGCGCCTGCTCCTCCACGGCCCGCAGCAGCTGCCGGCCCCGCCCCTGCCGCTGGCTGCGGGGCCGGCAGTAGAGCAGGGCGACGCGATCGGCGGGCAGCCGCAGGGCGAAGGCTTCCCCCGTGCCATCGGCGGAGCAGCTCATCAGCCCTTCGCCATGGCGCAGGCTGTCCCCCAGCTGATCGGCCCAGTGGCTCCAGGCGCGGCGTTGCCGCTCCGAATACAGCGAGGCCTCCGCATGCTGCACCGCCTCGAGATAGATCTCCCGCAGGACATCGAGATCCGCCAGAACCAATGGCCGCAGGGGATGTGGCTGCACAGGCTTGTGCTGATCCATGTCACAGCTCGCTCACAGTTTGCGGTGATTGTTCTGCCATTCAAGGCGGATTGGCATGGTCACTCTTGCAGTGATGCTGTAAGTTCGCGGTGTTGATTAATCACTGCACCACAGCAATGCTCACTGGATCTGATCTACTGGCCAAGGTGAAAGAGCTTGGCGATGTGGGCAAGTCGGAGATTGTCCGATCCTGCGGTTATGTGTCGTCCAAGAAGGATGGCGGCGAGCGGCTGAACTTCACCGCCTTCTACGAAGCGCTGCTGGAGGCCAAGGGTGTTGAGCTCTCCGGTGGCGGCAAGGTGGGCAAAGGCGGCCGCAAACTCAGCTATGTGGCCACCGTGCAGGGCAACGGCAATCTGCTGATCGGTAAGGCCTACACCGCCCTGCTGGATCTCCAGCCCGGCGATGAGTTTGAAATCAAGCTGGGTCGTAAGCAGATCCGTTTGATCCCCGTGGGCTCCAGCGAAGACGACGAGGATTGATCCCTAGGGATTGATGCGCTGGGCCCTTAGCCCAACGTCACGCTCACCACAGCCGGTGGCTCCTTGTGAATCCCCTCGCCGTTGGCGGGGGGATTTGTTTTGGCGGCAGCTGTCCTCGGCGGTGCCGCCGCCTCCTCCACCAGTGTGCTCTGGAAGCTGGCGGGCGTGCAGCTGAGCAGCACCAGTTGCACCCCCTGTTGCATGCCGCGGCGCAGCATGCGCGTGAGGCCGAGGAGCCGCTCCGGATCGCTCTGGCTGAAGGCGTCATCGAACACCAGCGGCAGGCCGTTGTCGTAGGCGGGGAGTAACACCTCCGCCATCGCCAGCCGCAGGGCCGCCGCCAGTTGTTCGCGCATGCCGCCGCTGAGTTGGCCGAACCCGTAGGCCTCCCCCCGCTGGCGCAGCTGCAGGTTTTGAAAGCCCTGTTGGGGGTCAAAGCTCAGCAGCGTCACCCCCGGTTCGCTCCCCAGTTCCGCCAGGTAGGGGCGGATCGCCTCCCGGAGCGGTTCGCTGTAGCGGTTGGCCAGCTCCGCCTGGGCCCGATGGAACCGCTGTTGCAGCAGCTGCAGGGACTGGCCCTGGCGCTCCAGCCGTTGGCGTTCCGCCTGGGTTTCCTCCCAGCGGGCCTGCTGCTGTTCCAGCTCCGCCTGGGGGTTGAGGGCCCCGAGGCTCTGGCACAGCTGCTCCGCCTGCCCCCGCTGGCTGAGCAGCTGGCTTTTCTCCTGCTCCAGCGCCTCCAGGGCCGCCTCCAGGGTTGCGGGGGATCCCCCATCCCCGGTCCGCAGGGGCTCGAGCTCCGCATCGATCTGCTGCAACTGCCGTTGCCCCTCCTGCAGGGCGCTGGGTGCATCGTTCCCCAGGGCCTGCAACCGCTCATCGATCACCCGCAGGGAGCCCTCCAGTTGGGCCAGCCGGCTGCGCAGGCTCTCCAGCTGGCCCTGCAGCTGCTGCGCCTGGGCCTGCCGCCGCTCGTGCTCCTGGGCCCGCCGCTCCAGGTCGCGCCCCAGGGCGCTGCCGCTGGCTTTGAGCTGCTGCAGCCAGGTGTCCAGGTCGTGACGCTCCAGGTGCTGCGGATCCCCTGGTGCATCGGGCCTTTGGGCCAGCTGCTCGAGGGGGCGCTGTTGGTCCTGGAGGGCTCTCTCCAGCCGCTGGCGGCGCGGTTCCAATTGCCCCAGCCGCTCCTCCAGCCCCGCCCAGGGGATGGCCCGCGCCGCCTGGCGCAGGTTGGTGAGCTGGGTGTCCAGGCTGCGGCGCCGCCGCTCGATCTGTTCGGCCTCCTCGCTGCTGCCCACCCCCAGCTGTTGCCGTTGCCGCTGGAGCCGTTGTTCACCCTCTTGGCGTTGGCGCAGCAGGGCCGGCAGGGTGTCGCCCCCACCCGGGCTGAGCCGCAGCACCACCCCCGTGCCGATCCGCAGCTGCACCGGTTGGCTCAGCAGCCGCTGATCACCGGGCCCCAGGGGCGCTGCCTCCCCCTCCAGCGCCAGGGGCTGGTCGCTGGCGATCACCTCCAGCCCGGTGGCCATGGCCTGGCAGCGGGTCTCGAGCTGGAGCAGGGCCTGCTCCCCCTGCCGCAGCTCCCGCACCTGATCGGCACTGATCTCCGGCAGCTCCCCCAGCTGCACCTTGAGTTGCTCCGCCTCCGCCTGCAACCGCTGCAGTTGTTGCCGGTGCTCATGGAGGGTTCGTTGTTCCGCCTCCAGCTGCCGCAGATCCAGCAGTTGTTGGAGCAGCTCCTGCTGCAACAGCAGCCGTTGCTGCTCGGAGCTGTCCAGGCGCTGCTGGGCCCCCTGCTCGTCCTGCTGCTGTTGCTGCTGGCGCTGCTGGCCCTGGAGCTGCTCAAGCTGCTGCTGCAGGCGGCCCTGCTCCTGTTGTTGCTGGGTGTGCTGCTCCAGCAGTTGCCGCCGCTGCTGCTGCTGTTGCAGCAGGGGTTGCAGTTCGGCCTGCAGCAGCTGGCGCCGCTGCAGCAGCTGCAGCTGACGCTGCAGGGCGGGTCGCCGTTGGCGGTCGATCGTCTCCAGCCGCTCGCCGATGTGGCGCCACTGCTCCATGGCGTCTTCCAGATCCACCACCCGCTGGCGGGCCTGTTGCAGTGCCTCGGCGGCCTCCGCGTCGCGCTGCTGGGCCAGGGCCAGGGGGCTGCCGGCCTTCACCCGGCCGGTGGCGGTGTAGCTGGCCCCCAGCCGCTGCTCCAGCTGCGCCAGCACCTGTTGATCCAGGGGGGAGGTCACGGCCACGCCGCCGCCGCGGCCCTGCAGTTGATCCACCAGCCGGCCGTAGTCGTAGCGCTCCTGGTTGCCCTCGAGCGGGTTGTCCCCGGCGCTGCCCTGGCGCACCCACAGGTGGGCCCAGCGTTCCGGCAGTTGGGCGATGCGGCGCCCCTCCACGGGGGCGTCGTACCCCAGCAGCTGGGCCAGGCGCTCCTCCGCGGCGGGGCCGCTGAGGGAGGGGCTGCGGCTCCCGCTCAGCTGGCAGGTGCCACTGGAGCCGGAGAAGCGTTTGCGCACCTGCCAGAGCTCACCGGCCGCCTCAAAGCGGATCTCAATTTCCGGCAGGCCGGCATGGATGCGGGAGCGCAGTTCCTCCACACCGCGCCCGGTGGCGGTGGCCCGCAAAAACAGCCCCTTGTGCAGCGCCTCCACCAGGGTGCTCTTGCCCGCTTCGTTGGGGCCGCCGATCAGGGTGAGCTGTCGCCCAAAGCGCAGCTCCAGGTCGCCGTGCTGGCGCACCTGCCGCAGCCGGCAGCTGACTAAGCGCATGGCTCGGCCCGCAGGCAGCGATGCAATTCCGCCAGGGCCAGCTGCAGCACGGCGGTGTCATCGGGGTCGCTGCTGGTGCTGAGCTCCTGCTGCAGATCGCTGGCCACCCGGGCGATCAGGGGATCGTCGGAGCGGCCGCAGAGCTCCGCCAGTTCCTGGGCATCGGGGCTGGTGCCGCAGCGGCCCCGGCGCTTCAGCCGCAGCAGTTGTGCCTCCCAGCGCTCCAGCAGCGCGTCGTAGCGGCGGTGCCCCTCCAGGCTGAGGCTGCCCTGCTCCTCCAGCAGCAGCAGCTGCTGGCCCGGCTCATCCCCCAGCAGCTGCTCCAGCTGCCGCTCCAGCCGCTCCACGTCGGCGCTGGATTGCAGCTCCACCCGCAGCGGCAGCCAACGCAGGCAGGCGGTGGGCCGCGGTTGCACCGCCGGCAGTTGCCCCCGCTGGGCCGTCACCGCCAGCACCTGCCCCCCCTGGTAGTCGTCGTTGCGGGGAAAGCGATCCGGCTCCGGCGTGCCGCTGTACCAGCTGCGGGGATTCACCTGTTTGAGGCCGTGCCAATCCCCCAGGGCCACGTAGTCCAGCTGCTCCAGCAGTGGGGCATCGAGTTGCAGGCGGTTGCTGGCGCTGGCGGGGTTTTCTTCGTCGGCATCCAGGTGGGTGTCCAGGTCGGCGGCGCCAAAGCCCTGCACCGAGCCGTGGGCCAGCAGCAGCCGCGGCTTGTCGGCCGGCAGCGTCGACCAATCCAGCTGCCGCACCCAGGCGGTGGGGTCATGGCTGTCCGTGCGGCGCAGCAGCGGGCAGGGCAGCACGATCGCCTGCTCCAACTCCAGCGGCTGGCGCTCCAGCAGCACCTGCAGGTTGGGGGCCCGCCGGCGCTGCTCCGCCTGGAAGAAGGGGGTGTGCCACACGCTGCCTGGGGCGCCGTGGTCGTGGTTGCCGGGGATCACCAGCACCGGCAGCTCCAGCTTGCCGATGGCCTGGCACACGGCGCTCACATCGCTGCTGCTGGGGGTGGGGGAATCAAACAGATCCCCGGCCACCAGCAGCAGGCTGGCCTTGCTGGGGGTGATCTGCGCTCCGATGCGGGCGATGGCTTCGATGCGCACCTGCCGCAGCCGAGCCCGTTTGTCGGGGTCCTGCACGCGGGCATAGGGCTTGCCGATCTGCCAGTCGGCGCTGTGCAGAAACGACAGCATGCAGGGCCGTGGGGGTCGCCCCATTTCAGCGTGCCCGCGCCAGATTGGTGAAGCAAGCCGGTGGATGGATGGTGCGTCGCTGCTGGAGCCAGTTGTGCTCAGGGGTGTTGGCGGTGCTGCTGCCCGCCCTGCTGGTGTTCTGGCCGGCGGCGGCCTGGGGCTCGGGTGACCTGCCCGCCACCGGTGGCAACGGTGCCGCCCTGTTTTCCCAGCACTGCGCCGGCTGCCACGTGAACGGCGGCAACATCATTCGCCGCGGCAAGACCCTCAAACTGGCGGCCCTGGAGCGCCAGGGGCTGGCTTCGGCAGACGCCATTGCCGCCATTGCTGCCAATGGTGTGGGCCAGATGGGTGGCTACGGGGCCGTGCTGGGGGAAGCGGGGGTGGAGCAGGTGGCGGCCTACGTCTGGCAACAGGCCCAGGCGGGTTGGCCGAAGGGCTAGAAGGCCTGGATCCAGGGGTACACCTGCAGGGCGGTCCAGATGCCGTTGCGCCAGTAGACGTCGTTGTGGAGCAGCTCCTCCACCTGCGCCTGGCTCTCGGCTTCGTAAATGCCAAACACGTGGGTGCTTCCCTCGGTGGGCCCGAGGGTGATCAGGATGCCGGCGTCTTTCTGCCGCTGCAGACCCGCCAGGTGTTCCTCCCGGTGCGGGGTGCGCTTGTCCAGTGCGTTGTCGCAGTAGGTGCCCCAGAGCACGAAGCGCATGGTGAACGGCGGTTGAGGGCCCGCAACCTACCCTCCCGCCCAAGCCGGCCCGTTACAGCCAGCCCGCCGCGAACCAGGGCTGGCGCACCTTGCCAGGGAACAGGATCGGCCGGTCCGTGGGCTGGGCGCTGGCCTTGTCGGTCCAATTCACGCGGCAGCTGAAGCTGATGGCCCCGGTTCTATCGCTGCGGGTCTTGAGCACGAAGCCTTGCACCGTGGCCTTGGCGGGCATCAGGTACTGGGCCTGGTTGCAGGCATCCACCTCGGAAATGGCCGATTGATAGGTGGTGGATCCGGCCAGGGCGGCCGGTGCCAGGCCCAGGCCCCCCAGCAGCAGGCCGGCGGCGAGCAGGGTGCGGTGGGCCATGGCCGGATGACGGGGCGACGCGGACTGATTCTGACGGCTTTTCGCCGCCACGGCCGCTGCGCCAAGGCGGCCGTGGCTCAGCTGTCGAGGGCGCTGCGCAGCTCGCCGCAGAAAGCCCCGGCCGCGGCGGCCACATCACCGCCGCCGTGGTGCGCGGCGGCCATCACCTTCACCAGGGCGCTGCCCACGATGGCCCCATCGGCCCCCCAGTCGCGCACCTGGATGGCCTGCTCCGGTCCGGAGATGCCAAAACCCACGGCCACCGGGGTGGGCCCCATGGCCTTGAGCTGCTGCACCAGGCCCGCCACCCGCGATTCGATCGTGGTGCGCACCCCCGTGACGCCGGTGACACTCACCAAATAGGTGAACCCCCGGCTGGCCGCGGCGATGCGGCCCATGCGTTCCGCTGGGGTGGTGGGGGCCACCAGCAGCACCAGGTCGAGGCCGGCGGCGCTGGCGATGGCGGAGAGCTTTTCCGCCTCCTCCAGGGGCAGGTCGGGCACCACCAGCCCGGCGGCGCCGGCATCGGTGGCGTCGCTGCAGAAGCGCTCCATGCCGCGGTTGAGCAGCGGATTGCTGTAGGTGAACAGGATCACCGGGATGCTGAGCTCACCCCGGAGGCCGCTCAACATCTCGAGCACCCGCCCGGGGGTGGTGCCGGCGCCAAGGGCGCGGCTGGCGGCGGCCTGGATCACCGGGCCGTCCGCCAGGGGATCGCTGTAGGGGATGCCCAGTTCGATCAGATCGGCCCCGGCCGCCTGCAGGGCCAGCAGGCTGGCGCGGGTGGTGGCCAGGTCTGGATCGCCCGCCATCAGGAAGGGCATCAGCGCACAACGGCCCTGGCTCTGCAGCTGCCCGAAGCGCTGCTGGATCGGGGTGCTGGGGGTCACGGCCGCGCTGGATCTGCCGCTGAGCCTATGGGGTCGGCGGGTTGGCGCTTTCCCCCATCTCCTGCAACAGCTGCGCCTGTTCCTCGGGGCTCAGGGCGTCGAAGCGCTTCTGAAGCTCCTCATCGGTGGCGGACTCGTAGGCGGAGCGGTAGCGGCGCCGCTGCTCCATGTAGGTCATGTTGCCGGTGACCACCCGCAACAAATAGGAGCCGGTCCACACCACCACGATCGCCACCAACAGCAGCTGGGCGGCGATGCCGGCGGAGAAGCCCTCCAGGCCCGCGGCCTGGAAACCCCAGTAACCGGCACCCCCCACGGCGAACAGGGCCAGGCCGATCAGCAGGGCCTTGCCGCGGGTGATGCCGCCGGCCGTTGCGGGTTGACTCATGCCTGGGGGCCCTGGCCCTGGAGCCGCAGATTCACGAACGGGGCAAACAGGATCAGGCCGGGGAAGAACAGGAACACCAGGCCATAGATGCCGGTGCGCTCCAGCTTGCCCATCACGGTCCAGCGCTTGGCCATCCAGGCCATCAGCGCCAGGGGCACCACCACCAGGTAGGCGCCGCCGAGGGCGATGTAGGCACCGATCACCAGCAGGGTTGTGCTGGAGAGGGAGCTGAGAAACCCAGGCAGGGGCACGGCGGCGGTGCTGTTCTTGACGGAATCTAGGATGGACGTCCCAAGGCGGGGGATGCCTTGCGGCGCCTGGGAGCATGGCGGAATTGGTAGACGCAGCGGACTTAAAATCCGCAGACGGCAACGTTGTGGGGGTTCAAGTCCCCCTGCTCCCATCAACGGGTTGGACGGGGTGAAAAGAGTGTGATCACCAGACGCCGTTTGCGGCCCCTCGGGCTCTCGTTGCTGCAGCTGTTGGCCCTGGGCGCCCTGGTGGGGCTGGTCTGTTGGCCGTTCAACGGGATGGATCGCTGGCAGGACCACCTGCTCGGCCGCCTGCCGGCCTTCAGTGGCGACCCCTGGACACCCCTAACCCTGGCGCTCGCCTGCTCGCCGCTGCTGGTGGTGCCGTTGCTGCTGGTGCTGCAGCGGAGGGTGCTGGCCGCCGGCGCGGGCTCCGGCATTCCCCAGGTGATGGCGAGCATCGAGGAGCCATCCCAGTCGGATCGTCTGCTGGGGGTACGCCCCAGCCTGCATCGGCTGGTGCTGTGGGGCCTCGCCACCCTCAGCCTGTTGCCCCTGGGCCGCGAGGGTCCGGTGGTGCATGTGGGTGCCGCCGTGGCCCAGGGCCTGCGGCGCCGCTTCCCCGCATGGCTGCCGGGGTTGAGCCAGGCGCAGCTGCTGGCCCTGGCGGGCGGTGCCGGCCTGGCCGGTGGCTTCAACACCCCCCTGCTGGGGGTGGTGTTCGTGGTGGAGGAATTCCTCGGCAGCTTTTCACCGCAGCTGATCTGGCCGGCCCTGTTGGTGGGTGCGGCGGCGGCGGCGGTGAGCAGCCTTGGGGGCCAGCCGGAATTCGCCCTGGGGGTGATGGGGGCCCAGCCGCCTGAACTTCAGCAGCTGCTGTGGGCCGTGCCCATCGGCCTGGTGGGGGGGCTGCTGGGGGGCGTGTTCGCCCGGTTGCTGCTGGCCTTCAGCCGCCGCTGTTGGCAACGGGCCCGGCGCGAGCCCCTGCGGCTGGGGCTGGCGGTGGGCGGTCTGTTGGCCCTGTTTCTGTTGCTCAGTGGCGGGGCCAGCGGCGGCGATGGTGAACTGCTGATGCGCCACCTGCTGGCCACCGGTGAGCTGGCCGGTGGGGTGCCGGGCGAGCTGTTCACCCTGCTTTTGCGGGTGCTGGGGCCGGTGCTGGCGTTGGGGGTGTCGATCCCCGGCGGCCTGATCGATCCCGCCTTTGCCTTCGGCGCCCTGCTGGGCCACAGCGCCGGTGTGCTCCTGGGGGAGCCGCAGCTGGGTCTGGCCCTGGGCATGACCGCCGGCCTGGCCGGGGCCACGCAGCTGCCGGTGATGGCGGTGCTGTTTGCCCTGCGGCTGGCGGGTGATCAACAGCTGCTGCCGGGGATTCTGCTGGCGGCGGTGCTGGCGGCCTACGGCAGCCGGCTGTTGTTGGATCAGCCCGTGTACCACGCCCTGAAGGCGCTCACGGAGAGTCTGGAATCAGCAGCGCCGAACGCTGGCGAGTGACGATCAGCCACAGCCATTTGGTGAGCAGGCTGATGCGGTTTTCCGTGTCGGGCATGAACGCCAGGTGCGCCAGGCCCCACACCAACCAACCCAGCGGACCGCTGAGCTTGAGGCCCCGCAGGTTGGCCACGGCAAACAGCGGCCCCACCACCGCCATGCTGCCGAAATCGGCGAAGGCAAACGCGCCATGGGGTTGGTGCTGCAACCGCGCCAGGATGTCCTCGGCCACCCAGCCCCCCATCTGCACGGCGGGCCCGGCCATGCCGGGCAGGGGGTGGCCATCGGCGGTGTGGCTATAGCTGCAGAGGTCGCCCACCACCCGGATCTCTGGATGGCCGGCGATGGAGAAGTCCGGCTCCACCACCACCCGGCCGGCCCGGTCCAGGCTGCAACCGCTGCGCTCGGCCAGCAGCTGGCCCAGGGGGGAGGGGGCCACGCCGGCGGTCCAGCAGATGGTGCCGGCCTCCAGGGTCACCGGGCCGTTGGCGGTACTCACCACCAGCCTGCCCGCCTCAATGGCCTGCACCCGCCCCCCCAGCAGCAGTTCCACACCGCAGCGCCGCAGGTGCTCACCCGCGGCCCTGGAGAGCTCCGGGTCCATGGCCCGCAGCACCCGCTCCCCCGGGTCCACCAGGGTCACCCGGCTGCGGTGGGGGTCGAGTTGTTTGAAGTCACGCTCCAGGGTGTGGCGCAGCAGATCGTTGAGGGAGGCCGCCAGTTCACAGCCGGTGGGGCCGCCCCCCACCACCACCACCGACTGCAGCCATTGGCGTCGGTCGGGGTCGGGGGTGCGCTCCGCCTCCTCGAGGGCGCTGAGCACCTGCCGGCGGATGGCCATGGCATCCCTGAGCGATTTCATGGGTGTGGCGAAGGCCTGCCAGGCGTCGTGGCCGAAGAAGCTGCTGGTGGCGCCGGCCGCCACGATCAGGTGGTCGTAGCGGAGCTGTTGGTCGCCCAAGGCCACCACCTGGGCGGCGGGGTCGATGTCGTCCACCTCCCCCATCAGGATCTGGATGTTGGGGGCTGAGCCGAGCATCACCCGCAGGGGCGAGGCCACGTCGGTGGCTGACACCAACCCGGAGGCCACCTGATAGAGCAGCGGCTGGAACAGGTTGAAGTTGCGCCGGTCGATCAGGGTGACCCGCACCGTTTTGCCGGCCAGGGTGTGGGCCGCCTTGAGCCCGGCAAATCCGCCCCCGACGATCACCACGTGGGGGGCGTCGCGCAGCAGCTCGGATGGAGGCGTGAGCTCGAGGAAGAAGCGCTCCTTGGCCATGGCCGCGCCGCTCAGGCTGGGGTCAGCGCCGCCCGAGCAGCTCTTCCCAGCTGGGCGGCGGGGTGCCGGCCGGTTGGCTGTGGGGTTGGTTCAAGGGGCGATGGGCGCCGCTGCGCACGCCGCCCTGGGACGGCCGCGCCTGTGGCGCAAGGGGGGGAAAGTGTGCTGTTGCCATGGTTGTGGTGACGTTGGATATCGCTCACGGATCACGGTCATGTGTCACCGATGGGGTGACACGGCTGCGGGTCTTGATCGATTCGGCGGATGCACACCGCCCTGCGCAGGTTGCTCGTGGTGATGAAAGCAAGGGGGCGAGCGTTTGGGTCTCGCGCCGATCACTTCGAGATTCACCATAGCCCCACTGGCCGGGTGCGCCAACCTGGGGCCGTTGTGAAGGCCTGAGCTCCATGCGCCGCCGCCAGCTGCTGCAGCTGTTGCCCGCCACCGTTTGTGCGTCCGCCCTGGCGGCGGTGCTGGGGGCGACGGCCGGATGGTCCGGGCCGACCCCATCGGATCGGGTGCGTTTTCTGGCGGTGGCGGACACCGGCAGTGGCAACAGCCATCAGCGGGCCGTGGGGGCCCAGATGGCGGCGGTGCATCGCCAACGCCCAGTGGATCTGGTGGTGCTCGGGGGCGACAACATCTACCCCTCGGGAGACATGGCGCTCATCGAAGCCACCTTTCTGCGCCCCTATGCCGAACTGCTGGCGGCGAAGGTGCCCTTCCATGCGGTGCTGGGCAACCACGACATCCGCACCGCCAACGGCGACCCCCAGGTGGCCTACCGGCCCTTTGGCATGAAGGGCCGCTACTACAACCTCCGCCGAGGCGACCTGGAGCTCTTCATGCTCGACACCAATGGCAACGCCGACTGGGCGGGCCAGCTGCGCTGGCTGCGCTCCGCCCTGGGCACCAGCACGGCCCCCTGGAAGGTGGTGGTGGGTCACCACCCCATCTATTCCTCCGGCTATTACGGCAACGACCCTGGCCTGCGGGGCAAGATCGCCTCACTGATGCAGCGCCACGGCGTGCAGCTGTACATCAACGGCCACGAGCACAACTACGAGCGCAGCCGGCCCATTGAGGGCATCACCTACCTGGTGGTGGGCGGTGGCGGTGCCTCGCTGCGACCGATCCTGCCCACGGACCAGAGCGCCCGTGCCCTGAGCACCTACAGCTTTGCCGAGCTGGAGGCGGGTCCCCGGGAACTCACCGTCGCCGCCTGGGACAGCAAGGGGCAGCTGATCGACCGCGCCGTGATCGCCCGCCGTTAGCGCCGCTCCAACCGTTCCAGGTTGGGCACCAGGGCCATGGCGGCGATCAGCCCCAGCCCCAGGATCAACAGCGCCGGCAGCAGGGCGGCGCCCAGCCGCTCATCGCTGGCGTACTGATACACCCGCACCGCCAGGGTGTCGAAGTCGAAGGGGCGCAGGGCAAAGGTGAGCGGCAGCTCTTTCACCGTGTCCACGAACACCAGCAAGCCCCCCACCAGCAGCGGGCCCCGCAGCAGCGGCAGGTGCACCCGCTGCAGCACGCCGATCCAGCTCTGCCCCAGGGAGGTGGCGGCTTCATCGACGCTCGGTGGGATGCGCTCCAGGGCGGCATCCAGCCCCCCCTTGGACACCGCCAGGAAGCGGTCGCCGTAGCCCCACACCAACAGCAGCAGCGGCGCCAGGGCCAGGGGGCCGCCGATCAGCATCAACGCCAGGGCCAGCACCGTGCCGGGCACCGCGTAGCCCAGGCCAGCCACGAAACTGAGCCGCTGCAGCAGCGGGTTGGGCAGCCAGCGTTTGGCGATCGCCAGCACCAGCCCCGCCGCCACGGTGAGCCCGGCGGCCAGCAGCGCCAACCCGAAGCTGCGGCCACTGAGGCCCAGGAGTTCGATCGGGTTTTCCGCCTGCAGTTGATCCCAGCTGAGGCCGCTCCACAGCAGCGGCAGCCCCAGGCTGAGCAGGGGCGGCAGCAGGCACACCAGCTGGCTGAGCCAGCGGCGGGGACCCCGGAGGCTCCAGCCCTGGTCGGCCTGGCCATCGTTGCCCAGGTTCCAGCAGCGGCTGCGGCGCCGCAGGTGGCGTTCCGCCCCCACCAGCAGCGCCACGATCAGCAGCGCCACCAGGGCCAGGGCCACGGCCGCCTGGGGATCCCCCTCCTGCTGCCAGCGCATCAGGATGCCGCCGGAGAGGGTGGGCACCCCCAGCAGCTCCACCGCCCCCAGTTCGTTCACCACTTCCATGCCCCCCAGGGCGATGCCAGCGCCGATGGCGGGCAGGGCCATGGGCAGGGCCACCCGCTGGAAGCTCCCCCAGGGGCCCACCCCGAGGCTGCGGCAGGCCTCCATCTGGCGCTTGCCACTCACCGAAAAGCTCTCGGTGGAGAGCAGAAACACATAGCTGTAGGTGCTCAGCACCAGCACCAGGGTGGTGGGTAGGAAGCCATGCACCCGCAGCCCCAGGCGGCTGCCCAGGTCGATCAGGGTGGCGGCCAGCAGATAGCTGGGGGTGGCCAGGGGTAGCAGCTGGGCGATGCGCAGCCAGCGGCGGCCGGGGAAGTGGCAGCGGGCGGTGAGCCAGCCGGTGGCGGTGCCCAGCACCGCCGCCAGCACCCCCACCAGGGCCAGCAGCGCCAGGGTGTTGCCCACCTGCAGGGGGCCTTCGCTGCCCAGCCGCAGGCTGGTCAATCCCCCGGAGCCCTGCAGGGCAAACAGGCCGAGCCCCACCACGGGGCAGAGGGCCAGGCCGCAGAGCAGCAACACCCCGGAGCCGAGCAGGCTGCGTTGCGGCAGGGGCGCCGGGGCGGCGGCGGAGGGGGCCATGGCGCGAAAGCCTACGGAGTCAGGGATCTGAACCTGCCCATGTCACCAATGTCACAGCGGCGGGTGGCCAATGATCGCGGGGCTGTCGGTGGCGCCCAGCTGCGCCCCATAGTGCCGACGAAGCATGTTTGTGCTGTTACTCCCCATGTTGAAGACCCCCTCTCCTCTGGTGGCCTCGGAGTCGCTGTTGCGGCGGCTGGAGCGGCTGGGCTGCGCTGCCTTGCTGGCGGTGAGCGGCGCAGCAGCCCTGGGCACCGGCCTGGCGCTGGGGGAGGCCCGAGCCCAGGGCCAGGAGATCGGCGTCTACTCCGCCCGCCACTACAACACCGACAAGCAGCTCTATCAGGAGTTCACGGTCCGCACCGGCATCAAGGTGCGGCTGCTGGAGGCGAAGGATGACGCTCTGATCGAGCGCCTGCGCACCGAGGGCAAGAACAGCCCAGCCGACGTACTGGTGCTGGTGGATGCGGCCCGGCTCGACAAGGCCGCCGACCTGGGGCTGTTCCGACCGATGCCCTCCGCGGCCCTGCTGCGGGATGTGCCGCTGTCGCTGCGGGATTCCAAGGGTCGTTGGTATGGCCTCACCCGCCGGGTGCGGGTGGTGATCGTGAACCCCAAACTGGTGGCCCCCGGCAGTATTCGCACCTACGCCGATCTGGCCAAACCAGCCCTCAAAGGCAAGCTCTGCCTGCGGGATCGCCGCAGTGTGTACAACCAGTCGCTGGTGGCTGATCAGATGATCCTGCGGGGTGATGCCGCCGCCGCCCGCTGGGTGAAGGGGATGACCGCCAATGTCACCAAGCCGGTGTTCACCTCCGACACACCGCTGATCCGCGCCGTTGGCAACGGTGAGTGCGGTGTTGGCCTGGTGAACACCTACTACGTGGCGCGGATGCTGGCCGGCGACAGCGGTGCGGCCGACCAGGCGCTGGCCCGCCGCCTGCAGGTGCTGTTCCCGGATCCGGCCCACGTGAACATCAGCGGTGCGGGGGTGGTGAAGACCTCCAACAACCCCCAGGCGGCTTTGAAGCTGATCGAGTTTCTGGCCTCCCCCAGCGGCGGCCGCGGCTATGCGGAAGCCAACAACGAATATCCGCTGCGGGGCACGGGCAACAATCCGATCCTGAAGCGGTTTGGCCCCTTCCGGGCCGATGGGGTGTCCGCCGAGCAGATGGGCGCCAAGAACAAGGCGGCGGTCAAGCTGATGGAGGCCAACGGCTGGCCCTGAGGGCGGCGCTTCGGGCTGCGCGCCGCGGCTCTCCAAGGGTGGTACCAGGTTGCGGCAGAGGTGGTACCACCCCTGCAGGGATGGCCGCGCCGATACCCCCTGGGCGGGCGGTGAACGGGGCGCGCGTCCGGCGGTTCTCGCATGCAATAGCAGTTGTTATTGAGAATCGCTTGCAAAAGCGCCGGGTCTTGTTTAGGTTGCGACGCATTCGCAATTAGCCCGTAGGTCGGGGTCCATGACGTTCCGTTTTCTGCCTGACGCCCCCGTGACGGCCATCCGCATGCCGGTGGGGCAGACCGTGCTGCTAGACCCCAGCCTGCGGCCTGAGGGCAGCTGCATCGAGGTGCTGGAGGGCATGGCGCGCGTGTACTGCCCCTGCGAGGAAACCGAGGGCATGACCCTTGCCTTCCTGCAGCCCGGCGACCAGCTGCGCACGGACCGCCTCTGCAGCGAAGGGGTGTGCGTGGAGGCGTTAACGCCCCTGGTGTTCAGCAGCGCGGCCGAGCCCCGCGCCGGGGAGGGCTTTGATCCGGTGAATGAGTGGACCCTGCAGCTGCTGCGCATCCGCCACCTGGGCAGCGCCGAGCAGCGGCTTCACGCCCTGCTGGCTCTGCTGGTGCGGCGCATGGGGCGCCGTTGCGGCGACTGGTGCGATTTGCCCTTCCGCCTCACCCACGAACGCATCGGTGAACTGATCGGGGCCACCCGCGTTACCACCACCCGCATGATTTCCAAGATCCGCCAGGCCCAGCTGCTGCAGGTGCCGAGCGGTGACACCTGCCTGCG
>VGQL01000028.1 GCA_016882415.1 Cyanobacteria bacterium M_DeepCast_200m_mx_001
GGCTGGCGGCTGGAGTGCATTCACTCCTGCCTGGCCAGCAGTGCGGAGGGGTTCTGGTACGACCAGCCGGAGCTGGAATGGGTGGTGGTGTTACGGGGCAGTGCCCGACTGCAGTTCGCCAATGAAGCCCAGGTTCGCGACCTCTGCGTCGGCGACAGCCTGCTGATCACGCCCCGCCGCCGCCATCGCGTGGTGGCAACGGATCCGGCTCCGGGGACCCTGTGGTTAGCCCTGTTCTGGAGGGCCGCCGGCTGATGTGTGACTGGCGCACCAGCCAGTAGGACGCCGCCAGAGCCACCGCGGCGAACCCCAGCCCCAACAGATCGGAGGGATTCTTCTGCACCCCGGGGGGCATCACGATCAGCTTCCGCGCCACGGCCGTGAGGGCCGTGGCCAACACCAGCTCGATCTGCACCACGTTGTCGCGCAGGTAGGCGGTGAGGTTCTGCAGCACCTCCAGGGCGATCAGCAGCACCAACACCTGATCCAACAAACGGATCAGCCCCTCGCCGGTCCAGTCGACCCGCAGATCCAGCAGATCGAACCCGAGGACCAGCACCAACTGGAGGCTGGCCACCACCAGCACCGCCGTGAGCAGGCTGGAGAGCACCTTGGCCAGGCTGCGCTCAAAGCGGTTGATGGCCCGCAGGAATCCCTCGTCGCTGAACATCGTCGTGTGCCCCGAAGCTCAGTTCTTGAACGGTTCGTAAATGGGCTTAGCCGGCGTATCCCCCGGGGGATTCACAATCTGGGTGTCACAGGTGATGCTGCCGTCCTTGGCGGTGACGCAGTTCTTCGGCACCACCCGGGTGGAGGGGCCCACATTGCTGCCGGGACCCAGCATGTAGCTGCCGGCCTGGGCCAGCACCGGTGAGGCTGAGCCCCCCACCAGGGCGGCGCCAACCATCAGCGCCGAGGCCCCCAAGCCAAGGGGCGAAACGGACACGCGCGGATGCCGCATGGGGGTTGAGGTGGAACGATCAACCCCTACTTTGGCGAGTCCGGCGCGATCTGGCGGATTTCCTCCAGCAACAGATCCAACTGGCCGAAGGAATCGTCGAGGGCCGGCGGCAGGGCCCCATCGCCCGGTGCACCGGCATCCTCCCCCTGCCAGAGGGCCTCGATCTCACACAGCTTCTGGGCCAAACCCGTGAGCCCCTCGCGGCTGTGCACCCGCAGCAGCTCCTCCAGCAGCACCGGCATGCGGATCGAACTGGCCCGCAGGGCACGGCGCAGGTCCGCCTGGGTGCGACCGGTGTGGCGCAGCCAGTCCTTGATGAAGCCCTGAAGATCCTCCAGTTGGTCGGGGGTGAGGGTGGCCATCAGCGCCCGGGGGGGAACCAGGCATCCAGTTTGCGTTGCGCCCGCAACCGGATGGCCGGGGTGATGTGACGGCCGCACATCCCCAGCAGGGCGGTGAGGGCCACGAGGTCGTCGCTGAAGCCGGCGGCGGGGATGAAATCCGGCACCAGATCCAGCGGCACCAAGAGATAGGTGAGGGCCGCCAGCACCGTGAGCTTCACCGGGGGCGGCGTGTCGGCATCGAGCAGCAGCTCCAGACACTCCAGGGCCGGGCGGGCGATGGTGCGCCCGGCACGGCGCAGCAGACGCCGCAGGGCACCCTCATCCACCTCGCTGCTGGAGATCACCTCCGCATCAATGGGTTCAGCACCCACGGGCGGGCAGGCCTCAGCCCACCTCCACCAGGCCGCTCTGGATGCCGGCCTTGCGCAGCTTGCGCAGGGCGCGCTGCACCACCTGGCGGCAATACTCACGGCTGCAGCCCAGCAGGCGCGCCACCTCCGCCAGGGTGCGCCATTCGTTGCTGCCATCGAGGCCGAAGCGCAGCATCACCACGGTGCGCTCCTTGGGGGTCAGGTTGGACTGATCCAACAGCTTCCACACGGCGGCGTTGCGCTCCGCCAGCTCACAGCGCTCCATGGGCGGCAGCTCATCGCTGGGCAGCACATCCACCAGTTCCGTGGGGTCGGATTTCGACTTCACCACCCCCTGCAGGCTGACGGTGACACTGCGCAATTCACAGCCCAGCAGCTCCTCCACTTCCTCCAGGGGAAGGTCCATCGCCACTGCCAACTGCTTGGCATTGGGGAGGATGCCATTGCGTTGCAGCAAACGGGCCTTGGCCGCCCGCAGGCGGGTGAGTTTTTCATTCACATTCACCGGAATGCGAATGGTGCGGCTCTGGGTGGAGAGGGCACGGTTGAGACCCTGACGAATCCACCAGTAGGCATACGTACTGAAGCGGTGGCCGCGGGTGGGGTCGTATTTCTCCACCGCGCGGGTGAGCCCCAGGGTGCCCTCCTGGATCAGATCCAGCAGGTCGAGGCCCTTGCCCTGGTAGCGCTTGGCCAGGTTCACCACCAGGCGCAGGTTGGCGGTGATCATCTGATCCTTGGCCCGCTCACCCACGCGCATGGTGCGCTTTTCGATGTCGTTGTAATCGCAGGCATCGCCCACGCCACCAGCCATGGTGCAGCGCTCCTGCAGCACCACCATGGCTTGTACCTTGCGGCCCATCATCAATTCCTGCTCGGGTGTGAGCAGCTGATGGCGTCCGATTTCCCCGAGAAAGGCGCTCAGCGAGCTAGCCATGTTGTTCCGTTGCCGCTGTTTCGAACCTAGGGTCTTTTTCGCTGCAAAAGAAAAGCAACCAAAAGGCTTCCGACTTTCACTTTTGCTTCGCGAATTCACGATTGCTTCGCAACTGCAGATTGCCATCACAATCCCTGCATTTGCTTCAACATTCCCGCCGGGTGTTCCCGGTGACGACGACCGGCGGGACCGCTCGCTACGGTCAACCCACCCAGAAACCCCGCCATGACCGCAACCGCGGCCCTGTTCGCTGATGTCTCCGCCGTGCTGCCCCGGGCCGGCGTGGCCTACGTGCACTACCTCAGTTTCATGGTGTGTTTCGGGGCCCTGGTGCTGGAGCGCCGGCTGATCCAGCCCAACCCCAACAAACAGGACGCCACCCTGATGGTGATCACCGATGTGGTGTACGGCCTGGCGGCCCTGGCCCTGCTGGTGAGCGGCATCCTGCGGGTGCTCTACTTCGGCCAGGGCAGCGACTTCTACACCGAGAACCCCCTGTTCTGGTGGAAGGTGGGGCTCTACCTGGGGGTGGGTGGCCTGTCGCTGTACCCCACCATCACCTACATCCTCTGGGCCATCCCGCTGCGCAAGGGGGAACTGCCCCAGGTGAGCGAAGCCCTGGCCAACCGCCTGGCCTGGATCCTCAACATCGAGCTGGTGGGCTTCGCCCTGGTGCCGCTGCTGGCCACCCTGATGGCCCGCGGCGTGGGCCTGCCCTCGGCCTGAACCCCCAGACAGCCTGAGCCCCCAGCTCCCGTGGACCTGCCCGCCGCGACACTGCCCTGCGGGATCGCCACGGAGGTGCGGCCCTGGAGCCCCCCCGCGCGGCCGGCCCCAACGGATCCGCCCCCGCCTGCGGCCAGCGCTGATTACCGCCACGCCCTGCGGCCCACCCCCGCCGGCTGGCCGAGCCGCCGGCACTGGTGCGTGTGGGTGGAGCCCATCACCGAGCGGGGGCCCACTGGCATCTGGCAACAGCGCTGGCACGGGGCGGTGCTGGCGGCCCTCGCCACCTGGCAACGGCAGCTGGCGATCACGGTGGTGGATGAGCCCACCCAAGCCCAGGTGCTGGTGCAACGACGACGGCCGCCGATCCAGGCCAACCGGGCCAGCCACGGCCGGGCGCTGCTGCAGCTGCTGGAGGTGCGCCGGGGCGGACCCTGGCAGCTGGAGCCGCGGGTGGAGGTGCTGATCAGCCCGGGGCAGGCCCCCCTCGCCATCCAGGCCACGGCCCTGCATGAATTGGGCCATGCCTTCGGGCTCTGGGGCCATAGCGACCGGGCCGGGGATGCCATGGCCGCCCAGCCGGGGGCCAAGCCGGTGCTGGAGTTGAGTCCGCGGGATCGGGCCACCCTGCGGTGGCTGCAGGAACAACCCGGGCTGGAGCAGCCATGACCCCACCGCGGCGCACCCTTTCCGATCTGTTCCTGCGCCGGCCGGTGTTCAGCCTGGTGCTGAGCCTGCTGCTGTTGCTGCTGGGGGCCTTGAGCCTCGGGGGCCTGCAGGTGGAGAACCTGCCCCAGATCGCCCCCGGCCGGGTGACGGTGCGCAGCACCTACCCGGGGGGCAACCCGGAGGTGGTGGAACAGGGGGTGACGGCCCTGCTGGAGAAACAGCTCAACGGTGTGGAGCGGCTGCAGACGATTCGCTCCAGCAGCAGCGCCAACGGCAGCGCGATCACCCTCAGCTTCGAGGGGGGTGAACCGGAGCTCAACCAGATCAACGCGCAGAACGAAGCCAACCAGGTGCTGCGGCAACTGCCGGCACCGGTGGCGCGGCTGGGGGTGCAGGTGCGCCGCAGCAGCGACGACCTGCTGATGGTGCTCAGCTTCAGCGCCCGCGACGGCCGCTACGGCCCCCAGTTCCTCAGCGGCTGGGTGAACCAGGTGGTGAAGGAGCGGCTGCAGCGGGTGGAGGGGGTGGGCAGCGTGAGCCTCTTCGGCGGCAGCCCCCTGGCCTTCCGGCTGTGGCTCAACCCATCGGCCCTGCTGGAGCGGCAACTCACCATCGCCGATGTGAGCCGCGCCCTGGAGGCCCAGAACGTGCTGGCGGCCCTGGGGCAAACGGGCGATGAACCCGGCCCGCCGGACCAGGCCACCACCCTGCCGCTGCGGATGGAGGGGCGCCTGCGCAGCCCGGAGCAGCTGGAGCAGTTGGTGGTGGGACGCGGCCCGGAGGGGGGCGTGGTGCTGCTGCGCGACATCGGCCGGGTCGACCTGGGCAGCGAGACCTACGACACCATCGCCACCAACCTGCGGGGCGACCCCACCGTGGCCCTGGCGGTGTACCAGCGCGACGGCAGCAACGCCCTGGCGGTGAGCGAGCGGCTGGAGCAGGCCATCGCCGAACTGGAGCCCCGCTTCCCCCCCGGGCTCGACCTGCAGCTGATCGTCAACGAAGCCGACAGCGTGCGCGAGAGCATCGCCGAAGCCACGGGCAGCCTGCGGGATGCGGTGGTGCTGGTGTTCCTGGCGCTGCTGCTGGGGCTGGGCAACAGCCGCCTGGCCCTGATCAGCGCCCTGGCGGTGCCCGTGTCGCTGCTGGGGTCGATCAGCCTGATCAAGCTCTCCGGCAGCTCGATCAACACCCTCAGCCTGTTCGGCATGGTGCTGGCCTCGGGCCTGGTGGTGGATGACGCCATCGTGGTGTGTGAGGACATCGGCCGGCGGCTGGAGCGCGGCGCCTCCCCCCTGGCGGCGGCACGGGGGGCCATGGCGGAGCTGGGGGGCGCCGTGATCGCCACCTCCCTGGTGCTGGTGGTGGTGTTTCTGCCGGTGCTGGGGCTGCAGGGCAGCCTCGGGCGGCTCTACGCCCCGATCGCCATCAGCATCGGCGCGGCGATCATCGTGTCCACCTTCAACGCCATCAGCTTCACGCCGGTGGCCGCCAGCCGCTTTCTGCACGCTGAACAGCGGGAACCGGCCTGGCTGCTGCGCTGGATCGATCCACCGCGGCGCTGGCTCGAGGGGCTCGAGCGGCCCTATGGCCGTTGGCTGGAGGGCTGCCTGCAGCGGCGCCGCCGGGTGCTGATCGCCCTGGCCCTGGGGCTGCTGCTCACGGCGGTGGGGCTGTCGCTGCGGCCCACCGCCTTCATCCCCCAGGAGGACAACGGCCAACTGCGGGGGGTGGTGGTGCTGCCGGAGGGGTCGTCGCTGCAGCGCACCGAAGCGGTGCTGGAGCAGGTGCGGGCGGTGGTGGAGCGGGAGCCCAGCCTGGCCAGTGCCAACTTCTACGCCGGACGCTCCTTCGGCGACAGCAGCCCCAACAAGGGCAGCGTGTTCATCCGGCTCAAACCCATCGGCCAGCGGGGCGGCGGAGACAGCAGCACCGCGGCGGTGGCCCAGCGCCTCAACCGCGCCCTGGGGCGGCGCATCAGTGACGCCAGCGTGCAGTTGAGCCCGCCCCCCAGCGTGCGGGGCTTCAGCAGCGAAGGGGGCCTGGAGCTGGAGCTGCTGGACATCAGCAACGGCCAGCTGAGCCTCGATCAATTCGCCCAACGGGCCCAGGCCCTGATCCGTGCCGCCAACGCCAGCGGCCGCTTCGAGCGCGTCAGCACCCGCTTCAGCGCCGATGCACCGCTGCTGCGGCTCGAACCCGACCGCCTGCAGCTGGCCTCCCTGGGGATCGACCTCGACACGCTGGTGTCCACCATCGGCGCCAGCTTCGGCAGCAGCTATGTGAACGACAGCTTCGAGGCCGACCAGGTGCGGCGCGTGATCGTGCAGCTGGACGGCCCGGGGCGCCGCGGCCCCGAGGATGTGCTCAGCCTCCAGGTGCGCAGCCGCAGCGGCCAGTTGATCCCCGTGGGGCAGGTGGTGCGGGTGCTGCCAGCCACCGGGGCCAGCACCATCAACCACAGCCGGCTGGTGCGGGCGATCACGATCCGGGCGTTGCCGGCGCCGGGGGTGAGCACCGGCCAGGCGATGGCAGAACTGGAGCAACTGCAGCAGCGGCTGGGGGGCAGCGACACGGATCTGGAGTGGGCGGGCCTGGCCCGGGAGGAGCAGCTGGCGGGGGGCGGCAGCCTGCGGGTGTTCCTGCTGGCGGTGCTGGTGATGGGGCTGGTGCTGGCGGCCCTCTACGAAAACCTGCTCGATCCGTTGATCATCCTGATCACCGTGCCCCTGGCGCTGCTGGGGGCCCTGGGGGGGCTGGTGCTGCGGGGCCTGCCCCTGGATGTGTACGGCCAGATGGGCCTGCTGGTGCTGGTGGCCCTGGCGGCCAAGAACGGCATCCTGATCGTGGAATTTGCCAACCAGCGGCTGCGGGAGGGGCTGCCGCTGGAGGCGGCGATCCGCGAATCGGCCCTCAGCCGCCTGCGGCCGATCCTGCTCACCGCCCTCTCCTCCCTGGCGGGATTCGTGCCGCTGCTGCTGGCCAGTGGCGCCAGCGCCGGCAGCCGCATCAGTATCGGCACCGTGGTGTTCTCGGGGCTGCTGGTGTCCACCCTGCTGAGCCTGTTCGTGGTGCCGAGCGTCTATCGGGTGATCAAGGGTTGGGAGCTGCAGCACCAATCCCGCTGGCGGGCGCGACAGCATGGCTGAGCAACACGGCGGGGGCATGGGAATCGGGCGCCATCGCCTGGCCGCCGCCGGGGCAACGGCCCTCACGGCCCTGCTGCTGGCTCTGGCGGGCTGCGATGGGGGCAAACGGCGGCCACCGACCCTGGTGGGGGCCGCACCCGTGGGCAGCCAGCGCTTCGAGCAGACCCTCAACACGGTGAGCACCCTCGAGGCCACCGAAGAAATCGACCTGGCGGCCCAGGCGGGGGGCCGGGTGCAGCGGTTGCTGGTGCGCACCGGCGATCGGGTGCGGGCCGGCCAGCTGCTGGTGGTGCTGGACCAGACCCAGCTGCGGGCTGACGTGCAGGCGCTGCGGGCCAAGGCCAAACGGGATGAACTGGCCTACCAGCGCTTCCGGGGTCTGGTGACCCAGGGGGCCGCCAGTGCCCTGCAGGCGGAGGAATACCAGGCCAATGCCATCGGCTCCCGCGAAGCACTGCGGGCCAAACAGGCGGACCTGGCCTACAAGGACATCCGCGCCCCCATCAGCGGGGTGATGGGGGATCTGAGCATCAAGCCGGGGGATGTGCTGGCGGCCGGCACCCCCTTCAGCCGCATCATCCGCAACGAGCGGCTGCTGGCGCGGATCGATGTGCCGGCGGGTCAGCTCAACCAACTGCAGCCGGGGCAGCCGGTGCAGCTGCTGGCGGCCAGCGGCGACCAACCCGTGGCCCAGGGCCGCATCAGCCAGGTGGATCCCGGTGTGAGCGCCGGCACCCAAACCCTGCTGGCCAAGGCCACCATCAACAACGCCGCTGGCCGGCTGCGCAACGGCCAGCGGCTGCGCACGCGGGTGCTGCTGGGCAGCCGGCAGGAGCTGGCGGTGCCGTTCGAAGCGGTGAGCCGCCAGTTCGGCCAGGCGTTTGTGTTTGTGGTGGGCAACCTGGAGCAGCTCCGGCGCGACCCGGGCCGCGCCGACCTGAAGGCCCTCAAGCGGCTGCCCCCGGGCACCGCCATCGCCCTGCAGCGGCCGGTGCAGATCGGGCCGCTGCAGGGCAACCGCTACCCGGTGCTGCAGGGGCTGGAGCCGGGGGAGCGGGTGATCGTGTCGGGGGCCATGGGGCTGCGGCACGGCAGCCCCGTGCGGCTCAAGCGCGGCGGGGTGCGCCCCGGCGCTGGGCCAGCACCTGCTGAACCTGGCGCCAACTGACACCGTGGTGGGCCAGGGCCACCTGCAGGTGGAACAGGATGTCGGCCGCTTCGCCGGCGATCTCGCTGGGGTCGCCGTCCTTGCAGGCCATCACGAATTCGGCGCTCTCCTCGCCGATTTTTTTGAGGATGCGGTTGTCGCCCCCCTCCAACAGCTTGTTGGTGTAGCTGCCGGGTTCGGGCTGATCGCGGCGCCCCTCGATCACCCGCATCAGCTCCGTGCACACATCCGCCGGCGGCGCCGCCGCCTGGGGGCCACCGGGGCTGGGGGCGGGGCCGTCGTCGTAGAAGCAGCTGCGGGCGCCGGTGTGGCAGGCCACCTCGCCGGCCTGTTCCACCGTGAGCAGGAGCACGTCGGCGTCGCAGTCGTACCGCAGGCCCCGCAGGTGCTGAATGTGGCCGCTGGTGGCCCCCTTGTGCCAGAGCTCCTGGCGGGAGCGGCTCCAGTAGTGCACCTCTCCGCTGGCCAGGGTGCGCTCGATCGCCTCGCGGTTCATCCAGGCCACCATCAGCACGGCGCCATCGAGCCAGTCCTGTGCCACGGCGGGGATCAGCCCGGCTTCGTTAAAACGCAGGGAGCCGATCAGGGCCGGATCCGGGGCCTGAAATGATGCCTGCAAGGGCGGTGCGTCATCTGCTCCGATCTTCCCGCAGCAGCCACCACCGCAACAGCCCTTCCGGCATGACCGCCGCCCACACCTGCAGCAAGACCTTCAGCGGCTACCCCTGCTGCCACCGCCAATGGCGGCACCCCGGCCATTGCCGTTTCGTGCACGGCTACAGCCGCAGCTTCACCTGCTGGTTCCAGGCCACGGCCCTTGATGAGCATGGGTTTGTGGTGGATTTTTCCAGCCTGGGCGCCCTGGAGACCCAGCTGGCGCAGCAATTTGACCACACCTTTCTGGTGAATGCCGACGACCCGCTGCTGGAGCAGTGGCAGGCCCTGCACGCGCAGGGGGCCCTCGACCTGCGGGTGATGGACAACGTGGGCATGGAGGCCAGCGCCCAGTTGGTCTGGCACTGGGCCAATGGGCTGCTGCAGAGCCGCGACGGCGGCCGCAGCTGCTGCTGGAAGGTGGAGGCGCGCGAAAACCACAAAAACGCCGCCTGCTACGAGGCGGTGCCCAGCTGGTACGCGGGCTGAGCCCTCACCAGCCCAGATGCCACCAGAAGCGTGAGGCCTGGGCAAGGGTGAGCGGAGGAGCCATGGGGGAATGGGGGCGCTTGGTCGCATAGGCGACAGACGAATCCCACGCGTCGTAACTTAAGATTCGCTTCCGATTTCAGTAGCGGATCGTTTCTTGCCTGTTGCCATCCTGATCCCGGCCCTGCAGCTGCTGCATCCCATGCCGGGGGTGATCACGCAGGGTGTGCGGCCGGGTCATCCCGCCATCGACATCGCCTGCATCCCGGGCACCCCGGTGCGCGCCGCCCATGACGGCCGGGGCAGCCAGGAGCGCAGCCTCACCCACGGCATCACCTTCGTGCTGAATGGCTCGGACGGCCTGCGCACCAGTTACAGCCACCTGGAGAACGCCAGCGCCCCCGGCAGCTACCGCCGCGGCGAAGTGATCGGCAGCTGCGGCAACACCGGCATCTGGAGCAGCGGCCCGCATCTGCATTTCGAGTCCAACCGGCCCGAGCTGCTGGGCTCCCTCGTGCAGGACGAACTCAAGCCCCTGCCGCAGCTCCCCAGCCTCCGCAACATCGGCGGCACCCCCGACGCCCTCAAGCCCCAACCACTCAAGGCGCAGCGATGATGGGCTGATTCGCCCCAAGCCCTTGAACCGGCTGGCCACCGCCTGGGCCATCTTTCAGGGCCTGCTGCTCGAGGCCCTGCCGTTTCTGCTGATCGGGGTGTTGATCGCGGGTCTGGCCCGCTGGCTGAGCCCCGGGGGCCGCTGGCTGCGGCGGCTGCCGCAGCACCCCCTGCTGGGCCCCCTGGTGGGGGCGGGCCTGGGTTTCGCCCTGCCGGCCTGTGAATGCGGCAACGTGCCCGTGGCCCGGCGGCTGCTGGCGGACGGCGCCCCCCTGGGCACCGCCCTGGGCTTCCTGTTTGCGGCGCCGGTGCTGAACCCGATCGTGCTGGCCAGCACCTGGGCGGCCTTTCCCCATCAACCCTGGTTGCTGGTGGCCCGCCCCCTGGGGGCGCTGCTGTTGGCCCTGGCCCTGGCCGCCGTGCTGCAACAGCTGCCGGAGGGGGATCTGCTGGAGCCAGCCCTGCTGGAGGAGCGGCGCCTGGGGCAGCCGCTGGCGGTGGTGGGTCTGCTGGAGCGGCGCTCCGGGCTGGTGGGGGCCGAACCCGCGCAGCCCCGCTCCAGCCCCGGGACACCGCGCCCCAGCTGGGCCACCGTGCTCGACCACAGCAGCCGCGAATTTCTGGATCTGGCCAGCCTGCTGGTGCTGGGCTGCGCCATCGCCGCCCTCGTGCAAACCCTGCTGCCACGGGCCTGGCTGCTGGCGGTGGGCTCCAGCCCCACCCTTTCGGTGCTCAGCCTGATGCTGCTGGCGGTGGTGGTGTCGGTGTGCTCCAGCGTGGATGCCTTCCTGGCCCTGGGCTTCGCCGCCCAGATCACCCCCGGCGCCCTGCTGGCCTTCCTGGTGCTGGGGCCGGTGGTGGACCTCAAACTGCTGGGGCTGTTCGGGGTGGTGCTGCGGCCCCGGGCCATCGCCCTCACCGCCGCCACCGCCGCCGTGGCGGTGCTGCTGCTGGGGCAATGGGTGAACCTGGCGCTGCTGTGAGGGGAACCGTGCTGCGGGGACTGGCCCTTGCCCTCTGGGGTGCGGTGCTGCTGGGCAGCAGCCTGAGTGGCCGGCTGGAGCTGTTGCTGCGCGGGGTGTTCCACCCCCTGGTGGCCCTCAGCGGCTTCGTGCTCCTGGCCCTTGGCCTCCAGCAAGCCCTCGGGCGGGGGACGCAAACCACCAACCGGCGCAGCTGGCTGCTGGCGACCGCCGTGGCCCTGGCGGTGCTCCTGATTCCCCCCAACCCCTCCTTCAGCGATCTGGCCTCCAACCGCAGCAGCGACCTGGGGGCCGAGCTGCAACTCGACTTCCAACTGCCCCCGGGCCAGCGCAGCCTCACCGACTGGGTGCGCCTGCTGCGCAGTCAACCGGACCCGCAGCTCTACGCCGGAGATCCCGTGCGCATCAGCGGCTTCGTGCTGCCCCAACCGGGGGACCGGCCCCAGCTGGGGCGCCTGCTGGTGCGCTGTTGCCTGGCGGATGCCACGCCGATCGGCCTGCCGGTGCGCTGGCCCGCGGGATACCAACCACGGGCCGACCAATGGCTCGCCCTGGAGGGGCGCATGGGGGTGGAGCGCCACAACGGCAGCCCCCGCAGCGTGGTGCTGGTGGAGCGGCTGCGGCCCATCCCGCGGCCGGCGCGGCCCCTGGAGCCATGAACCGACGCCTGGTGCTGCTGCTGGGGGGCGGCCTGGCCCTGGCCCTGCTGCAACAGCAGCTGCTGTTGCGCCGGCCGCCGCGCCTGTTGGAGCTGCGCTCCAGCGCCACCAGCTCCGGCCCCGCCGCGTTGGATCTGCTGTTCAGCCGCCCCATGGCGCGCCCCAGCCTGGCGGCTGCCAGCCGGCTCACGCCCCCCCTCACCCACCAGTGGCTGGGGGAGGGCAACCCCCTGCGGCTGCTGCTGGAGGGCCGGCAACCGATCACGGGGCCGATCGAGCTGTTGATCGCCGGCCTGGATCGCCGCGGCCTGGCCCTGCGGCCCCAGCGCTGGCTCTGGGATCCCCGCCCCTGGCTGCTGGTGGTGAGTCCGGTGGGCAGCGGTGAACAACTGCAATTGCAGGGGCGGAACGGCCGCTGGCTGCCGCTCACGCCGGTGCTGGGGCGCATCAGCGCCCTGCGCCCCCTGGGGGACGGCTCCGGGGTGGCCCTGGTGAGTGGTGATCGCCTCTGGCTGGTGCCCCTGCGGCAGCGGGCCCTGCGCCCCGCTGGGGCCGGCGAGACCCATCCCCAACCCGATCAGCGGCGGGCGCTGCTGCCGGAGCCCCTGCTGTTTGCCCACCTGAGCAGCAACCGCCGCGGCGATCTGTTGGCCCAATGGAGCAGCAAGGCCCTGGGGCGCGCCACCACCAGCCTCTGGCCCCGGGGGGAAGGCCAGCGGCAGCTGGCCTTGGAGGCCTCCGGCCCAATGCAGCTGCTGCCGGAAGGCGGGGGGCTGGTGGTGCCCGAGCTGGAGGGCCTCAGCCTGCGCAACCTGCCGGGGGGGCCGCCACGGCGGCAACTGCTGCCCGGCAGCCGCGACCTCAGCAGTTTCTGCCCCCTCGGCGGCCGGGCCCTGCTGGTGCGCCACTGGCCCGATTACCGCCGCTCCCTGGAGCTGGTGGAGCCGGGGCAGCCCCCCCGCCAGCTGTGGCTGGGGGAGGCGGCGGTGCTGGGGAGTGCCTGCGAGCGGGGTGGCGAGCGCAGCTGGCTGCTGCTGAGCGATTGGCGCTCCGGCGCCAGCACCCAAGTGCTCGAACTGAGCCGCAGCGGCCAGCCCCTGCGGCGCCGCAGCCTGGACGGTTGGGAGGCGGAGCCCGGCGCTCCGGTGCTCTACGACCCCAGCCGCCGGCAGCTGCTGCTCACCCTGCGGGCCCGCGGCATGAAAGAACCGCAACCGGTGTTGATCGACGCCGGTTCGCTGCGGCTGCAGCCGATCCCCAAGCCGGCGCGCCAGGCCCTCTGGCTAGCCCCCGGCTAAGGCCAATCGCCGTTGCCGCCAGGCCGCCAGGGGCAGCACCGCCATGCACAGCACCCCAATCAGCGGACCCGGCGGCAGGTTCACCGCCGGATGCAACGCCAGCAGGTAGCCGCCGCCGCTGAGCAGCACCCCGGCCACCGCGGCGCGCCCCATGGCCTGACGCAGGCTGGCGGCCCCCGGCAACCCCAGCAGGGCCGGGGCCCCCATCAGACCGATCACCAACACCACCCCCACCGCCACCATGGCACTCACCACGGTGAAGGCCGTCACCAGGGTGAGCAGCAGCCGCAGGCGCCGCACCGGCAGCCCAGCGCTGGCGGCCCCCAGCGGGTCCACCCCCAGATACACGTACTGGCGGTAGCGCAGCCGCAGCAACAGCAGCAGCGCCGCCAGGGCCAACAGGCTGCGCAGCAGGTCCACCGGTGCCGCCGCCAGCAGATCCCCAAACAGCACCGCCTCCAGATTCACGCGGATGCCCAGCAGTGGGATCAGCAGCACCCCCAGCCCCAAAAAGCCGGCCAGCACGGTGTTGAGCACGGCGTCATCGGCGGGGGGGCCCAGGCGCTCACCGCGGCTGAAGCGCTCCGCCAGCAGGGCTCCGGCCAGACCGCTGATCACCCCGCCCAGCCCCGGATCGAGCCGCAGGGCCAAGGCCAGGGCCAGCCCCGGCAGCACCGCATGGGACACCAGGTTGGCCAGGAACAACCGCCGTTGCACCAGCAGCAGGGTGCCGGCCATGGGGCAGAGGGCCCCCACCACCAGGGCCAGGGCCAACGGCAGCAACCACCACGCACTCTCCATAGGATCAGGTCGCTGCTCCGTTCACCCGGCCATGCCGACCCAGGTTGCCGCCTCCAGCGATCGCCAGCAGATTTTGCTGGAGCAGCTGCGGCTGGCGGATCGGGAACTCTCCGGCCAGGACCTGCACGCCCTGCTGCGGCAGGGCCCCCAACCCATGGGGCTGGCCACTGTGTATCGCCACCTGCGGCAACTGCAGCAGCGGGGGCTGATCCGCTGCCGGCACCTGCCCAGCGGTGAAGCCCTGTTTGCGCCGGTGGAGCGCGATGAGCATCACCTCACCTGTGTGGACTGCGGCACCACCCTGGTGCTGGAGCACTGCCCGATGCACGAGGTGGAGCTGCATGGGGACCACGCCGAGGGCTTCCAGATGCTGTTTCACACCCTGGAATTCTTTGGGCTGTGCCGCCGCTGCCAGGGCCGCCAAACCGCTCAACCGCCGCACTGATGGCCCAGCCGTAGGTCGCCCAGGGCCTGCCGCACCTGCTGGGGGGTTCCGTCCGCCAGCAGGTGCCGATCGAGCACCAGC
>VGQL01000029.1 GCA_016882415.1 Cyanobacteria bacterium M_DeepCast_200m_mx_001
GTGGCCCAGGGGTTGTGGAGCCTGCAGCCGCAGGTGGTGCTGGACGCCGCCCTGCCCGACAACAGCCACGGCGGCCTCCGGCTTGAAGCCCTGCCCGATGGGGCCCTGGAGCGCCTGGATGCGGTGGTGCTGGGGCCAGGGCTGGGGCCGGAGGGCCCCGATGGCAGCGAAGCCGGCGCGTGGGCGCGCCTGCAGGCCTTCCCCGGCCTGCTGCTGCTGGATGCCGATGGGCTCAACCGCTTGGCGGCCCGCGATCCCCTGGCCTGGCTGCGGGGGCGGGCCGGCCCCACCTGGCTCACGCCCCATGGGGGCGAATTCGGCCGGCTGTTCCCGCCGTGGGCGGATCAGCCGCCCCTGGAGGCAGCCCGCCACGCCGCCGAGCAGGCCTCCGGCACCCACCCCTGCAGCCTGCTGCTCAAGGGGGCCCGCACCGTGGTGGCGGCCGCCGATGGCCGCCGCTGGCAGCTCGCCCAGGCCAACCCCGCGGCGGCCCGCACCGGCCTCGGCGACGTGCTGGCGGGCTACGCCGGCGGCCTGGGGGCGCGGGGCCTGGCGGCGGGCACGGGCGCCGATGCGGCGCTGCTGGCCCTGGCGGCCCTCAGCCACGCCTGCGCCGGCGGCGCGGCCGTTCAGCAACGGGGTGCCGGCGGCGCCACCGCCATGGCGGTTGCCGAAATGTTGTGCGCAATCACGCAATCAACATAAAGATCCTCAAGAGTGCGTCACGAAAAACACACGCAATCACATGAGTCTCAGCATTTGTGTGTGGTTTTGCTGCCGAAAGCTGAAGCGTGTCTGAAGGCACTGCTGTTTTGACAAAACACGTAGGACAGTTCTCCAACTTTCCGGCATGGGCTCATGAGCGCCACGGGCCTATCCGCCAGCAGCGCCAGTCGAAGGCGCAGCAGCGATCCAATCAGTTGGTATCTCTCCACCATCGGCCGTGTTCCGCTACTCACGCCGGCTGAAGAGATCGAATTGGGCAATCAGGTGCAAGCCATGATGCGGCTTGTTGAAGACAATCGCGAAGCCGAGTACAGCGATCAGGAGAAGCGCACGATTCGTTTAGGCCGCCGCTCCAAAGAGCGGATGATGAAAGCCAACCTGCGCCTGGTGGTCAGCGTTGCCAAGAAATATCAGGGCAAAGGTCTGGAATTGCTGGACTTGATTCAGGAGGGATCCCTGGGTCTGGAGCGGGCGGTGGAGAAGTTCGACCCCACCCGGGGTTACAAGTTCTCCACCTACGCCTTCTGGTGGATCCGCCAGAGCATGACCCGGGCCATCGCCTGCCAGTCGCGCACGATTCGCCTGCCGGTGCACCTGGCGGAGCGGCTCACCGCCGTGCGCAAAGTGAGCCTGGATCTGGCCCACAAGTTGGGGGCCATGCCCAGCCGCAAGGAAATCGCCGAGGCGATGGAGATGCCGATCGAGGAGCTCGACAGCCTTCTGCGCCAGGCCCTCACCACCTCCAGCCTCGACGCCCCGGTGAACGGGGAGGAGGGCCGCAGCTTCCTCGGCGATCTGATCGCCGACAACAGCCACGCGGAACCCCTGGAGCAGGTGGAGCGCAGCATCCACCACGAGCAGCTGGGTCGCTGGCTCAGCCACCTCACCGACCAGGAACGCCAGGTGCTGGAGCTGCGCTTTGGCCTCGAGGGGGAGGAGCGCCACACCCTGGCGGAGATCGGCCGCATGCTGGACGTCTCCCGCGAGCGGGTGCGTCAGGTGGAGCTGAAGGCCCTGCGCAAACTGCGGCACCTCACCCGCAGAATGCCCACAGCGATGTGAAGCCGCTGCCCTGAGGCCGCCCCTCGTCTACCACCCGGCCTACTCGGCACCGCTGCCCAGCAGCCATCGCTTTCCGATGGCCAAATTCCGCCTGCTGCATCAGCTCTTGCTGGATCAGGGGCTGGCCCAGCCGCAGCAGGTGGTGCAGCCCCTGCCGGTGCCGCGGCGCTGGCTGGAGCTGGTGCACCAGCGGCGCTACCACCAGGCCTTTGCCCGCGGTGAGCTCAGCCCCAGCGAGCAGCGGCGCATCGGCCTGCCCGCCACCGCCCCCCTGGTGCAGCGCACCTGGCTGGCGGTGGGGGGCACGGTGCTCACCGCGCGGCTGGCCCTGCACCACGGCCTGGCCTGCCACCTGGCGGGGGGCACGCACCATGCCTTCCCCAGCCATGGCAGCGGCTTCTGCATCTTCAACGACTGCGCCGTGGCCGCCCGGGTGCTGCTGGAGGAGGGGGCCGTGCAGCAGCTGATGGTGATCGACCTGGACGTGCACCAGGGGGATGCCACCGCCGCCATCTTTGCGGAGGAGCCACGGGTGTTCACCGTGTCGGCCCACTGCGCCAGCAACTTCCCGCTGCACAAACAGCACAGCGACGTCGACCTGCCCCTCGCCGATGGACTGGGGGATGACGACTACCTCCTCGCCGTGGGGGATCGCATCCCCGAGCTGCTGGATCAGGTGCGGCCCCAGCTGGTGCTCTACAACGCCGGCGTGGATCCCCACCACAGCGACCGCCTCGGGCGCCTCAACCTCACCAGCACCGGCCTCCTGCAGCGGGATCGGCTGGTGCTGGATGCCTGCCTACGGCGCAGCATCCCCGTGGCCACCGTGATCGGTGGGGGCTACGACGCGCTCCAGCCGCTGGTGGAACGCCACAGCCTCGTGTTCCGGGCCGCCCTGGAGCAGGCCCGGCTGCACGCGCTGTAGGGGCCTGATCAGTCTTCCGCCCAGATGTAGCGGGTGAGCTCCTCGGCCTTGGGCTCGGGGGCCGCCAGGGCGAACTCCACGCAATCGGCCACCTCGGCGTCGATCTCTTTGTCGATCGCCTTGAGCTCATCGGCGTTGGCGAGGTTGTGCTCGATCAGATGGGCCGCCAGGCGCTTGATCGGATCGCGCTGCGCCCAGAACTCCTTCTCGGCTTCGGCCCGCAGCTCATCGGGGTCCGCCAGGGAGTGGCCGCGGAAGCGGTAGGTGAGGCACTCCAGCAGGGTGGGGCCTTCGCCGGCACGGGCCCGCTCGATGGCCCGCTGGGCGGCACCGCGCACCGCCAGCACATCCATGCCGTCCACCTCCTCACCGGCCATGCCGAAGGCGGCGGCCTTACGCCAGATCTCGGGATCGCTGGTGGCGCGGTTGTGGTCCATGCCGATGGCCCACTTGTTGTTCTCCACCACGAACAGGATCGGCAGCTTCCAGAGGGCCGCCATGTTCAGGCATTCGTAGAACTGGCCGATGTTGCAGGTGCCGTCACCGAAGAAGGCGGCGGTCACCGCATCGCTGCTGGCGTCCCCCAGGGCATCGCGCTTGTAGCGGCTGGTGAAGGCCGCCCCCAGGGCCACCGGGATGCCCTCGCCGATGAAGGCGTAGCCCCCCAGCAGGTGGTGTTCCTTGGAGAACAGGTGCATCGAGCCGCCACGGCCCTTGCTGCAACCGGTTTCCTTGCCGAACAGCTCACTCATCACCTCGCGGGCCGGCACCCCGCAGCTGAGGGCGTGCACGTGGTCGCGATAGGTGCTGCAGAACCAGTCGTGCTGCATCTTCATGGCCTTGATCACCCCTGTGCTCACGGCCTCCTGGCCGTTGTAGAGGTGAACGAAGCCAAACATCTTGCCCCGGTAGTACATCTCGGCGCACTTGTCTTCGAAGCGCCGGCCCAGGACCATGTCGCGGTAGAGCAGCAGGCCCTCATCCCGGCTCACCACCGCGGGGGTCGAGGGATAGAGGTTGAGCAGACGCTCAGCGTGCAGGCCGACGGCGTTCTGGTCGGCGGAGCAGGCGGGGGCACCGCTTTCGGCAACACCCTGACCGAGTCCAGCCTGGCCGAGATCTGCCTGTGTCATGCGCGCGCTCCGGCGGTCCGGGGACTCTGATGCTGCCGTGACTGTACGGGGTCCATCACCAAACGGTGTCGCAAACAAGGCCAAAACCGCAGACCCTGCCTACAGTCCAGCCCTTGGAGAACGCCCCGGCTTGGACCTGCCGATCGACCATTTCCGCCTGCTGGGTGTCAGCCCCACCACCGACGGAACCACGGTGCTGCGCACCCTGCAGCAACGGTTGGATCGGGCCCCCGACCAGGGCTTCACCCTCGACACCCTGCAGGCCCGGGCCGACCTGCTGCAGGCCTCGGCGGATCTGCTCAGCGACGAGGAGCGCCGCCAGGCCTACGAACGGGAGCTCACCAGCATTGCCGCCAGCGCCAACGGCGCCATCGCCGCCCTGGAGATCCCCCCCTCCAAGGAGGTGGCCGGACTGCTGCTGTTGCTGGAGGCTGGCCAGGCCCAGGAAGCCTTTGAGGCCGCCAGCCGTGGGCTGCAACCGCCCCAGGCCCCAGCGCTGGGCAGCAGCCGCGAGGCCGACCTGAGCCTGCTGGCCGGGCTGGCCTGCCAGGGGGCCGCCGCCGAATGCCGCGAGCAACGGCGTTATGAGGCCTCGGCCCGCCTGCTGCAGCAGGGGCTGCAACTGCTGCAACGCATGGGGCAGCAGCCCGAGCAGCGGCGCCGGCTCGAGCACGACCTGCAGACCCTGCTGCCCTATCGGGTGCTGGACCTGATCAGCCGTGACCTCTCCGCCCAGGCGCCCCGCCAGGAGGGCATCGCCCTGCTGGAGCGCCTGGTGCAGCAGCGGGGCGGCCTGGAGGGGAACAACGACCCCGACTTCCCCGCCGAGGAATTTCAACCCTTCTTCAAACAGATCCGCCAGTTCCTCACGGTGCAGGAACAGGTGGATCTGTTCGACCGCTGGGCCGCGGCCGGCTCCGCCACCGCCGAGTTTCTGGCCAGCTTTGCCCTCACCGCCGCCGGTTTCGTGCAGCGCAAACCGGAGCGGATCCTGGCGGCCCTGCAACGGCTGCAGGTCAGCGGCCAGGCGGGCATGGAGGTGGTGCAGGCCTGCCAGCAGCTGCTGCTGGGGCAGGTGGAGGAGGCCCAGGCCCTGTTCGAGGCCGGCGCCGACGCCGACCTGCGGGCCTGGGCTGCGCAACAGGGGGATGAGCCCCTCGCCGCCCTCTGCGCCCATTGCCGCGACTGGTTGAGCACCGAAGTGCTGCCGGGCTTCCGCGACATCGATGCGGAGGCCGACCTCGACGCCTGGTTTGCCGACCGCGATGTGCAGGCCTACATCGACCAGCAGGACCGCATCCACGGACGCCAGCGCAGCACCGCCGAAACCAGCCCCAGCACCGACCTCGGGGCCGCCTGGCCCGATGTTTCGCTGATGCCACCCCTGGCGGAGGCCGAAGGGCTCGACACCGGCTCCGCCGGGGCCGCCACCGATGACGAGGACGCCGGCGACGACGACGACGACCTCTGGGATGGGCCGCTGTGGAGCTGGCCGCAGTGGAGCTGGCCCCAGTGGCAGCCGCCGGCCCTGAGGCTGCCCAGCCTGAGCAACCCGCTGGAGGCCCTGCCCGCGCTGCCGCGGCCCGATCTGGCGGCCTGGCCCCGCTGGGGCCTACCGGCCGGCGCCGCCGTGGTGGTGGCCGCGGGGCTGGGGGGATGGCTGCTGCTGCGACCCCGGGCCGAGCAGGTGAAGCCCCTGCCGGTGCAGCCGGTGGAGCAGCCGGCCGCCAAACCCGCGGCACCGGTGATCCAGCCCGCCGTGCCGCTCACCGCCGCCGACCCCAGCGATGCCCAGCTGCAGCGCCTGCTGGAGGCTTGGCTGGCCGCCAAGGCGGCCCTGCTGGCGGGTGGGCCCGCTGAGCAACCCCTGGAGGCCATCGCCCGGCCCCTGCCGGTGCAGCGGCTGCAGGAGCAGGTGCGCGCCAACGCCGCCGCAGGCGCCAGGGAAACCGTGAGCGCCACCGTCACCGGGCTGCGCAGCCTGGAGCGCAGCCCCCAGCGCATCGCCGTGGAGGCCACGCTCACCTACAGCGACCGGCGCACCGGCAGCGACGGCAACCTGCTCAGCCAGACCCCCAGCACCACCCTGCGCAACGTGTATGTGTTTGCGCGCGATGGCGAGCTGTGGCGGCTGGCGGCCTTCCGCCCCAGCCCCTGAATCCCCCCGACTGGGGCGACTTTTTACGATCAACGCTCTGCGGGCCAGCCCCCGCGCGCTGAGCCCTCCGCCGCACCGCCATGTTCGACGAGCTTTCCCAACGGTTTGAAGAGGCCGTCAAAAACCTGCGCGGCCAGGGGGAGATCAGTGAATCCAACATCGACGGTGCCCTGAAGGATGTGCGCCGCGCCCTGCTGGAGGCCGATGTGAGCCTGCCGGTGGTGCGCGACTTCGTGGACGAGGTGCGCAAGAAGGCCCTGGGCGCCGAGGTGGTGCGCGGCATCAGCCCGGATCAGAAGTTCATCCAGGTGGTGCACGAGCAGCTGGTGGAGACCATGGGCGGCGAGAACGCGCCCCTGGCCGCCGGCGGCAAACCCGGCGAGCCCTCCGTGGTGCTGATGGCGGGCCTGCAGGGGGCGGGCAAAACCACCGCCACCGCCAAGTTGGGCCTGCACCTCAAGGAGCAGGGGCGCAAAGCCCTGCTGGTGGGGGCGGACGTCTACCGCCCGGCCGCCATCGAGCAGCTGCGCACCCTGGGGGGCCAGATCGGGGTGGAGGTGTTCAGCCTCGGCACCGAGGCCAAACCGGAGGACATCGCCGCCGCCGGCATCGCCAAGGCCCGCGAGGAGGGCTTCGACACGGTGCTGGTGGACACCGCCGGTCGCCTCCAGATCGACACCGGGATGATGGAGGAGATGGTGCGGATCCGCGAAGCCGTGCAGCCCGACGAGGTGCTGCTGGTGGTGGATTCGATGATCGGTCAGGAGGCCGCCGAACTCACCCGCGCCTTCCATGAGCAGGTGGGCATCACCGGCTCCGTGCTCACCAAGCTCGACGGCGATTCCCGCGGCGGCGCCGCCCTCTCGATCCGCAAGGTGAGCGGTGCCCCGATCAAGTTCATCGGCACCGGCGAGAAGGTGGAGGCGCTGCAGCCCTTCCACCCCGAGCGGATGGCCAGCCGCATCCTCGGCATGGGTGATGTGCTCACCCTCGTGGAGAAGGCCCAGAAGGAGGTGGAACTGGCGGATGTGGAGCGCATGCAGCAGAAGCTGCAGGAAGCCACCTTCGACTTCTCCGACTTCGTGCAGCAGATGCGCCTGATCAAGCGTATGGGCTCCCTCGGCGGCCTGATGAAGCTGATCCCGGGGATGAACAAGATCGACGACGGCATGCTCAAGCAGGGCGAAGAGCAGCTCAAGAAGATCGAGGCGATGATCAGCTCCATGACCGAAGCGGAGCGGCGCAACCCCGATCTGCTGGCGGCCCAGCCCTCGCGGCGGCGGCGGATCGCCGGCGGCAGCGGCCACACCCCGGCGGATGTGGACAAGGTGCTCCAGAACTTCCAGCAGATGCGGGGGTTCATGCAGCAGATGACCCGCGGCGGCGGCATGCCAGGCATGGGGGGCTTCCCCGGCATGGGCGGCATGGGGGGTTTCCCCGGCGGCATGCCCGGGATGCCGGGGATGCCCGGCATGGGTGGGGGCGCGGCCCCCGGCGGTCGCGGCACGGGCGGTGGCCTGCCCAAGGCCCCGAAACCCGCCAAGAAGCGCAAGGGGTTCGGCGAGCTCTGAGGGGGGTGACCCCGAAGAGTATTGTGGTCGTTTGGCGCGACGATTCAGCCGGGTGACCCCTGCTGCACGGCGCCGCCCCTATCCAGTCAGCAAGGCAAGGCCACAATGATCAAGCTCCGCCTGAAGCGGTTCGGCAAGAAGCGGGAAGCGAGCTTCCGCCTGGTGGCTTGCAACAGCACCTCCCGCCGCGACGGCCGTCCCCTCGAGGAGCTGGGCTTCTACAACCCCCGCACCAAGGAGACCCGGCTGAACACCGAGGCCATCCGCGCCCGCCTGGCCCAGGGTGCCCAACCCACCGACACCGTGCTGACCCTGCTGGAGCGCGGCGGCCTGGTGGAGAAGAGCGTGCGCGCCTCCGTGGTGGTGGGCCAGAAGAAGCAAACCGCCCTGCGCGAAGCCGCTGCGAAACAGGCCGCCAAGGAAGCCGCTGAAGCCAAGGCTGCTGAGGCCAAAGCCGCCGCCGAAGCCAAGGCCGCTGAAGCCGCTGCTGCTGCCGCCGCTGCCGAGGCCCCCGCTGACGACGCCAGCTCCGAAGCCACCGAAGCCTGAGGCCCTGCCCCATGGCCGGGGCTGACACCCTCAGCAGCTTCCAGATCGACCTGCCGGACCAGGACGCCGCCCTGGCCCTGGCGGGCGAAGCGGAATCCACCCTGCATCGCCTCGAGGCGCTCACCGGCGCTTCGCTGGTGTTGCGGGGTTTGTGTTTGCAGCTGCGGGGCCGCCCCAACCAGCTGGAGCGGGCTGCGGGCCTGGTGGAGCTGCTGCGCCCGCTGTGGGAGGAGGGGCAGGCCGTCACCCAGGTGGACGTGCAGACGGCCCTCACGGCCCTCGACACCGGCCGCGGCGAAGAGCACCAACAGCTGGGGCAGCAGGTGCTCGCCCGCAGCCAGAGCGGCAAGCTGCTGCGGCCGCGCACCCTGAAGCAAAAGGCCTACGTGGAAGCCATCGAGCGCCACGACCTCACCCTGGCCCTCGGCCCCGCCGGCACCGGCAAAACCTTCCTGGCGGCGGTGCAGGCGGTGCGGGCCCTGCAGGAACGGCGCGTGGAGCGGCTGATCCTGACCCGCCCCGCCGTGGAGGCGGGGGAACGGCTGGGGTTCCTGCCCGGCGACCTGCAGCAGAAGGTGGACCCCTACCTGCGGCCCCTCTACGACGCCCTGCACACCCTGCTGGGGCAGGAGCGCACCACCGCCCTGATCGAGAAGAACGTGATCGAAGTGGCCCCCTTGGCCTACATGCGCGGCCGCACCCTGGCCGATGCCTTCGTGATCCTCGATGAGGCCCAGAACACCACCCCAGCCCAGATGCGCATGGTGCTCACCCGCCTGGGGGAGGGCTCGCGCATGGTGGTCACGGGAGATCCCACCCAGATCGACCTACCCCCCAACCAGCTCAGCGGCCTGATCGAAGCCGCCCAGGTGCTGCAGGGGGTGGAGGGGGTGGCCATCTGCCAACTCACCGCCGCCGATGTGGTGCGCCACCCCCTGGTGCAGCGGTTGGTGAACGCCTACGCCAGCCGCGACGCCGTGCGCCAGAGCAATCGGCCCCGATAGGGGGATCCGCACCCCGCCCCGTCGGGCCCATCCCCCGCAACCGCAAAACCGCTGGCAGGATGGGGTGAGTCATCCCACCTGAGCCATGCCGGCCAGCAGCAATTTCCAGGAGGCCATCCGCGAGGCGCAATACGGCGCCCTCGTCGGCCCCAACGTGGTGAACAAGGCCCTGCCCTACGTGGGCGGCGGCATGGTGCTCACCGCCGGTGGCGTGATGGGCGGCCTGGCCCTGATGGCCAGCAACCCCGCCGGCTTCATGCCCCTGTTCTGGGTGGCCCTGATCGGCAACTTCGTGCTGTTCTTCGTGGCCCAGAACGTGGCCCTGAAGGGCAACAACAGCACCGCCCTGCCCCTGCTCACCGCCTACAGCCTGCTCACCGGTTTCACCCTGAGCGGCATCGTGGCCATGGCCATCGGCACCGCGGGCATCGGCGCCATCGGCACCGCCGCCCTGGCCACCGGCATCACCTTCGTGGCCGCCTCCGTGATGGGGCGCCGCATGAGCGACAGCGTCGGCCAGGCCCTCAGTGGAGCCGTGGGCCTGGGCATCCTCGGCCTGGTGATTGCCATGCTCGTGCAGATCGTGGGCGGCCTGTTCGTGCCGGGCTTCGGCAGCGGCGGCTTCGAGCTGCTGATCGCCGGCTTCGGCACCGTGCTGTTCGTGGGTGCCGCCTTCGTGGACTTCTACACGATGCCCCGCACCTACAGCGACGACCAATACCTGGCCGGCGCCCTGGGGATGTACCTCACCTACATCAACCTGTTCATCTTCATCCTGCGCCTGATCATTGCCCTCAACGGCGGCGGCCGCCGCGAGTGAAGCCCGCGTTCATGGCCTCCAGCACCCCCCTCGGGGGGTGCTTTTTTTGTGGGCAGCCCTGTGAGGGCTCCCCTCAGCCCTCAGCCACTGCCAGCACCGCCTCGGCGATCCGTGCCCGCTGCTCGGCGTCGTAGCCCCAGCGCTCGAGGAAGGCCACGTCCTCCCCGTCACCGGCGGTGGCCGCCAGCAGGGTTTCCAGCCGGGTCTTCACCGCCTCCGGCTCCAGCAGCCGCAGCAGCTCGGTGCAGCGCTGCTGCACCCGCTCCGATCCCGCCTGCTGGCCGGCATCGCCGCTGCGGCCGTGGTGCAGGGCCATGGCGGTGCTCATGGCCAGGTTGCGGGCGCTGAGATCCACCACCCCCGCACCGCCAGCCCGCAGGGCCAGCACCAGCGGATCCGGCAGGCGGTCCATCAGTGGCGAGTCGCCCGCCAGGGACACCACGAAAAAGCCCCGGGCCCCATCACGGCTGGCCACCAGTTCCGCCACACGATCCGCCAGCACCTCATCGCTGAGCTCGCCGTGCTCCCACAGCTGCAGCCACTGGGCGGTGATCTCCATGGCCTGCTGGAAGCTGGGCTCGAGGGGCGCGGTCTGGGGGTCGGTCATCGGGGGAACGGCGTGCTGCCAAGGTGAGGTTATGGAGCCGAGCCCCCCCAGCGATTCCCTGCCGCCCTTCCCGGAGCTGGCGGATCTGCCGGCTGAGGCGATGGCGGGCGGCCTGGCGCTGGGGCAGAGCCCGCCGGGATTCCGATCGGGGTTCGTGGCCCTGGTGGGGCGCCCCAACGTGGGCAAGTCCACCCTGCTCAACCAACTGGTGGGGGAGAAGGTGGCGATCACCTCCCCCGTGGCCCAGACCACCCGCAACCGGCTGCGGGCCATCCTCACCACTCCGGAGGCCCAGCTGGTGCTGGTGGACACCCCCGGCATCCACAAGCCCCATCACCTGCTGGGGGAGCGGCTGGTGCAGAGCGCCCGGGTGGCCATCGGCGAAGTGGATCAGGTGTTGCTGCTGGTGGATGGCAGCCAACCGGCCGGCCGCGGCGACGGCTTCATCGTGGAACTGCTGGCCCGCACCAACCGCCCGGTGCAGGTGGCCCTCAACAAACACGACCTGGTGGACCCGCAGCAGGCCGCCGCCCTGGAGGCCAGTTACCGCGAGCTGGCGCCCGACTGGCCGCTGCACCCGGTGAGCGCCCTCAGCGGCGATGGCACCGCAGCGCTGGTGGCGGCCCTGGCGGCGAGCCTGCCGGAGGGGCCGCACCTTTACCCGGCCGATGCCGTGAGCGATCAGCCGGAACAGCTGCTGCTGGCGGAGCTGATCCGCGAACAGGTGCTCGAGCACACCCGTGAGGAGGTGCCCCACTCGGTGGCGGTGCAGATCGAGCGCATCGTCGACGACGGCCCCCGAACCGCCGTGCTGGCCACCGTGTTGGTGGAGCGCAGCAGCCAGAAGGGCATCCTGATCGGCAAAGGGGGCAGCATGCTGCGCCAGATCGGCAGCGGCGCCCGGCTGCAGATGCAGAAACTGATTGATGGGCCGGTGTATCTGGAGCTGTTCGTGAAGGTGGTGCCCAACTGGCGCCGCAGCGCCAGCCGCCTGGCGGAGCTGGGCTATCGGGGCGACTGAGGCGGGCGACTGAGAGAATCGCCCCATGAGCGAGTCCAGCCCCGACTTTCCCCCCACCAGCATCGCGGCGTTTCTGCGCTGCTGCGCCGGCGAATGGATGGGCCTGCGCAGCCGCTTCGCCCCCAGCGACGGCCCCGAGGCGGGTGAGGGGGATGAGTGGCACACCAGCGAGCGCGGCGAGCTGTTGGTGGCCTTCCTGGAGCCGGCCGACGCCGGCAGCGTGGGGGGCCTGAGCGTGGGACCCAAGGGGGAACCGCCCCGGCGTCTGCTGTTCAGCGCCGATGGGGAGCTGCAGGCGGGGGATCAGCGGGGCCGCTGGGAGCTGTGGCCCGACGGCAGCCTGGAACTGGTGCTGAGCCAGGGGGAGGGGGAACTGCGGGAGCGCATCTGGTTCAACAAGCCCAACCTGCGGCTGCGCAGCACCCTGGAGCAACGGGCCGACGGCAGCCTGGGGCGGGCCAGCTTCAGCTCCGAGATCCGCCGCGTCAGCCGCCCGGCGGCCTGAGCCATGCCGCCCACCAGCCTGCGCCTCGATGTGGTGAGCCTGGCCCCGGAGGCCCTCACCCCCCTGCTGGAGCTCGGGGTGATCGGGCGGGCCTTCAAAGCGGGCATCGCCGAGCTGCACCTGCACAACCCGCGCGATTACGCCACTGACCGCTACCGCAAGGTCGACGATGAGCCCTACGGCGGCGGTGCCGGCATGGTGCTCAAGCCGGAACCGGTGTTCGCCGCGGTGGAGGCGATCCCGGCGTTACCGCGGCGGCGGGTGCTGCTGATGAGCCCCCAGGGCCAGCCGCTGCAGCAGGCCGACCTGCGCCGTTGGGCCACGGACTGCGACCAACTGGTGTTCCTCTGCGGCCACTACGAGGGCTTCGATGAACGCATCCGCAGCCTCGCCGATGAGGAGGTGTCGATCGGGGATTTCGTGCTCACCGGCGGGGAGCTGCCGGCGGCGGTGATCATCAACGGCGTGGTGCGGCTGCGGCCCGGCACCGTGGGCACCGAAGCCTGCCTGGAGGAGGAGAGCCACAGCAGCCTGCTGCTGGAGCACCCCCACTACACCCGCCCGGCGGAGTTCCGCGGCATGGCGGTGCCGGAGGTGCTGCGCAGCGGCGACCACGGCGCCATCGCCCGCTGGCGGCTGCAGCAACAGCAGCAACGCACGCAGGCCCGCCGCCCCGACCTCTACGCCCGCTGGCGGGCCGGGCAGGACGCCTCCACCTAGGGTCTGAGGCCGGCAGCGCTCCCCGCCCCATGCAGCTCCGCATCGGCAACGGCTACGACATCCACCGCCTGGTGCCGGGCCGGCCACTGATCCTGGGGGGGCAGCGGCTCGAGCATCCCGAGGGGCTCGGCCTCGATGGCCACAGCGATGCCGATGTGCTGGTGCACGCCGTGATGGATGCGCTCTTGGGGGCCCTCTCCCTGGGGGACATCGGCAAGTACTTCCCCCCCGATGATCTGCAATGGAAGGGGGCCGACAGCCTGGTGCTGCTGGAGCAGGTGGTGGCCCTGGTGGCCGAGCGGGGTTGGCGGGTGAGCAACCTGGATACGGTGGTGATCGCCGAGCGCCCCAAGCTCAAGCCCCACATCGAGGCCATGCGCGCCGCCATCGCCTCCCGCATGGGGCTGCAGCCGGATCAGGTGGGGGTCAAGGCCACCACCAACGAACGGCTCGGCCCGGAAGGGCGGGAAGAGGGCATCGCCTGCCACGCCGTGGCGCTGCTGCTGCAGCCATGAGCCGGCGTGCGCTGGCTAAGTTTCTGGCACTTGGGCTGTGCCTGCTGATGCTGCTGAGCGGCCATCCGGATGTGGCGATCGCCGAGCAGCAGCTCCCCGGTGGCACCTTTGAAGTGGCCGTGGTGGAGCACCTGCGGGTGAAGGTGCCGGCGGAAGCGCGCCAGGCCTGGCTGGAGGCGGAACGCGGCAGCTGGGAGCCCTGGCTGGCCCAGCAGCCGGGGTTTTTAGGGCGTGATCTGCTCTGGGACCCCGACCGCGAGGAGGGCACCCTGCTGATCCGCTGGGCCAGCCGCGCCCAATGGAAAGCCATTCCCATCGCCGAGGTGGAGGC
>VGQL01000030.1 GCA_016882415.1 Cyanobacteria bacterium M_DeepCast_200m_mx_001
GAACACCAGGGTCAGCAACACCACCGGGGGGATGGCCAGGCGCTCCGAGCTGAAGCTGGCCCGCAGGTTGGGGGTGAGCAGCATCACCACCATGGTGATGGTGAGTGGCAGCACCCACGTCACCAGCGCCGACCATCCGATCGGGTTGTAGCTCAACTGCATCTCCACGCCCCCCTGCGCGGAGACCAGGCGCCAGCCGCTGAGCCGGTAGCCGTTCATGTTGGTGCTGCGGTGCACACCGGATTGGGCGGAGTTGGGCTGCAGCTGAAGCTTGGGAGGATCGCTCAGGCCCGGCGGAAAACTGGGATCGGCCACCATCTGGAGCTGCAGGGGCAGGGTGCCGAAGGGGTAGCTGCGGAAGTTGATCTCATCGGAATAGAAGGTGCCGCTGAAGTGGTCGTCGCGGCCGATGCGGTTCCCCAGCCGCAGCGGACCACTGTTGGCTTCGATCTGTGAATTCCACGGCTCCACCAGGTTTTCAAAGCGCACCAACTGCACCGGATCCACCCCCGCCGCCAGCCACCGCTGCATCTCGGCGGCCGGTGCGGAGAGGCGCAGCGTCCCTTCGGCGCCATAGGTCTTGTCACGCGCCGAAAAGCGGTAGACGTTGCCCACCCGCAGGGCCACCTGCAGCGGCACTTCCGCCGGCGGTGCCGCCCATGCCTTGGCCTCCTCGCCCGGTGTGGGCACAAGCAGCAACAGGCCCATCAGCAGGGCCAGCAGCCAGCGGGTCATGGCGCCCATGGGCTCTGTTGCAGGATGTGCCCACACCGTATCGGTGAGATGGTGAGGCAGGTGCTGGTGCTGGGGGGTGGGCCCGCCGCCCTGTGCATGGCCGCGGCCCTGGCGGAACAGGGGCTCAGCGTGGCCTTGCTGGCCCCCCATGATCTTCGGCAGCCCTGGCCCAACACCTACGGCATCTGGGGTGAGGAGGTGGATGCCCTTGGGTTGGCGCACCTGCTCGAGCACCGCTGGAGCGCCTGTGTGAGCTACTTCGGCGAAGGCGCGGCGGATGCCAGCGACCCCGCCAATCGGCCCACGCCCCACCGCCGCGATTACGGCCTGTTCAACCGCCAGGCCCTTCAGAACCACTGGCTGGAGGCCCTGGAGCGCGGCGGCGTGGAGCTGTTGCAGGGCACGGCAATGGCGGCCCAAAGGCTGGAGGGGGAGGGTTTCACCGCGATCCCCACCCGTGAGGGCCCCATCCATCAGGCCCGGTTGGTGGTGGATGCCACCGGCCATCAACCGCTGCTGGTGCAGCGCCCCGATGAGGGGGCCGTGGCGGGCCAGGCCGCCTACGGCATCGTGGGGCGCTTCTCAGCGCCGCCGGTGCAGCCGGGCCAGTTCGTGCTGATGGATTACCGCTGCGACCACCTCAGCCCCGAGCAGCGCCTGCAGCCCCCCACCTTTCTCTATGCCATGGATCTGGGGGATGGCCTCTTTTTCGTGGAGGAAACCTCCCTGGCCCTGGCGCCGCCGGTGCCCTACGACGACCTGCGGCAGCGGCTGGAGCAGCGCCTGGCCCACCATGGCATCCGCGTGCTGGCGGTGGAGCATGAGGAGTTCTGCCTGTTTCCGATGAATCTGCCCCTGCCCGACCTGCACCAGCCGGTGCTGGGGTTCGGTGGTGCGGCCTCGATGGTGCACCCTGCTTCCGGCTACATGGTGGGGTCGTTGCTGCGGCGGGCGCCCGCGGTGGCCCAGGCGGTGGCGGCGGCCCTGGCCGATCCCCAGGCCCCCAGTGCGGCAGTGGCCGCCTGCGGTTGGCGCGCCCTCTGGCCGCGGCCGTTGCGCCGCAAGCATGCGCTCTACCAATTCGGGCTCGAGAAGCTGATGCGCTTCCCGGAAGCCCAGCTGCGGGCCTTTTTCGCCACGTTCTTTGCCCTGCCGGATCCGCTCTGGATCGGCTTTCTGGCCAACACCCTCACCCTGCCGCAGCTGCTGCTGGCGATGGTGCAGCTGTTTGTGCGGGCCCCCTGGTCGGTGCGCTGGGGGTTGATCGGCATGCGGGGGCGGGAGCTGCGCCTGGGGCTGCGGCTGCTGTGGCCCGTGGGGGGCTGAGGGGGCTGGCCTAGGCCGCGGTGGCGCCGCTGCAGGAGCTGCCCTGGCCGGCGGTGCAGCCATAGCAGTGGTTGCCCCAGCGGATGGCTCTCGCCTCGAGCTGTTCCCGCTGGATCGTCGCAATGCTGGTGCCGTCGGCCAGCGGGATCTCGAGCATCTGGTTGAAGTCGCAGTCGTACAGCCGTCCGTCCGGGGCCACCGAGAGGGTGTCCCGGCACATCAGGCCATCGAGGGCTGAGGGGTTGAAGGCCCGCTCCAGCAACGCCAGGTAGCAGTTCACGTGGCCGTCACCCTGCAGCTGCTGCAGGAAGCGGGCGATGGGCATGTTGTTGAGCCCGATCAGCCGATCAAACTGCACCCCCGCCAGCTCCCGCAGCCGCTCGGCCCAGCGCTGGGCATCGCAGGCGGTGAGCTGTTGCAGCCGCGTGCCCTCGGGATTGCTCATCAGGGTGAGTGGCCGCGTCGGGTCACCCTGGCCATACCCCAGGCGGTTGAGCAGCCGCAGCGCCTGGATCGAAGCCCCCCAGGTGCCTTCGCCCCGCTGCCCATCGGTGGCCTCCGCCTCCGGCTGCGGCAGGCTGGCCACGATCTCCACCTGCTGTTCCGCCAGGAAGGGCGCCAGGTTCTGCAGGGCCGGCAGCAGCAGCACGGTGAGATTGCAGCGGTCGATCACCTGGCAGCCCTGCCGCCGACCCGCCAGCACGAGTTCCCGGAAGCGGGGGTGCAGTTCGGGGGCGCCACCGGTGAGATCGAGCACCGCCGGCTGCAACCGCGCCATGGCGGCGATGCAGGCGTCCACCACGGCGTCGGCCATCAGGGTGTGCCCCTGGTGGGGGCCCGCATCCACGTGGCAGTGGCTGCAGTGCATGTTGCACAGCTTCCCCAGGTTGAGCTGCAGCACCCGCAGGGGGCTGCGCAGCGGTGGGGGGTGGCCGCGGCGGGCCAGGCCCGCCACAAACCCCTGGGGCTCCGGCAGGGCCGCCTCCAGTAGCTGCACCTGCTCCAGGGGGGAGAGGGCCGGGGGCCGCGGTGGGGGCGTCATCGGCTCAGGGGGCGACCGGCAGCCGGGTCCAGTCGGCGGCGTTCAGCAGGGGGAAGAGCCCATCCTCCCGCTGCACCGCCTCCAGCCAGCCGGCCTCCAGGGGGGTGCCATCGATGGCCTCCAGCAGGGTCCAGAACCGCCCCAGGTGCCGTTGGATCCGTTCCCGGGCCAGGTCCGTGGTGGTGCCGGCCCGCAGGATGAAGCTCCAATCGGAACTCTGGGCCAGCAGCAGTTCGCGGCCGGCCTGGTCCAGCAGCGCCCGGGCCGCTTCGCTGCCCACGCCACGGCTCACCCGCTCCACCATCGCCCGCGAGGCGCGGTTCCACTCCGGGATCACCCAGGCGTTGCTGTCGTTGAGCCAATAGTTGTGGTAGCCCCCCTGGCCCCAACTGGAGGGGGAGGGCTGGCACAGCTGCAGGGCATCGCCGCGGCTGAGGGTTTCCCGCAGGGTCACCAGATCCACCCCCTGGCTTGGGGCCTGGCGGAACAGGGCCCCCAGAAACTGCGGACCCTCGAACCACCAGTGGCCGAACAGCTCCGCATCGAAGGGGGCCACCAACAGCGGGCGGCGATCCATGGCCCCTTCGAGCCGTTGCAGGTGGCGGGCCCGCCCCTGCAGAAAGTGCACGGCATCGCGCTGCACGCAGCGCTGGGCCTCGCTGGGCTCGTAGGGCTGCTTGGCCTCGAGGCTGCAGTCGCGCCCCGACACCCGGTGCAGCTTCAGCCCCAGGGGGCGCGGGCAGGGGATGCCGCGCTGTTCCAGCTCTGCGGCGGGCAGATCCCAGCCCAGGTCGCGGTGGAATTCCCGGTAGCTGGGGTCGCCGGGGTAGCCGTCGCGGGCGCTCCACACCGGCAGGGTGGACTCGCTGTCGCGGCCAAAGAAGGCCATGCCCGCGGGGGTGCACACGGGGGCATAAACGCCGTAGCGGGGCCGGGGCTGGCCATGCAGCAGGCCGTGGGCGTCGAGGATGGCGTAGCGCAGGCCGCAGCTCACCAGCAGCCGATCGAGCCCTTCGTAGAAGGCGCACTCCGGCAGCCAGATTCCCTGGGGGCGCACCCCCAGCAGCCGTTGGTGTTCCCGCACCGCCGTGAGCAGTTGGGCCCGCACCGCCTCCGGGGAATCCCGCAGCAGCGGCAGGTAGCCGTGGGTGGCGGCGCAGGTGAGCAGATCCAGCACCCCCGCCTGCTGCAGCCGCTGGAAGCGCGGCAGCAGATCCCCACCGCAGAGCTGCCAGGCCTGGCTGGCGCGGCCCAGCAGTTGGGCCACGTTGGCGGCGGCGGCGGTGTGCCCGGCCGGTGCCTGGTGCAACAGCTCCTGGCGCACCGCCAGCCAGGGGCCGAAGCGGGCGCTCAGCGCAGCGTTGCTGAGCAGTGACAGCAGCGTGGGCGAGAGCCCCATGCTCAGCCGCGGCCGCTGCAGGGGGTCGGCTGCAGCGGCCTCCAGCACCTCCAGCAGGGGCAGGTAACACTCCAGCAGGGCCTGGAAGTACCAGTCCTCCTCCAGGGAGCCGGGCTCACTGGAGTGCACGTAAGGGAGGTGCGCGTGCAGGACCAGCGCCAGGTCGCCGGTGGCCAAGGGCTCGGCTCGCAGTGGGGTGACTCTAGGCGCAGCTTCTAGGCTCGGGCCAACGGGAACGGGGCGATGGAGCTGGCACTGGCGGTGGACGGCCACAGCATGTTTTACGTGCAGCAGAAGCTGGGCTGGTTCTTCGATCCCCGCCGCCTGCTGGCCCATGCCGCCTCCCGCCCCAGCGCCCAGATCGCGGCAGCCTTCTGGTACACCGGCCTCAAGGACCCCACCGACCAGCGCCCCTTCCGGGACGCCCTCACCAGCCTGGGCTACACGGTGCGGGCCAAGCCCCTGCGGGAGTTCGGCCCCGATGCCGACCAGCGCCAGTACGGCCGCGCCAACCTCGATGTGGAGATCGCCATCGACCTGCTGGCCATCGCCCACCGCATTGATGAGCTGTGGCTGCTCAGTGGCAGCCGCGACCTGGAGCGTCTGCTGGAGGTGCTGCGCATCAAGGGGGTGAAGGTGGTGCTGATCGGCACCGACGGCATGGTGCCCCGGGATCTCCGCAACGCCGCCGACCGCTTTGTGGATCTCAACGACCTGCGGCCTGCCCTGGAGAAGGTCGACGGCCAGGCCCAGCCCTAGACTGGGCCTAACTCATAACCACTCCGCGTTGAACTCGCCATGGCCCGCGACCCCGGCCGGGTACTGATCTTTGACACCACCCTGCGCGATGGGGAGCAATCCCCTGGCGCCAGCCTCAACCTGGAGGAGAAGCTGGCGATCGCCCAGCAGCTGGCGCGCCTGGGGGTGGACATTATCGAGGCCGGGTTCCCCTTCGCCAGCCCCGGAGATTTCACGGCGGTGCAGCGCATCGCCGCCAGCGTGGGCAGCGTCGATGGTCCGGTGATCTGTGGCCTGGCCCGGGCCGCCCGCGGCGACATCAAGGCCTGTGCCGAGGCGGTGGAGCCGGCGGCGCGCAAGCGCATCCACACCTTCATCGCCACCAGCGACATCCACCTGGAGCACAAGCTGCGCAAGACCCGCGCTGAGGTGCTTCAGATCGCGGGCGAGATGGTGGCCTATGCCCGCTCCCTGGTGGATGACGTGGAGTTCTCCTGTGAGGACGCTGGCCGATCCGATCCGGAGTTCATGTATCAGGTGATCGAGGCGGCGATCGCCGCCGGGGCCACCACCATCAACATCCCCGACACCGTGGGTTACACCACGCCGGCGGAATTCGGCGCCCTGATCGCGGGCATCAATCAGCACGTGCCCAACATCGACCAGGCGGTGATTTCGGTGCACGGCCACAACGACCTCGGGCTGGCGGTGGCCAATTTCCTCGAGGCGGTGAAGAACGGAGCCCGCCAGCTCGAGTGCACCATCAATGGCATCGGCGAACGGGCCGGCAACGCCTCCCTGGAGGAGTTGGTGATGGCCCTGCATGTGCGCCGCAGCTACTTCAACCCCTTCCTGGGGCGGCCCGCCGACAGCGGCGAGCCCCTCACGGGGGTGCGTACCGAGGAGATCTACAAAACCTCGCGCTTGGTGAGCAACCTCACCGGCATGGCGGTGCAGCCCAACAAGGCGATCGTGGGGGCCAACGCCTTCGCCCATGAGAGCGGCATCCACCAGGACGGCGTGCTCAAGAACCGCCTCACCTACGAGATCATCGACGCCCGCACCATCGGCCTGGCGGACAACCGCATTTCCCTGGGCAAGTTGAGCGGCCGCAGTGCCTTCCGGGCCCGCCTCGAGGAGCTGGGCTACACGCTCGAACGCGACGACCTCGACGACGCCTTTGCCCGCTTCAAGGAGTTGGCGGACCGCAAGCGGGAGATCTCCGACCGCGACCTCGAGGCGATCGTGAGCGAGCAGGTGCAGCAGCAGTCCCAGGCCCGCTACAGCCTCAAATTGGTGCAGGTGAGCACCGGCACCAACCTGCAGCCCACCGCCACGGTCACCCTGCTCAACAGCGACGGCGCTGAACTCACCCAGGCCTCCATCGGCACCGGCCCGGTGGATGCGGTGTGCCAGGCCCTCAATCAACTGGCCCGGGTGCCCAATGAGCTGGTGGAGTTCTCGGTGAAGTCGGTGACGGAAGGCATCGACGCCATGGGGGAAGTGACCATCCGCCTGCGGGCCGATGGGGTGCTGTATTCCGGCCATGCCGCCGACACCGACATCGTGGTGGCCGCGGCCCAGGCCTTTGTGAATGCCCTCAATCGCCTGGTGGCCGGCAGCCAGCGCTCCCCCCTGCACCCCCAGAAAGCTCCTCTGCCGGTGGGGGATCTCACCCCGGCGGATCGGCCGCGGCTCTGATGGCGCAACCCAGCGGTGGCCGATCCCGCAGCCTGGCGGCCAGCGGCGTGCAGCTGGCCCTACTGCTGCTGCTGGCGGTGGCGATGCTGGTGCCCCTGTTCTGGCTGGTGAGCACCTCGCTCAAGGGCCCCGCTGAGGACATCTTCACCATGCCGCCGGCGCTGCTGCCGAGCCAACCGAGCCTGGATGCCTACCGGCGGTTGTTCAACGACAACCCGATGGTGGCGTACCTGCTCAACAGCACGGTGGTGAGCGGCCTGGCGGTGCTGGCCAACCTGCTGTTCTGCTCCCTGGCGGCCTATCCCCTGGCCCGGATGCGGTTTGCCGGGCGCGGGCTGGTGCTGGCCCTGGTGGTGGCCACCATCCTGATTCCGTTCCAGGTGGTGATGATTCCGCTCTACCTGCTGATGGTGCAGCTGGGGCTGCGCAACACACTGTGGGCCCTGATCATTCCCCAGGCCGCCACCGCCTTCGGCATCTTCCTGCTGCGCCAGAGCTTCGCCGGGGTGCCGGTGGAGTTGGAGGAGGCGGCCCGCATCGATGGCTGCACCCCCGTGGGCGAATGGTGGAACGTGATGATCCCGGCGGCCCGGGCCGACCTGATCACCCTGGCGATGTTCGTGTTCATCGGCACCTGGAGTGATTTCCTCTGGCCCCTGGTGATCCTTGACGACCCGAAGCTCTACACCCTGCCCCTGGGCCTGCAGCAGTTGGCCAGCAGCTTTGCCCTGGATTGGCGCCTGGTGGCCGCCGGCGCCGTGGTGTCGATCCTGCCGGTGCTGGCCCTGTTCATCGGACTGCAGCGCTACATCCTGCCCAGCGCCAGCGGTGATGCGGTGAAGGGTTAGCCCCAACGCTCAGTCCGTTGCGCTGGTCTCCGCCAGGCTGAGCAGCCCCTGGCGAAGCCGCTCCAGCGCCTCCGCCAGATCCGGCGGTTGGAGCATGCCGTAGCTCAGCCGCAGGCAGCAGCCCCGCAGCCCGAAGCTGCTGCCGCTCACCAGGGCCACCCGATGCTTCCGGATCAGGCGCTCCATGGCGACATCGGCGCTGAGGGGGCACTCCAGCTCCAGCAGGGCATAGAAGGCGCCATCGGGGGGAGCCAGCAGGCGCCAGGGGGCGTTGGCTGGCTCCAGCGCCGCCAGCACCTGCTGGCGTTGCTGCCCCAGGGCCTGGATGCGGCTGTGGCACCAGGGGGCTCCGGCGGCGAGGGCGGCCTCGGCGGCCCGCTGGTTCAGCCTTGGCGGGCAGATCAACACGGTGTCCTGCACCTTGGCGATGGCCCCCAGCAGGCGCTCGGGCACCACGGCCCAGCCGATGCGCCAGCCCGCCATGCCATGGCTTTTGGAGAGGGAGCCCAGGGTCACCGTGTGGGCGCCGCTGCCGCTCCCCTGGCCCGGGCTCCACACCGCCGTGTCGCCATGGGCGAACAGGGCGTAGGCCTCATCGCTGATGTGCAGCAGGCCGCGGTCGGCGCAGAGCCGGTTGATGGCCTCGAGCACCGCCCGGGGCAGCACCGCCCCGCTGGGGTTGTTGGGGGAGATGGTCACGATCGCCCGGGTGCGGGGGGTGATCGCCGCCGCCAACCGCTCCGGATCGGGAATCACCCCGGCCTCCACCGCCACCGGCACGCCGCCGGCCAGCTGGATGGCCATGGCGTGGTTGAAGTAGTAGGGCACCGGCAGGATGCATTCATCCCCCGGATCGCACAGCACCTGGGCCAGGGTCTGGAAGGCCATGTTGCTGCCGGCGGTGATCAGCACGGCCGAGCCCGAGAGATCCAGCCGGTGGTGTTGCTGCAGCCACCGCCCCACGGCATCCCGCAGAGCGGGGTCCCCGGCCATGGGTCCGTAGGCATGCAGATCGCCATCGCCGATGGCGTCGCGGGCGGCCTCGAGCGCCGCCGCTGGCGGGCCCCAGTGCACCATGCCCTGGCCCAGGGAGAGGGTGCCCGGGGTCTGGCGGATCAGCTCCCCCATCACCGGGATCACCGGGCTCTGCACCGCCTTGAGCCGTGCGGCCGCTTCGATCGGGGGCCGAGCCCCAGCCCCAGCCATGGCCGCCCTATTCCAGACCGCTGGGCAGTTTCGGCAGGGCGGGGGGCCGCATCAGGTCTGGCGGCAGGCCGTCGTCGCCGCGACCCATCTGCAATTTCAGGTTGGCCTGTTCCGCGCTGAGGCGCTGCACCGCTTGCTCCAGACCCTCCATCCCCTGCAGCCGCTCCACGGTGGAGCGCAGCTGCTCCTCGAGCGCGTTCGTGCGCTCCAGGTCGTTGGCGTTTTCGAGGGTTTGCAGTTTGTCCTGCAGTTGCTGGATGCGGTTGCTCTGCAGCCGCACCTGCACCAGCAGCACCACAAACAACACCGCCACGGCGGCGGTCATGCCGGCGCCGGCGCGGCGCATCCAGTCGGGCAGGGGTTGGGGCTGCTGCATGGGGGGCATGCGAATCATGCGGCCGGTGGATTCCCATCAGTTTGGATCCCGGCGGTGCCCGCGGCCGCCGGGACGCGTTAGGACGGCCCCACTCGGATCCAACCCGTGAGCCTGCAGCAGCTGGATGCCTTCCTGGCCCATGCCCGTGAGCGCCCCGACCTGGCCCAACGCCTGCGGGAGCCCCTGGAGTTGCCGGAGTTGCTCGCCCTGGCGCTGGCGGAGGGCTTCGCCGTTGCCGAGGACGATGTGATCGCCGCCCAGGTGCGGGAGGAGCAGCGCCTCGATGCGACGGAACTGCAGCGCCGGGCTGGCCAGGAGGCCCGCCGGCTGCGCACCTTCATCCCCGGCTGAGGCGATGGGGGCGTCGCCCGAGCGCGTCTGCGACTACCCGCGGCCGCCGGCCCTGGTGCCGGGTCCACCGGTGCTGGTGCGGGCCCTGGGGGAGGTGTTGGCCCAGAGCAACAGCTGTTGGCGGGTGTTGGAAACCTTCCATCCCCCCACGGTGTATCTGCCCCCCACCGCCGTGCGGCTGGAGCTGCTGCAGCCGGCGGCGGGCCACAGCTTCTGTGAGTGGAAGGGGGTGGCTCGCTACTTCGATGTGGTGGTGGGGGAGCGGCGCCTGTCGCGGGCGGTGTGGAGCTATCCCGAGCCCACCGCCCCCTTCGCGGCCCTGGCGGGTTGCTTCGCCTTGTACCCCGGCCTGATGGATGGTTGCTGGCTGGATGGGGAGCCGGTGCAGCCCCAGCCCGGCGGGTTTTATGGGGGATGGATCACGTCAGCGGTGCAGGGGCCTTTCAAAGGTGACCCCGCCCATCCCGAGTTGATCTAACGCCGCGTGGTTGCCGGTTGGGTCTCAGGCCTGCAGCAGGCGGCAGCCGATCTGAATGGTGCCGTCGTCCAGCAGGCGGCCCAGCTTCAGCACCATGGCCTCCTCCTGACGGTCAAAGCGGCTTTGTTCCGCTGTGATCCAGGCGATTTCTTCGGCGGTGATCACACCGGTGGAGACGCTCTCCAGGAAGACCTCACCAACGCTGAACGGCATGGCCATGACATGAATGGTTTGCGCTACAGGGACCCTAGGGAGGGTGTTGAAGATGGCAGAACTGTGCAATCTCTCTTCATGGCGCTTTTGAGCCTTGGTGATGCAGCTCTCAAGCGCTATGTTTGCCGCAGCGTTCCTCTTTTTCGATGCTCACCGGTTCTGAACTCCTGTCCAAGGTCAAGGAGATGGGCGATGTCAGCAAGTCTGATCTTGTGCGTGCCTGCGGCTACGTGAGCTCCAAGAAGGATGGGGCTGAGCGCCTCAACTTCACCGCCTTCTATGAGGCCCTGCTCGATGCCAAAGGCCTCAATCTGGGCTCCGGTGGTGGTGGCGGTGCCGGCAAGGGTGGCCGCAAGCTCAGCTATGTGGCCACGGTGCAAGGCAACGGCAATCTGCTGGTGGGGAAGGCCTACACCGCCCTGCTGGGCCTGAAGCCCGGCGATGAATTTGAGATCAAACTGGGACGCAAGCAGATCAAGTTGATCCCCGCCGGTGGCGAAGAGGAGTGATGCCCTCCGGGCGGCTTCGCTCAGCTGCGGCTGATCAGCGCCCCAGGATTGCGTTTCACGCTTCAGCGGCCGCCTTCGGGTGGCCGCTTTTTCGTGGTCGGGTCCATGCTGGGGGCACCGCTGGCCGGGAGGTTTGGCCATGACCTTCTACGAATTAATCTGGAAGGGGGAAGGTTGTGGCGATGCCGCCGACCTGGAGGAGGCGCTGGCGTTCTTCCAGGAGCTGAAACCGAAAACGATGGATTGGCAGGAGGTGTGTGCCGACCCCCAATACAGCCCCACCATCCGCCGCTATCGCTCCTTCGACGCTTTTTTGGATAACGAAGATGAGGTGGAAACCATCCATCCCACCGCGGAGTTGCTGCAGCGGTTCGCCCCCGACGGGCCCGAGGCCTGAGCATGGACCGCGAAGCCCCGGAGCTGATGGCGGAGCGGCAGCGCTGGGGCCCCGAGGTGGTGGTGCTGCAACCCACCCGGTTTGAGGCGTTGCAGGAGGCGGTGCTAGCCCTGCGGGACCACGCCACGGTGCTGCTCAATCTGAGTGCCCTGCCGCCGGATCAGAAGCAGCGGGCCGCCGATTTCATGGCGGGGGGTGCCTTCGCCCTGGATGGTCAGCAGGAGAGGCTGGGGGAGCAGGTGTTCCTGTTCGCCCCCCACTTTGTGCAGCTGCACCACGATTGATGGCTGAGCTCGACCTGGCGTCCTGCACGCCGGTGAATGACCTGTGGCCCGCCCTGGTGGAGCGGCTCGGCCTGGAGCGCAGCGCCCGGGCCACCCGCCAGGCCCTCGATCTGCAGGCCATGCGCGGCCAGCCCACCACCCTGCCCGTGCTGATGGTGGACACCTGCGGCGTGGCCCTGGTGGAGCGGGAGCTGCTGCGGCTCAGCACCGGCCTGCCGGTGCCCGCCGGGGAGGGGGTGTTGCTGCTGTGCAGCCCGCGCCTGCAGCAGCTGCAACTGCTGCAGCTGGCGTTCTCTTAATCGAAGCGGCAGGTGGGCGTCAGCCCCGGCACGGTGAATTCCATAAACCAGAGGTATTCGCGGCTGCGCCAGCCCAGGTCGAAGGGTTCGGTGGCCTGCCACTCCTGGGGATCGAGATCAAACGCCTCCTTGAGGAAGTCCGGCACCAGCGCCTCCACCTCCTCCTGGCCCGGTTCCCCCTCCTCGAACAGGCGATCGGTGTGGATCACCGCGAAGATCTCGTGCTCCTCATCGCAGATCACCACCTCAAAGCCTGAGCCCCCCGCCGTGGGCAGCGTGTTCAGCTCGAAGAACTCATCGCGCTCCAGCGGGTCGCTGGGGGCCCGATCGAGCAGCGCGGCCAGCGCCTGTTTGAAGGGGGCAAGGGCCATGGGCGGCGATGCGGGGCTGCCTGCAGTGTGGCGATGGCAGGCTGAGATGGCCAGCCGCCGCGAGCTGCCGCATGGCCGAGGGACTCGAGCCGGCCTGGATCGTGCATGCCGACCACGAGCTGCTGGTGCTGGATAAGCCCGCTGGGCTGCTGAGCCAGCCCGGGCTGGGCCCCCACCAGGCGGATGCGTTGATCAGCCGTGTGCGGCGGCGTTGGCCCCAGGCGCAATTGGTGCATCGGCTCGATCGCGACACCTCCGGGCTGCTGCTGCTGGCCCTCGACCCAGCCCTGCATCGCGCCCTGAGCATCGCCTTCGCTGAACGGAGGGTGGAGAAGCACTACGTGGCCGATGTGGTGGGGGTGCCCCAAGCTGAGGCGGGCCGCATCGACTGGCCCCTGGCCAAGCGTCAGCACCAGCCGCCCCGTTACGCCGTGGACCCCCATCAGGGAAAGCCCTGCCGCACCGATTGGCGGCTGCTGGAGACCGATGGTGCCATCAGTCGCCTGGCGTTGCAGCCCCACACCGGCCGCTCCCACCAGCTGCGGGTGCACCTGCAGGCCCTGGGCCATCCGATCGTGGGGGATCCGCTGTACGGCACCGCCAACGGCGCCGCGCGCATGCACCTGCATGCCACGGCCCTGGCCCTCATCCATCCCGTGCGTGGTGAGCGGTTGCGGTGGTCATCCCCCGTGCCCTTCGTGTGCCCCTGCCGCCCCTGACCCCGACCCATGCGCGACCCCTCACCGCTGCTCGCCCTGATCGGCTACACCGCCGCCACCCTCACCACCGTGAGCTTCGTGCCCCAGGCCCTGAAGACCCTGCGCAGTGGCGACACCCGCGGCATCTCGCTGCGGATGTATCTGCTGTTCTGCAGCGGCATCGTGCTCTGGGGGGT
>VGQL01000031.1 GCA_016882415.1 Cyanobacteria bacterium M_DeepCast_200m_mx_001
GCCACCGCCACCGCCACCGCGGTTGCCGCCGCCGCCGCCGCCGTAGCCGCCACCGCCGCCACGGTTACCGCCGCCGCCGCCGCCGCCGTAACCGCCGCGGCCGCCGCCACCACCACCGCCGCCGCCTTCACGGGGGGTGGCCTTGTTGACGCGGATCATGCGACCCATCCACTCCACGTTCTGGAGGTCGTCAATGGCTTTTTGTTCGTCAGCGTCGCTCGCCATCTCCACGAAGGCGAAACCACGCTTGCGGCCGGTCTCCCGGTCGAGCGGCAGGCTGCACTTGGCCACCTCGCCGTACTGGCTGAACAGATCCAGCAGATCCTCCTGTTCGGCTTGGAACGAGAGGTTGCCTACGTAAATGGTCATTCCTTCAACGGAACCTTGAAAACTGATTCGTGGATGCTGCGGGTTCCGAGTGGAGCCAGTAAGCGTTGGAATCGAAAACACCCTACAGGGCGGCGGTCACCCCCCCTGTGCCGTGCTGCGGGGTTGGGCCGGGAACGGGGTGGAGATGAAGAGGCTTGAAGCAAGACCGAAGGGAACCGGAAGAAAAACCCCGATCCCCACCTAGCGTTCCATTGTCAGCAAACCCACATCCGTTGCGAGCGCCTCTAATGACGGCACCCGTGCCCTGGAGCCTGGCCTGGACCGACGACGGGGAGCTGGCCCCCCAGGATCGTTTCGACCTGCTGCAGAGCCTTGTGGCCAGTGAATGCGCCGCGGTTCAGCCCTCCCTGGTGCGGGCGGTGGAGCGGTTGGGCACGGAGCAGCTGAGCGTGCTGGCCAGCGAGGGGCTCACGGGCCTCTGCGCCTGACGGGGCGCCAGGGGCCGCCGGCTGTGGTCAGTTGCTGACGGGGTTCACTCCCGCACCCGGCTGATCTGCAGCTCGCGGTTCATCACCCGCAGCCGCTGCAGGCCCTTGAAGACGTCCTCGGGCATGCCCTTAGGCAGGTCCACCAGGCTGTGGGCATCGAAGATCTGGATGCGGCCGATGCTGCGGCCGTTGAGGCCCGCCTCATTGGCGATGGCGCCCACGATGTTTCCGGGCTTCACCCGGTCGCGCCAGCCCACCTCAATGCGGAAGCGCTCCATGTTGGCTTCGGGCGGGCCGGCCTGCTCCCGCGGGCCGCGGCGCGGTTGGCCGGCGCCGGGGCCGCCGGGGGCCAGGCGCTCACCGCGGCGGCCATCCCGCTGTTGGCCGCCCTGGCGCAGCCAGCTCTCATCGCCCTGCATCAGCAGGGGTTGATCCCCCACCGCCAGCTGCAGGGCCGCGAGGGCCAGCTGCTCGAAGCCGGCGCCTGATTCCTGGCCCACCCGCTGCAGCATCTCCGCCAGCAGGGCGCGCTCCTCGGCGCGCACGCCGCTGCTGGTCTCGGCCTGGGGTTCCAGGCCGGCGGTGAGCCGCTGCCGCAGGCGGTCGAGCCGGTTTTGGTTGATGGTGGCGTTGGTGGGGATCTCCATCGGTTCGATGGGGCGCCCCACGGCCCGCTCCAGGCCGTTCACGAAACGGCGCTCCCGCGGGGTGACGAACAGGATGGCGTCGCCGTTGCGGCCCGCCCGGCCGGTGCGGCCGATGCGGTGCACGTAGGCCTCCGCATCGAAGGGGATGTCGTAGTTGATCACCAGGGAGATGCGCTCCACATCCAGGCCCCGGGCCGCCACGTCGGTGGCCACCAGCACATCCACGGTGCCGCTCTTGAGGCGCTCGATCGTGCGCTCCCGCTGGTTCTGGGCCACGTCGCCGTTAAGCACGGCCACGTCGTAGCCGCGGGCCTCCAGCTCCTCGGCCACGGTGACGGTGATCGCCTTGGTGCGGGCGAAGATGATCACCCCCTGCTTCGACTCGGCCTCCAGCACCCGGCAGAGGGCCTCGAGCTTCTGGGGGCCGTTGACGGTGATGCAGCGCTGGCGGATGCGGCTGGCGTCGGAGCCCTTGGTGCGGATCGTGATCTCCGCGGGGTTGTTGAGGTATTGGTGCGAGATGCGGCGGATCTCGGCCGGCATGGTGGCGGAGAACAGCACCACCTGGCGCTGCTCGGGCAGCTGGCCCAGCACCCATTCGACGTCGTCGATGAAGCCCATACGCAGCATTTCATCGGCCTCATCCAGCACCAGGCTGCGCAGCCCGGAGAGGTCGAGGGTGCCCTGGCGCATGTGGTCCATCACCCGGCCGGGGGTGCCCACCACGATCTGCACGCCGCGCTTGAGGCGGGCGATCTGCTCGCGGAAATCGGAGCCGCCGTAGATCGGCAGCACCCGCAGCTGGGGCAGCTTGGCGGCGTAGCTGCTGAAGGAATCGGCCACCTGGATGGCCAGTTCACGGGTGGGGGTGAGCACCAGCACCTGGGGGGTGCGCTGGGCCGGGTCGAGCCCCGCCAGCAGCGGCAGGGCGAAGGCGGCGGTTTTGCCGGTGCCGGTCTGGGCCTGGCCCACCAGGTCGCGCCCCAGCAGCAGTTCGGGGATGGCGGCCTTCTGGATCGGGGAGGGCTCCTGGTAGCCGATGGCCTCCAGGGCCTCCAGCAGTTCGGGGGCGAAACCGAAGGCGGCGAAGCCGGGGGCCGGGGTGGCGGCCGGCAGCTCGATCACCGTGGTGCTGATGGCCTCGGGGCTGGCCTCCGTGGCGGTGGGCACCAGGTCGAGGGCGCTGAGGTCGACCGAGCCGTGGTCCACCGCGCTGGAATCGGTGACGCTGGAGGCGGTGGCGGGGTGGTCTGTTGTGGCGCGCAACTCCACAGAGCTTTCAAAGCTCTCGCAAGCGGTATGGGTCAAGGGAAGGTCTGGGCCTGGAAAGTCCTTCGTCGACAGGCCGGCAGACACCCGATAGCCCCACCGCTGAACCCGTGCGAACGGGGGGTGGTGGCGACGACGTGCCATGGATGGCAGCGCTGGGGCATCAACCGGAGTTGTTGAGTCCGTGGCGCTGTTCCTTCACGTCGAAAGAACTGCCTTGCCCTACACAAAGGGTGAGAGGTGAACCTAACACTCGGGGTCCGGGCGGGATCTAACCCGCCGGCGCCCGGGCGTAGTCGTCCGCCAGCCGTTCGATGTCGTCTTCGCTGAGCAGCGCCCCCCGCTGCACCTCCACGATCAGCAGATCGCTGCCGCCGGCGCTGGCCCGGTGCACCGCCCCGCAGGGCACCAGCAGGGTGGTGCCGGGGGAGGCCGCCAGCCGCGTGCCCCCGCACTCCAGCTCCCCATCGCCCGCCACCACCACCCAGTGCTCCAGGCGGTGGCGGTGGCGCTGCAGGCTGATGCGCTGGCCGGCGTGGATGCACAGGCGCTTCACCTGGTAGCCCTCGCCGCTACCGAGGCTTTCAAACCAGCCCCAGGGGCGCTCGACGCGGTCGGCCATGGCCCGAGGCTAGGGAGCCTGCTCCGGTGTGACCAGCAGCACCCCCCGGCGGGCCCGGGTGAGGCCGGTGTACAGCAGGCGCGGGTCGCCATGGCGGCTGGGGGGCACCAGCAGCAGCACCCGTTGGTATTGGCTGCCCTGGGCCTTATGCACCGTGAGGGCCAGGGCCGGCTCCGCCTCCCCCAGCCGGGTGGGGTGCAGCAGGCGGTCGCCGGCCATCAGCACCCGCCGCTCGCCATCGCGCTGGATCAGCACGCCGATGTCGCCGTTGGCCAGGCCCTGCTCCGGCCGGTTCTGGCGGTTGAGCACCGGGGTGCCCAGGGGCCAGCGGGCCAGGGGTGCCTGCAGCAGCGGCCCCAGCAGCGCCCGGTGCAGGGCCTCCACCCCCCAGGGCCCCTGGCGCACGGGGCTGAGGGCGATCAGCTGCTCCAGCTCCTGCAGCAGGGCGGCGGGGTTGGTGGCGGGGTCGTCCGCCAGCTGGGCCAACCGCCGCTGGTGCTGCCGCAGCGGCTCCAGCACCGCCGCCGGCAGCCGTTGGGGGGGCGCCTCGAGCCAGCGCAGGTTGGCCTGCTCCGGCAGGGCCTCCAGGGTGGGCCGCAGCGACGTCAAGGGGTCGCCGCTGCGCTGCGGGCGTAACTGGGCGGCCAGTTGGGCGATGGCGCCGTCGTTGCGGTAGGCGGTGCGCAGCTCCACGGCGGCGCCCCCCAGCTGCTGCAACCGCTCAGGCCGGCACAGCTCCTCCAGCACCGCCCCCGGCCCCACGGGGGGCAGTTGGCCCGCATCCCCCACCAGCACCAGGGTGGCCTGGGGCGGCAGGGCCGCCAGCAGGGCGGCCATGAGTGGAAGATCCACCATCGAGGTTTCATCCACCACCAGCAGATCCAGCTCCAGGGGCAACCGGGCACCGCGGCGGAAGCGCCCCTCCCCCTGGGCCTCCAGCAGCCGGTGCAGGGTGCCGCAGGGGATCGCCGCCAGGCGTGCCTGCAGCGCGGGCTCCAGCTGGCCGGCGCCGGCGGCCCCGGCCACGGCCTCCGCCAGGCGGGTGGCCGCCTTGCCCGTGGGGGCCGCCAGCTGGATGCGGCCTGCGGGCCACTGCCGCAGCGCCGCCGCCAGCAGTTGCACCACGGTGGAGGTTTTGCCGGTGCCCGGCCCCCCCAGCAGCAGCACCAGTCGGTGCTCCAGCACCGCCGCCACCGCCTTGGCCTGCTGGGGATCGAGGCCCGCCTGGCGGGCTTGCCGCTGGGCGGCCTGCAGGGCGGCTGCCGCCACCGGGGGCTGGGGCTGCCCCTGGGCCCGCTCCAGCAGTTGATCGAGGCACTGGCGCAGCTGCAGGTGCCAGCGCCGCCAGCGCAGCCAGCGGCCGTCGTGCACGATCGGGGCCTCGGGCCGTTGCTCCAGGGCATCGGCCGCCACCAGCCAGCCGCTGGCCTCCAGGGCCTGCAACAGCGTTTGCGGCCAGGCCTCGGCGGGCACGGATTCGGGGGCGTCGCCCTCCAGATCGAGGGCCAGTTCGCCCCGCTCCAGGGCGTCGCTGAGGGCGCCCACCGCCGCCAGCAGCAGGGGATCCGGCGCGCCATTGGCGGGCAGCAGGCGCTGCAGGCTGTCGGCCAGGGCGCTGGCCAGGCTGGTGGCCAGCGGGTTCATGGTTGCCCCTCCTGCAGCAGCTGGTCGAGGGCCAGCAGCCGCGCCAGGGGCGGTTGCTCCACCAGCACGCCGGGCACACCGGCCTGGGGATCGGCGCCGGCGGGCAGGGGGCCGGGCACCCCCCGCAGGAACACATAGGCGTAGCCCCCCAGGTGTTGCTCGGGGGTGTAGCCCGGTAGGCGCCAGCGCAGGTAGCGGTGTAGGGCCACCAGGTAGAGGTGCGCCTGCAGCGGGTAGTGGTTGCTCGCCATCAGCGCCTCCATCGCCTCCTGGGGGTAGTCGTTGGGGCCGCAGGCCAGCACCTGCCCCTGGCCGTCACGGCGCCCCAGCCAGTTGCTCTTCCAGTCCGCCACCCACCAGCGCTCCCCCCAGCGGAACACCAGGTCGATGGAGCCGGTGAGGAAGCCGCGGCTGGCCACCTCCAGCTGCCGCAGCTGCTGGCCGTAGGCGGCGCCGAAGCGGCCGCCGGGGTGCTCCTGGAACACCGCCGCCAGGCCACCGCTGCGCACCAGCCGTTGGGGCGGCACCGCCAGGGGGAGGTCGAAGTTGAGCTCGTTGAGCCAGTGGCCCGGCGCCAGATCCCCCAGCCGGCAGGCCCCCAGGGCTCCCCCCAGGGGCGACTGCACCAGCTGCAGCAGCCCCTGCAGCAGCGGCTCCCCCCAGCGGGTTTCCAGGCCGCCGCGGGCCAGCTCCTCCGGCAGCAGGGCGGTGGTGGCGGCCAGGGCCCCGGCCTCGCCCGCCGCCAGGGCGGGGTAATCGAGCCGCTCCAGGATCCGGTGCAGCACATCCCCCGGGCCGGCGCCGCGGGGGAACTGGGCCAGGGGCCCCAGGGCCGGCCAGGGGGCGGGGCTGTCGGGGGGCGCGCTGGCAGGGGTGGCCAGGCTGAGCTCGTCGCCGGAGAGGCCCTGGGCGTCGTGGTCCCGCCCCTCGTCGCGGGTTTGGGGCGCCAGGGCTGCCTGGGAGTGGGCCCAGGCCGAATAGCTGGCCCGCCCCCAGCGGCTGTCGAGGCTGCGGGTGGGGCGTGGCCCCAGCTCCAGGGGCTGCTCCGGGCTGGGGGGGCGCCAGGGGCGGCCGGGGGGCGGCAGGGTTTCGGCCTCCAGCTGTTGCAGGGGCAGATCCGGCTGGGCCAGCCAGGGGGTCAGGGGGTTGCCGGCTTCGGCCCGGTCGTCACCGGGCCAGCCCAGCACCAGCAGCTGCTGGGCGCGGGTGCAGGCCACGTAGGCCAGCCGTTCCGCCTCCGCCAGCTGGGCCTCCTGGTGCTGCTGGGCGGCGGCCCGCCCCGCCCCCCAGTGGGGGTTGAGGTGCAGGTCGAGCCGGGGATGGGGTTGCTGGGGCGGCGTCCAGCGGCGCCCCAGGCGTTGGGCCCCGCTGCGGGCCGGCTTGGGGGCCTGCCAGAGGTAGGGGCAGATCACCACCGGGTATTCGAGCCCCTTGCTGCGGTGCACGGTCACCACGGCGATGGCCGATTCGGCGGCGTCGCTGCGGCAGAGGTGCTCCTCGGGGGGATCGCGCTGCTCCTCCAGCCGCAACCGCCGCAGCCAGTCGGCGGCGGCGGCGGCCCCCAGCCCCTGGCGGTGCATCTGCTCCTGCACCAGCTCCGCCGCCTGCTGCAGATCCGCCAGGGCTCGCCCCCGCAGGGAGAGCCGCGCCAGGCCTGCGGTGCCCAGCAGCTGCCCCAGCACCGCCGTGAGCCCCTGGCGGGGTAGCCGCGTCGCCAGCTCCGCCAGCTGCAGACCCAGGGCATCCCAGCGCTCCGGCGGCGCATCGGCGAGCTCCGCGGCGCTCCACCCCAACAGGGGGGAGGCGGCCAGTAGCCGCTGGCGGCTGGGGAGCCCGGGGCTGGCCAGGGCATCGAGCAGCCGCTGCAGGGCCGCGGCCCCGGGGCTTTCGAACACATCGCCGCGGCTCACCAGGCGGCTGGGCAACTGGCGTTGCTCCAGGGCGCTGCGCAGGGCCTCCGCCTGGCCGTGGCGGCTCACCAGCAGGCAGAGGTCGCCAGGCCGCAGGCCCCGCTCCAGCAGCCGCTGGCAGAGCCCCGCCACCTGGGGCTCCAGCCCCTGGGGATCCAGCGGCAGCAGCTGCAGGGGCCGCTCCCCGGGGGGCAGCGGCAGGGCGCCGGGGCGGGCACAGGCCTCCACCGGCGGCACCGGCAGATTGGAGCGCTGCAGCCCCGGCGCCATCAGGGCGTTGAGCCCGGCCACCAGCGGCGGGGTGGAGCGCCGGTTTTCGATCAGGCCGCGGCGATCCGCGGGGGGCACCTGCTGGGCCGCCTGGCGGTAGGTGGCCAGCTCGCCGCCGCGGAAGCGGTAGATGGCCTGCTTGGGGTCGCCCACCATCACCAGCAGATGGCGCGGCGTGGGCCCGGTGAAAGCCCGCCGCAGGATGCGCCACTGGATCGGATCGGTGTCCTGGAATTCATCGATCAGGGCGGCCCGGTAGCGGCGCGCCACCGCCTCCAGCAGCGGCGAGGGGGCGGCGGGGTCGGGGCCCGGATCCAGTTGCTCGAGCAGCTGCCCGAAGCCCATCTGGCCAGCGGCCTCGCGGCGCTGCGCCAGCTCGCGGCGGGCCCAGTGGGCGAAGTGCAGCAGCAGCAGCTCCGCCGGCCCCTCCACCAGGGCGGCGACGGCCTCCAGCAGGGGCCGCTGCGGCAGCGACACCCCATCCCCGTGGGCCTGGGCGGCCGCCTTGGTGAACGGGCCGGGGTGGAAGTAGTCGCGCAGGTCACGCTGGGCCAGCACCGCGGCGTAGTCGGGGGGGCTGTCGAGGCCAGCGATCCAGCCCTCCACCCGCTCCAGGCGGTCGGCCTTGGGCTTGAGCCGGTAGGGCTTGTACTCGAGCCCCAGGCTGTGGAGCTCCGTGGCGGCCGCCGCCAGGTCGGCCTCCAGGGCCTGGGCGCTGGTGCGCCAGTGCTCCAGGAAGGCCCCCCAGCGCTGGGGCCAGAGGGCACTGAGTTGCGGCGCCAGGGGCTGCTCCGCGTTCAGCTCCGGCGGCAGGGGATCGAGGGCCAGGGCCGGGTCGCCATCGAGGCTGGCCACCAGCTGCAGCAGCTGGGCCGGGTTCACCTGCAGCTGCTGCAGCCCCGCCAGCAGCCCCGGCTCCAGGGGCAGCACCTGCTGGCGCCAGTAGTCGTGCACCAGCTGCTGGCGCCGCTCCTGGCCGTCGCTCTCCAGGCTCACCGCCGGCCCCAGCCCCGCCTCTAGGGCCTGGCGCTGCAGGGTGCGGCGGCAGAAGCCGTGGATCGTGGTGATGTCGGCCCGATCGAGCTGCTCGAGGGCCAGCAGCAGTCGCCCCCGCAGGGGGGCGCTGGGCTGGGGGCGGTGGCGCTCCAGCCAGCCCTGCAGCGGCCCGTCCAGCTCCTCAAGGTTGGCCTCGGGCTGATCCAGCAGCTGCAGGGCCTGCTGCAGCCGGCGGGCGATGCGATCGCGCAGCTCCGACGCCGCCGCCTCCGTGAAGGTGACCACCAACAGCTGCTCCACCGCCGGTGGATCGGCCCCCTCGGTGAGCAGCCGCAGCACCAGGTGGGCCAGGGCGAAGGTTTTGCCCGTGCCGGCGCTGGCCTCCAGCAGCCGCAGCCCCGGCCCCAGGGGCAGCTGGTTGGCCTCGAAGCGCTGCAGCGTGCTCATCGCTTCAGCTCCGTGCGCCGCTGCAGCAGCGGCGTGTGCAGGGCCAGGGCCAACGCCTGCCGCTCGGGGTTGAGCAGGGCGCTGAGGGGCAGGTCGGCGCCGAAACAGAGGGCCTGCACGGCGTCGCTGCGCTCGGCGCCCTGTTGATGCCCCCCTTCCCAGGCGGTTTCCGCCAGGCTCCAGCCGCGCCCCTGGCCCGGTTTGGCCCATTCGCCGCTGGCGAAGGCCCAACCGGTTTGGGGCGGCAGCGGCCAGCAGTGGTGGCGGTGGCCCTGGCCCCAGGCCCGCAGTTGCTCCAGGAGGGGTTCGGCCTCGGCGGCGCTGGGGGCCTGCAGCTGCTCTAGCACCCGGAAGCGGGGGCCATCGCGCCCCACCAGCACGGCGCCATCGGGCCCCTGGCCGGCGGCGCAGGCCAGCAGCAACTCCCCCCACAGCTGCAGCCGCTGGGCGGTGCGGGGCCGGGCCGTGTGCAGCAGCACTAGCTGCTGGCCGTGCCAGGGCAACTCGGCGCTGAGGTCGCCCCAGGCCGCGGGCCGCAGCTCCTGCGGCCCCAGCTGCTGCAGGCACTGCTGCAGCGACTCCCAGCGCTGCTCCAGCCCCCGCCGCTCCAGCTCCCCGGCCGCCTGGGGCGGCAGCAGGCCGCGGCCGCGGCTGAGCAGGGCCCAGTCGGGGGGTGTGGCGGCCTCGGCCCCCGGCAGCTGCTCCCGCAGCAGGGCGGCCCGCTGCCGCTCCTGCAGCTCCAGGGGGTCGAGGTCGAGCACGGGGTTGTCCCATTCCTGGGGGCGCAGCTGCAGCCGCTCCAGCCATTGGCGCTGGGGGGCCTCCAGCCAGGCCACCAGCTCGGGCCAGGGTTCCGGCTGGGGATCGGCTGCCTGCGGCGCCGCTGCCGTGGTGCTGAAGGCCAGGCCGCGCACCGGTTGCTCCGGATGGCCCAGCTGCCGCTCCAGCTGTTGGCGGGCCTGCAGCAGCCGCTGGTCGCAGCTGCTGGCGGGCCAGGGGGGCTGCGGCAGGAAGTTGCTGCGCTCCAAAGGGTGGGCGGCGTGCTGCCGCAGGGGCAGCCCCGCCGGCAGGCGGGCCCCCAGCCACTCCAGCCATTGCCGCACGGGGGTGCAGGCCTCCAGGGGTTCGCCGGTGCGTTCATCGCGGCAGCTCCAGCTGATCAGCAGGTGCTGGCGGGCGGAGAGCAGGCTCTCCAGCAGCACGTAGCGGTCCTGGTCGCCGGTGTTGGGGTCGCCCAGTTGGCGGCGCTGCTCCAGCAGGTGGAACCCGGGCCGCGGCCGCTGGCGCGGGAACTGGCCCGCATCCAGCCCCATCAGCACCACCACCCGGTGGGGGATGGCGCGCATGGGCTCCAGGGCGCTGATGGTGAGGGCGCCGGAGCGGTGGCCGAAGCGGCCGCTGGCTTCGCTCAGCCGCTCCCCCAGCACCTCCGCCACCACCGGCGCCGCCAGCTGCAGCGGGCTGGCGCCGGCCACGGCGGCCCAGTCCGCCAGGGCGGCATGGATGCTCTGCAGCTCCCAGGCGGCGGCGCCGCCATCGCCGAACAGTTCGATGAGCAGGCGGCGCAGCCCCGGCACCCAGGCGCTCGGGGTGCGCCGCCGCCCCAGCCAGCGCAGGCTGCGCAGCAGCTGCCGCAACAGCGCCAGCCAGCGGCTCTGCTGCTCGAGGCTGCCCTCCATGGCCAGGGGGGCCGTGTCGGCGGGGGCCAACCCGGGCAGCTCCGGCAGCACCAGCCCCAGCACCAGCCGGTCGATGGCCCAGCTGAGGCTGTGGGTGCCGTCGTCGCCGCGGTCGGCCCCATCGAGGCCCCAGCGGAAGCCGGCGCGCTGCAGCAGGGCGGTGAGGGCGCCGGCGTCGCCCGGGTCGATGCCCTGGGCGCTGAGCAGGGGGCCGCAGCCCAGCAGCGGCTCCAGGGCACTGGCGGTGAGTCGCTGGCCCCCCAGCTGCAGCAGCGCCAGCAACCCCTGGCTGATGCCCGCCTCGCTCTGCTGGCTGCGGTCGGTGAGGCGCCAGGGCAGGGCCACGCCGGTGGCGTCGCTGTCGCCGAACACCGCCCCCACCAGCGGCGCGAAGGCCTCCACCTGGGGGGTCATCACCAGGATGTCGCGGGGCTCGAGCGTGGGGTCGGCCGCCAGCAGCTGCAGGATGCGGTCGCGCACCACCTGCAGCTGCCGCAGCCGCCCCGGGCAGGCGTGGAACTCCAGAGAGCTGTCACCGGCTTGCCACCGCAGGGGGCCATCGCCCGCGCCGCCGTCGCCCTGGCCGCCGGCCAGCCGCTGCTGCAGCTGCTCCAGCAGGCTGGGGTCGCGGCCCTGGCTGCGGGCCACCTGGGCGGCATCGAGGAACAGATCCCCCTCCCGCCATTGGCCCAGCTGGTGCTCACCGCTGCCCTCCAGCAGCTGCTGAAATTCCGCACCCAGGCGCCCAAAGCGGGCCTCCAGCCCGGGCACCTCCAGCAGCCAGTCGGCGCCGAGGGGGTCGCCGGGGCCCGCGGCACCTCGCCGTTGCCAGAGGTCGCGGCAGGGGGTGAGCAGGTAGAGCTCCACCGGCAGCACCGCCGACAGGGCCTGCAGCAGCTCCACCTGCACCGGCGCCAGGCTGCTGAGGCCAAACAGCCGCAGGGGCCCCGGGGGCGGTTGGGCCGGCCGCCAGCCCCCCTGCAGGGCGGCGATCAGGCGGCGGGCCCGCAGGCCGAAGGGCAGCTCCCCCAGGCGGGCCGCCAGGGCCCGCAGCAGCGGCGGCTGCCAGCGCCAGGGGGCCTCCAGGGGGGCGCCGGCGGCGTCCAGGTCGCGGCCCTGCAGCCAGGCCTCCACCAGGGCGGGGCGGTAGAGGCCGTAGTCATCGAGGGCATCGGCGATGGCCCGCGCCAGTTGCCATAGGGGCAGATCCAGCTGCTGGGGCGGCTGGCGCCGCCGCTGCAGCCACTGCTGCAGGGGGGCCGCCTCGGGCTGCTCCAGCAGCTCCGGCAGCAGCTCCAGCACCGGCCACACCAGGTTCTGGGCCCGCCAGGGGTCGGCGCCGGCGGCGGGTGGGGGTTGCTCCGGCTCCGCCTCGCTCAGCAGCTCCCCCACCAGCTGACGCAGGCGGGCGCTGGGGAAGGGGAAGCGCAGGTTGGCGGCGATGCCGGCGCCGTTGCCCAGGGCGATCTGCTCCCCCAGCCAGCGGCTGGTGGGCCAGGTGTTGACGATCACCTGCACCGGCTCGAAGGGGCCGGGGGGCTCCAGCCGCAGCTGGGTGGCCAGCAGCTGCGCCAGCAGTTCGGCGCGATTGCTGCGGTACAGGGTGAGCAAGGCTCAGCGGCTGCTCAGGGCCGGTTGGGTGGGTTCGCTGCTGCCGAGGCCCGGCAGGGGCTGGGCCTGGTCGGGCCGCAGGCCGGGCACCGCCAGCACCGCCTTGGTTTCGGGGCAGTAGGCGCTCAGTTCACCGCCGTAGCAGGCGCCCGTGTCCACCATCACGATGTGGCGCAGCCGCCGCACGTGGGGGCCGGGGGTGTGGCCGATCACCACCTCGCCGAAGCGGCCGTCGTAGTGCTGCCAGAAGTCGAGCCGCACCTGCAGATCCGGCTGCCAGGTGAGCGGGTTGAAGCCGGCGTGGGTGGCCACCCAGCCGTCGCCCCAGTAGGCCATGGGCAGGTGCTGCAGCCGTTCCAACCAGCGGCGGCAGTGGCTGTCCCCCAGCTGGCGGTAGGTGTCGCAGCCCGCCAGCTTGCGGCCCGAAAACCAGCTCTCGCTGCGCAGGGCGGTGATCAGATCCTGCTCGTGGTTGCCCCGCAGCCACACGGCGCGGCCGCTGTCCACCAGGCCCCAGATGCGCTCCATGCTGGCGGCGATGCTGGGGCCGCGGTTGATGGCGTCGCCGCAGAAGATCAGCCGGTCGTGGGCCGGCAGCCGCCCCAGCAGCTGGTCCAGCGCCTCAGCGCAGCCATGGACATCCCCGATCACCCAGTGGCGGGAACGGGGCGAGACGGACGTCATACAGACGGCGCATTGCCACCAGTGTGCCGCGCCCCCCCGCGATCTGTCAGCCGGGTGCGCGCTTCAGAACGCTGATAACTTGCCCATCACCAAGGGCTGGACTGCGACCGTTCGATGGAGAGCCAGCCCCCGCAATCCGGCCAGCCGTCACCCCAGCCCGTTGACCCGCGCAGCCTCTCGGTGGGGCAGCGGGTGGCGATTCTGGTGAAGGCCCTGGATGGGGCCAAGCGCACCAACGAGGCCCTGGCCCGCTGCAGCAACGGCGATCAGATGGTGGAGGTGCTGTTGGATGCCTCCGCCAAGCTCGGGCTGGGGCTGAGCCGGGCCGAGCTGGTGCGCACGCCCCC
>VGQL01000032.1 GCA_016882415.1 Cyanobacteria bacterium M_DeepCast_200m_mx_001
GGTGGCCGGCGTGGTGCTCTGCGCCCTCATGGCGGGGCTGCCCCTGGTGACCCGGGGCGGCCTGAGCCTGCTGATCCTGGCGGCCGGGCTGCTCTGGCTGGTGTGGGCCCTGCGCACCCCCGCCGGCGGCCTGGGCCCGATCAACAGCTGGTTGCTGGTGCTGCTGGGTCTGGCGGTGGTGGCCACCGGCTGCTCACCGGTGCCGGTGGCCGCCTTCAAAGGCCTGCTGAAGCTGGTGAGCTACCTGGGGGTGTATGCCCTGATGCATCAGCTGCTGGCGGCGGCCCCCCAATGGTGGAACCGAATTGTGGCCGCGCTGTTGGCGGGGCAGCTGCTGAGTGCCGTGCTCGCCATCCGCCAGCTCTACGGCGACACCACCGAGCTAGCCCGTTGGGCCGACCCCAATTCCGTGGCCGACGGCACGATCCGTGTCTACGGCCCCCTGGAAAACCCCAACCTGCTGGCGGGCTATCTGATCCCGATCCTGCCGATCGCCCTGGTGGCGCTGCTGCGCTGGCGCCGCTGGCCGCAGCGGCTGTTTGCGGGCAGCGCCCTGGTGCTGGGGGCCATGGCGCTGTTCCTCAGCTACAGCCGCGGCGGCTGGCTGGGGATGCTGGCGGCCCTTGGGGGCCTGGTGTTGCTGCTGGTGTTGCGGCAGACGCGCCAATGGCCGCCCCTGTGGCGGCGGCTGTTCCCGCTGCTGCTGCTGGTGGCCGCCGCCGCGGTGCTGGTGGTGGCGGTCACCCAGGTGGAACCGCTGCGCATTCGCGTGCTCAGCCTGGTGGCCGGCCGGGAGGACAGCTCCAACAACTTCCGCATCAACGTCTGGCTGGCGGCGATCGACATGATTCAGGCGCGCCCCTGGCTGGGGATCGGCCCGGGCAACACCGCCTTCAACCTGATCTACCCGCTCTATCAGCAGCCCAAGTTCAACGCCCTCAGCGCCTACTCGGTGCCCCTGGAGCTGTTGGTGGAGGGTGGCGTGCCCTACCTGCTGGCGGCCCTGGGTCTGTTGGTGGCCAGCCTGCGGGCGGGCCTGGCCCAGCTGAAGGGGGAATCCCCCTGGGCCCTGCCGGCCCTGGGGGCCCTGGCGGCCATCGCCGGCCTCGGGGTGCAGGGCATCACCGACACGATCTTCTTCCGGCCCGAGGTGCAGCTCACCGGCTGGTTCTGCCTGGCCAGCCTGGCGGTGAGTCAGGCCCCGGCCCAGGGCGATGGCTGAGGCCCCGCCCCGCCTGATCGCCGGCTTCGATGCGGGGCAAACCCACACCAGCTGCCGGCTGGCCTGGCTCGAGGCCGATGGCCACTGGCGGGCCATCGCCGACGGGCAGGGCAGCGGCGTCAGCCACCTGGCGGCCGCCGGCGGGGAAGCACGGTTCACGGCCGCCCTGGCCAGCAGCCTGGCCAGCGCCCGCCAGGCGGCCCTGGCCCAGGGAGCCCTGAGCCCCACCACAGCCCTGGCGGCGGCGGCGATTGGCGCCAGCGGCATCGAAGCCGGCAGCGGCGTGCAGCAACAGGGGGAACGGCTGGCGGCCAGCACCCTCGAGCTGCCGGCGGCGGCGGTGCAGGTCACCGGAGATGAACGCACCGCCCTGGCGGGGGCCCTGGGGAGCACCGCCGGCGTGCTCGTGATCAGCGGCACCGGCTGCATCGCCGTGGGCCAAAACAGTCAGGGTCGGCTGCACCGCTGCGGCGGATGGGGCTGGCTGCTGGATGGGGCCGGCTCCGCCATGGACATCGGCCGTGACGCCTTAGCCCTCAGCGTGCAAATGGCCGATGGCCGGCTGCAGGACACGCCCCTGCGCAGCGCCCTGTGGCAGGCCCTGGGGGTCGACACGCCCCAGACGCTCAAGGCCCTGGTGGTGCAACCCGACTTCGGCGCCGCGGGCTTCGCGCGCCTGGCGCCGCTGGTGGATCAGCGGGCCCAGGCGGGAGACCCCCAGGCCACAGCGGTGATCCAACGCTCCGCCGAGGCCCTGGCCGCCATGGTGAAGGCCGTGGCTGAAGAGCTGGATCTGGTGGAGCCGGCGGTGTGTGCCGTGGGGGGTGCGGCGGTGCACCTGGGGGCCCTGCGGGGGGGCTTCGAGGCGGCGCTGGCAGAGCGCTGCCCGGGGGCCCGATGGCTGCCGCCGGCAGGCGACGCCTGCGCCGGGGCGCTCAACCTGGCGGCTCAGGCGCCGTTGAGGTGCTGATCGGCCAGGGCCGCCAGGTGGCTGCTCCAGTGGTCCACATCCCGCTGGTCCGCCGCCTCCACCATCACCCGCAGCAGTGGTTCGGTGCCGCTGGAGCGCACCAGCACCCGGCCGCTGCCCGCCATGGCGGCTTCGGCCTGATCCACCGCCTGCCGCAGGGGATCACAGGCCTCCCAGGCGCTGCGGCGCTCGCGGCTGGGCACCGTCACATTCACCAGCTTCTGGGGATAGGGCTGGAAGCTGCCATCGAGCCACTCCGCCAAGCTGCCGCCGCTAGCGCGGATCAGGCGAGCCACCTGCAGGGCCGTGAGCAGCCCATCGCCGCTCATGCCGTGCCGGGCCGAGAGGATGTGGCCCGATTGTTCGCCCCCCAGGGCCGCCCCCAGCTCCTCCATGGCGGCGTGCACGTACTGATCCCCCACGGCGGTGCGCTCCAGCACCCCACCGCGGGCCTGCCAGGCGCGCTCGAAGCCCAGGTTGCTCATCACCGTGGCCACGATGCGGTTGCCGGGGAGGGCCCCCTCCGCCAGCAGCGCCTGACCCCACAGGTAGAGGATCTGGTCGCCGTCCACCACGCGGCCGCGGCCATCCACGGCGAGCATGCGGTCGGCGTCGCCATCGAAGGCGAAGCCCATCGCGGCCCCCTGCTCCAACACGGCCGCCCGCAGGGGCTCCAGGTGGGTGCTGCCGCAGCCCTGGTTGATGCGGGTGCCGTCGGGGAGGCCGTGCAGCACCGTGACCTCCGCCCCCAGCTCACGGAACAGCGCCTCCCCACAGCTGGTGGCGGAACCCCAACAGAGATCCAGCACCACCCGGCAGCCCTCCAGGCGCGTGCCGCCAACGCTCGCCAGCAACCGCTGCCGATAGGCCTCCAGCAGATCCGGCCGGCGCTCCAGGCGGCCATTGGCCGGCACAGCCTCCCGCTCGGGGCTGGCGCCGGTGAGGCCGGCCTCGATGGCCGACTGCTCAGCGCGCCCCAACTTGGCGCCGTCGGCGCCAAACACCTTGATGCCGTTGTCGTGGGGCGGGTTGTGGCTGGCGGACACCATCAGGCCTCCGCCGGCCCCCAGGGCGCGGATCGCACCGGGCACGGCCGGGGTGGGGCAGAGGCCCAGCTCGAGCACATCGCGGCCCGCGGCCGTCAGCCCCGCCGCCAGGGCCGCCAGCAGCATCGGGCCACTGCTGCGGGAATCACAGCCCAGCAGGATGGGCCCCTGGGGCGGCAGCACCCGGCCGCACCAGTAGCCCAGTTGCAAGGCCAGGGCCGGGGTGATCACGCTGCCCACCCGGCCGCGGATGCCATCGGTGCCGAAGCGCGCGCTGCCCGCCGCCAGCGGGTGTCCGAGCAAGGGAAGGGCCTGTTCGGCCATCGGCAGCGATCCAGCCAAGGGTGGGCGCCAGGCTAGGCGCAGCCCCAGGCGCCAGCTTCAGCGCCAGCGCCGAGGCCACCAGGCCCACAGCAGCAGCTCCAGCACAGCCCACAGCAGCACGGCGCCCACCACCCAACCGGGCAGCAGCCGCAGGGGCCAGAGGGGGCGCAGCAGGATCAGCAGGCCCGCCGCGGCCCACACCTGCAGCAGGCGGCGGCGTTGGCGCCATCCCGGCAGCACGGTGAGCGCCGGTGGCAGTGGCACAACCATGGCCCATGGGGGTGATCTCCCCAAGAATGCCAACACCGTTGAGCGCCCGTTGGCCATCTCCCGACCCGCCGGTCCCCTGCTGATCGGCCTGCTCTGTCTGGGCAGCGGCGTCGCCCTGGCGGCGGGACGCCAGGCGCTGCTGCTGTTGGCCCCACCGCTCACACCGCTCAGTAGCGGTGCCGCCCTGGAGCGGGCCCGCTGGGGCTCGGTGGATCCGCAGCGGCGCCAAGATGCCGCCCTGCTGCTCAATGGGCGATTGGAGCCGGGCGACCCGCAACGGCGCCGGCTGCTGCAGGGCCAGGGCTGGGGCCGGGGGATGCTGGCGCCGGTGGCCCTCAAACAGGCCGCCCAGGCGGCGGACGCCAACGGACACACCCATGCAGCCCAGGCCCTCTGGGGGGAGCTGCTGGGCCGCTTCCCTGGGCGGGCGGCCAGCGCCGATGCCCTCTATGCCCTCGGCCGCCAGAACCCCACCCTGCGCCGGCAGTTGCTGCAGCGGTTCCCGGCCCACCCGGCCGCCCTGGCGGCGGCCACGGAAACCCACAACGCGCTCCACCTGGCGCGCTGGGGGCCCCGCTGGCCCGGCGCTGAGCCCCTCTTGCTGGCGCGCTGCCGGCAGGGGTCCCCACCCCTGACGGCACCGCAGCGGCGGGTGCTGGCGGGGGGCCTGGCCCAGCTGCATCAGGGCCGCGCCGCCCTGGCCTGCCTTGGTGGCGCCAGCGCCCCCGCCGTGCTGCAGCTGAGCCTCGCCAGCGCCCTGCTGCGGGGTGATGCCGCCGATCAACGGCTTGGGCAGCAACAGCTGCAGGCCCTGGCCCTTGGCCACCCCCGCGATGCCTTCGGCGCGGAGGCGGCGGCCCTGCTGGCGGAGGAGCCGGGGGATGCAGCCCTGGCGACCCTGCGGCAGCTCCCCCGACCCCTGCAAGACACCGCTGCGGTGCAGGCGAGGCTGGCCCTGGAGGGGCAGCGGCCCTGGCGAGCGGTGCTGCAACGCTGGCCGCGCCAGCCGGCCAGCTGGGAGCTGCAGTGGCAACTGGCCCGGCGCCAGCTGCTGGCGCGGAACTGGGCTGCCGCTGATGCGGTGCTGTCGGCCCTCGACCCCCGCTGGCTGCCAAGCCCCCTGGCGGCCCGGCAACGGTTCTGGCAGGGATATGTGGCCAGCCGGCGGGGCAACGCCGCTGAGGCCCGCCGGCTCTGGCGCTCCCTGCTGCACCAGCACCCGGGGGGGTACTACGGCTGGCGCGCCAGCGCGCGGCTGGGGCTCACCCCACCCGCCGCGGCCTCACCCCCCAGCGCCACCAGCTGGCGCCCCCTCAACAGCGGCGATGCCGAGCTGGATGCCCTGTGGCGTACGGGCCAGGGGCTGGAGGCGTGGGAAAGCTGGCGCCACCAGCGCCGCGGCCAGCCCCCCCGCGGCCCCCAGCAGCTGGCCCTGGAGGGCCGGCTGCGCACGGGGATCGGCGACGACTGGACCGGCCTGGGCCAACTGGAGCAGGCCAGCCTGCGGCTGCCGCAGGGGGCCTGTGATCAGCACTGGCCCCTCGAGCAGGATCTCCACCCCCGCCGTTTCGCGCAGCTGTTCGATCAGGCGGGGGAGCGCGCCGGGGTGGATCCCCAACTGCTGCTGGCGGTGGCGCGCCAGGAATCGCGCTTCAGCCCCGGGGTGAGTTCAGGGGTGGGGGCGGTGGGGCTGCTGCAGCTGATGCCCGCCACCGCCGCCGAGCTGGCAGGCCAGCCCCTGAGCACCGCCGCGCTGCAGGATCCGCGCCGCAACGCCGAGCTGGGGGCCCGCTACCTGCGCCAATTGCTGGAGCGCTGGGGGCAGCAACCCTTCCTCAGCGTGGCCAGCTACAACGCCGGACCCGGCGCCGTGGCGGGCTGGCAGGGCGCCGGCTTCCCCAATGCCCAACAGGAACCGGAGCTGTGGGTGGAGGCGATCCCCTATCCGGAAACGCGGCTCTATGCCAAAAAAGTGCTGGGCAACCGCTGGACCTACCAACTCATCCAGAGCCAGGGCGATCAGGCCTGCCGCTGGGCTCAAGCCAGGTAACCCCCAAGACGGTGCTGCAGGTGGTGGCCCACCCCAATCCCCAGCAGCACCCAGGCGCACAGCCCCAGGGAGGCGATCCAGGGGGCCGGCATGATCCGCAGCCGGATCAGATCCAACCGGGCCAGCAACACCGCCGAGGCCAGCACCAACACCTCCGACAGCACCGCCAGGTGCAACAGGTAGAGGCCACCGGTGATCACCATCAGCAGCGTCACCACCAGGGTGAGGGCTTTGCTGGCGGCCATCAGCTCCGAGAGCTCCCGCAGCAGCACATCCGGCATGGCGCAGAACACCACCACCGCCAACGCCTGCAGGCTCTGCAGCGGCCAGAACCAGGGGCCCGCCAGCTGTTGCTGCAGGGGTGTGGACGCCTCCGAGAGCAGTTGTGGGGCCACATCGGCCCAATGCAGCCCCAGATAGCCGCTCACCACCATCAGCACCAGCAACATCGGCGCCCGCAGGGGCAACACCAGCAGGGCCAACAGAGCGTTCACGGCAGGGGATTCAGCACCAGGGCAATGGCCTCAAACGGACAGGCCGGTATGCATTGTTCGCACACCAGGCAGCGTTGCGCGTCGAACTGCAACTGCCAAGTGGGGGCGCCGCACTGCAGGGCGCCGCTGGGGCAGACGCTGCTGCAGATGCCGCAATCCACACAACGCTTGGGATCAATGCTGATCTGGCCGGAGGCGCGGTTGAGGCCCAGCCCCTGACGCTCCAACCACTGCTCCGCGGCGGCCAGATCGTCGATGTCGCCGGAGAGCTCCACCACCATGGTGCCGCTCTGGTTGGGGGCGATCTGGGCCCGCAGGATTTTGGCGGCGATGTCGAACTCCACCGCCAGGCGGTAGGCGATCGGCTGGTGCACCGCCTCGCGGGGGAAATGAAGGGTGATGCGGCGCTTCACAGTCCGGCTTTCGCCTGGGGTCAAGCTAACGACGCCGCGGGGGGCGCACCTGCCAGATTGAAGCCCGGTACCGCAGCCCCGGCTGCCGACGGCCCGTGAGCAACCCCGAGCCCAACCCAACCCAGCCCGCCGCCGGCCTCGGCCGCCGCGAGCGGATGCTGCTGGCGGCCCTGGCGGCAGCGCTGGCCCTGGGGCTCTTCCTGCTCCGCGGCGGCCTGCAGCCGGCCGCACCGCTGCAACAGCTGGCCCGGCAATCGCTGGATCTGCCGGTGGCCCTCAGCGACGGCCGCCCCACGGTGGTGGAGTTCTACGCCGACTGGTGCGAGGCCTGCCAGGCCATGGCTCCCGCCATGGAGACGATCGCCCAGCAGCACCGCGAACAACTCGACGTGGTGCTGCTGAATGTCGATAATCCGCGCTGGCAGCCGGAGATCGACCGCTACGACGTCAATGGCATTCCCCAGCTGGAGCTGTTCAACGCCAGCGGGCTGGCCGTGGGCCGGGCCATCGGGGCCCGCAGCGGGCCCGAGCTGGAGGCCCTGAGCAGCGCCCTGATCAGCGACAGCCCCCTGCCGCAGCTGGTGGGGCTGGCCCAGCAAAGCCGACTCAGTGAGGAACCGGCCGCCGCAGCCGCAGCGGCCGCCGCCACCCTGGCGGGGCCCCGCAGCCACGGCTGAGCCATCCCCGGCTGAGCCGGGCCGATCGGCCTAGCCTGCAGCAGATCCGATCCCGCCTCGGCGCGGCGCCGCCACACCATGAATCGCTTTCGGGTTGAGCTGATCGCCGCCACCCCCAACCCCCAGCAGTGCATCTACGCCGCGATGCACCAGGACTACAGCGAGGGCTTCGTGGCGGGCGACCGCGCCGAGTGGCCCGATGAAACCCGGGCCGGCGAGATTTGCGTGAAGCGCCTGCTGGCGGGGGAGCGGGGCCACTACGGCCCCCTGGAGCACGCCCAGATCGTGCTCAACGTGGGCTGGTTTCCCCACTCGGTGATGCAGCAGGCCCGCACCCACCGGGTGGGGGTGAGCTTCGACGTGCAATCGATGCGTTACACGGGCGAGCGCATCTGCCGGGCCGCCAATGGCGAGCTGGATCTGGAGGAGGTGTTCTACCTGCGGCCGGAGGGCAACTACAGCGATCGCCAGGGCAAGAAATACGCCTACACCGCTGAGCAACGCAGCCTCGACCTTGACCTCTGTCGCAGGGCCGCCGTGCGCTACCGCGACATGCTCGCCGCCGGCTTTGCCGAGGAGCATGCCCGCGGCATCCTGCCGTTCGACTACCGCCAGCACTTTGTGGTGAGCTTCTCGCTGCGGGCGTTTCTGCACTTCATGGACCTGCGCGCCAAGCTCGACGCCCAGGAGGAGATCCGCGTGCTCTGCGACCTGATGTGGCCCCACATGCAGGCCTGGGCTCCGGAGATCGCCGCCTGGTACGAGAAGAGCCGGCTGCACAAAGCCCGCCTGGCGCCGTAGGGCCAGGCGGGCCTCGCCTAAACCTTGGCCAGGGTCACCCGTTCCGGTTGGTGCTGGTATTTGCCGGCGCGGTCCTGGTAGGTGGTTTCACAGGGATCCCCCTCGAAGAACAGCAGCTGGCAGATGCCCTCGTTGGCATAGATCCGACAATCGGCACCGGAGGAGTTGCTGAATTCGAGCGTGAGATGCCCCTCCCAGCTGGCCTCCGCCGGGGTGGTGTTCACGATGATCCCCAGGCGGGCATAGGTGCTCTTGCCCAGGCAGATCACCGTGATGTTGGGGGGAACGCGCATCTTCTCCAGGGCCACCCCGAGTCCATAGGAGTGGGCCGGCAGGATGAAGTAGGCGCCGTCTTCATCCTCATGCAGCGGAGCGGGCTCCAGGTTGGCGGGGTTGAACCGCTTGGGGTTCATCACCGTGCCGGGCACGTGCTTGAAGATCAGGAACTCCTGCGGGGAGAGGCGCAGGTCGTAGCCGTAGGACGAGCAGCCAAAGCTCAGCACCGGCTGGGCGGCGTTGTCGGGATCCAGGTGGCGCACCAGCCGGGGCTGGAAGGGCTCGAGCATGCCAACGGCGGCCTGCTCATTGATCCAACGGTCGTTCTTGAGCATCAGAAACCTCGACGCAGCTGGGTGACCTGATCCGCCAGGGCCAGCAAAGCCGCCGGCATGGAGGGCCCCGTCAGGATCACATCCAGATGGGAGGGCCGCTGCTCGAGGGCTTCCATCACCTCCGCCTCCGGCAGATAGCCCAGCTCCACCGCCAGGCCGAGCTCATCGAGCACCAGCTGATCCAGCTGCCCCCCCAGCAACTGCTCGCGGGTGTACTCCCACACCTCCACCACGGCGGCACGGTGGTCTTCGCCGGCCGCATCGGCGGCCAGGGGCTCCGCCAGGCAATCGGCCACGGCGGGGCGCAGCCACTGCAGCCGGCCACACAGCCACACGCTGCGCTCCAGCCCCTGATCCACGCCACCCTTGAGGAACTGGCTGATCAACACGCGGCTACCCAGGCCAGCGCTGCGCAGGGCCTGGCTGAACACCCCACTGAAACTGCCGCGGAAGGGGGCGGTGTGCACCTGCAGCAGACCTTCCTGCTGGGCCACGAGACGCAGGCTGCGCTGGCCCGGAGCGGGATGGGAGCCAGGCAGGGGGCGCAGGTGGCCGCGGTGCATGGCCTGGGACCCTGGTGTGGCCGTGCTCAGCGTCATGGTTGGCCAGGCTGCCACTCAGGAACCTGAATGTAGCGGCGTTAGCCCATGCGACAAGCAGCAGCCACTACCTGTAGTGCAAACACCCGTACCATCGGGTTCAACGTCCCGTGCCCCGGATGTCGCAAGCCCGCCGCGATGGCCGCAGCGCCGACCAGCTGCGCCCCACCCGCTTCAGCTGGGACCCCATGGGCTTTGCCCTCAGCTCCGTCACCGTGCACACCGGGCGCACCGCCGTGCTCTGCAGCGTCTGCTTCGAGGAGGGGGTGCCCAAGTGGCGGCAGGGCTCCGGCCGCGGCTGGCTGAGCGCGGACTATCGCCTGCTGCCCGCCAGCACCCCCACCCGGCAGCCCCGCGAACTGCTCAAGCTCTCCGGCCGCACCCAGGAAATCCAACGGCTGATCGCCCGCAGCCTGCGGGCCTGCCTCGATCTGGAGGCCCTGGGGGAACGCAGCCTGCAGATCGACTGCGATGTGCTCCAGGCCGATGCCGGCACCCGCACCGCCGCCATCACCGGCAGCTGGGTGGCCCTGGCCCTGGGCCTGCGGCGCCTGCAGGCCCAGGGGGTGCTCACCTGTTCACCCCTGCGGCAACAGGTGGCCGCCGTGTCGGTGGGGCTGGTGGAGGGCCGGGCGCTGCTGGATCTTGACTACAGCGAAGACAGCCGCGCCGAGGTGGACCTCAACGTGGTGATGGACGACAACGGCCAACTGCTGGAGATCCAGGGCACGGCGGAAGGGGCCCCCTTCTCCCGGGCCCAGCTAGGGGAGCTGCTGGATCGGGCGGAGCTGGGGCTCGAGCAGCTGCGGCGCAGCCAGCGCCAGGCCCTTGAAGAAGCCCCCAATTAGTGTCAACGAATACAAGGCCCCCGTGGACTGATCCGTAGGGTCCGCCCACCCTTGCACCGCCGTCATGGTCGGCGCCACGCGCGGCTTCACCCGCTATTCCGCCAGCCCCACCACCGGGGCGGGCCTGGCCTCTGCCGCCGCGGGACAGCCCTCCGCCAGCCCCACCCTGCTGGATGTGATCCGCGGGCTCAACGGCAGCACCATGGAAACGGTGGAGCGGGGCAAAACCATCTTTTTCCCCGGCGATCCCGCCGAGAAGGTGTATCTGCTGCGCCGCGGCGCCGTGCGCCTCTCGCGGGTGTACGAATCGGGGGAGGAAATCACCGTGGCGCTGCTGCGGGAAAACAGCCTGTTCGGGGTGCTCTCGCTGCTCACCGGCCAGCGCAGCGACCGCTTCTATCACGCCATCGCCTTCACCCGGGTGGAGATGGTCACCGCGCCGGCGGCTTCGGTGCGTAAGGCCATCGAACAGGACGCCAGCGTGGGCCTGCTGATGCTGCAGGGGCTCTCCTCGCGCATCCTGCAGACGGAAACCATGATCGAAACCCTCACCCACCGCGACATGAGCTCGCGGCTGGTGAGTTTCCTGCTGGTGCTCTGCCGGGATTTCGGGGTGCCCAGCAACGAGGGCATCACCATCGACCTGCGGCTCTCCCACCAGGCCATCGCCGAAGCCATCGGCTCCACCCGGGTCACCATCACCCGCCTGCTGGGCGACCTGCGCAATGCAGGTCTGGTGCAGATCGACCGCAAGAAAATCACCGTGTTTGACCCCCTGGCCCTGGCTAAGCGGTTCAGCTGACGGCAGGCGGCGATACTGAGCACCGTCGCCCAACTCCGTGTCCGGCTGGCTGCTGATCCTGGCGTTGCTGCTGCTCGGCGGGGTGCTCTCCACGCTGGGGGATCGGCTCGGCTCGAAGGTGGGCAAGGCCCGCCTGAGCCTGATGGGCATGCGGCCACGCCGCACCGCCGTGCTGATCACCGTGCTCACCGGCAGCCTGATCAGCGGCATCTCGCTGGGGCTGATGCTGCTGGTGAGCGATCGGCTGCGCACCGGCCTGTTTGAACTCGATCAGATCGAGCGGCGGCTGAAGGACA
>VGQL01000033.1 GCA_016882415.1 Cyanobacteria bacterium M_DeepCast_200m_mx_001
CGCTGGGGGATGGCTCGGCCCGGCTGGTGATCTCCAGGATGCGACCCACGCTGGCGGGGGTCTCCAGGGCATCGAGACACACCCGGGCCACCAGGCGGCGCGGAATGCTGCCATCCCGCTGCTGCTCAGGGCCGCTGAACCGCACCCGCTGGGCGGGCAAATCCTCCTCCTGCTCCTTGAGGCCACCGGGGCGAACCACGGTGTAGGCCAGGCCGCTCTGCTCCAACCAGCGCTCCCCCAACCGCTTCCACACCAGGATCAGGCCGAACAGGTTGAGCGGATGCCGCCACAGGCCGGCGCAGAGGGAGCTCACCAGCACCACCCGGGACACCCCGGCGGCGCGGCAGGCCTCGATCTGCTGACGCACCCCGAAGGCATCCACCTGCAGGGGGCCCGTGAGATCCACGCTGGGGCGAGCCCCCGTGGCGATCACCAGAGCCCCGCAGCCATGCAGGGCTTCGGTGAGGGCCCCGCGATCCCCCAGCTGCAGACGCACCACCTCGGCGCCCCGCAGGGGCTCGGGAATGGAGGAGCCGGGCCGCACGATGGCCCGCACCCGATGGCCGCGATCCAGGGCCTCCTGCACCACGCGCCAGCCGGTCTTGCCGGAGGCACCGGTTACCGCCAAAAGCATGAGCTCAGAACAGGGGCAGCAGCTCCTGTTCTAGGCAGCGGGCCTGGGGATTCGAGCCCCGCTGACGCAGCAGGCGCGCCCGCAGGATCATGGGGTCGAGATCACACTCGAGATCAAAGGCCCGCTCGAGGCGCTGCCGCAGTTCATCGGGGGTGAGGGCAAAGACGGAACGCTGATCCATGGGCTGGAAGGGGATGGCCCTGGAGCGGGGTGATGGCCGGAAGGTAGGGGCTCCAGCGGGAATGCGAATAGGTGATTCTGCTCATCTTTTTTCCGTCCCTGGCAACAAAATGGCGGGATGCCCCCCCTGTCATTCGACCTGCACGTGCCGCGGCAGCCTGCGCGGCCGCTGCCGCTGCTGAAGCCCCGCCACTGGCAAACCCAGCTGATCCAGCTGCTGCAGCGGCGACTGCAGCGCCCCGGCGGCCAGGACGTGCTGATCAACGCCGGCCCCGGCGCCGGCAAGACCCTGGGGGCCCTGTTGAGCTTCGAGCGGCTGCAGCGCCAGGGGCAACTGCGGCGCTTTCTGGTGTTCTGCCACCGCAGCTCCATCGCCAGCCAGTGGCGTCAGGCCGCCGAACGGTTGCACCTGCAGCTGCGGGAGTGGCAGCCGGGGGAACCCGCCCACGACCCCTGGGGGGAGGCCGACGGCCTGCTGCTCACCTACCAGGGCGCAGGCCGCAACCTGCAGGCGTTGCTGCCGCAACTGCAGGGTTGCCCCGGGGGGGCCTGGCTGGCCATCGCCGATGAGGTGCACCACCTGGGGCTCGACCCCGAGGAGCCGGAGGCCACCGCCTGGGGGCATGCCTTCAGCCGCCTCACCGCCGGCGCCCGGCTGCGGCTAGGGCTCACCGGCACCCCCTTCCGGGCCGACAATCTGGCCTTCTGCGCCGCCCGGCGCATCCAGGTGCATGACGGCGACGCCTGGGTGGAGCAGATCGCGCCCGACCTCAGCATTGAGCCACGGGATCTGATCGTTGCCGGCGACGTGCGCCCCCTGGAGTTCCGCTTCCAGGACGGCTGGGTGGACCATGGCCGCCACGACCAACCCGGCGACACCGAACGCTCGCCCCTCTCCGAGGAGCAACGGGAAAGCTGGCGCGCCCGCAACCTGCGGCGGGCCATCCGCCTGGGGGACAGCAGCAGCATCGCCCTGCGGCTGCTGCTCAACGCGCGCCAGCGCCTGGAGGTGGTGCGGCGCCAGCACCCGGAGGCCGGGGGGCTAGTGGTGGCGCGGGACATCGCCCATGCCCGCCGCCTCTGCGGCCTGCTGGAGGAGCAGGGGGACCGGGTGCTGCTGGTGCACTCCCAGGACAGCGCTGCATCCGAGCACATGCAGGCCTTCAAGGCGGGCCAGGCCGACTGGCTGGTGAGCATCGACATGTGCGCCGAAGGCTTCGACGCGCCGCGGCTGCGGGTGGTGGCCTATCTCACCACGGTGGTGACCCGCACCCGCTTCGTGCAGGCGATCACCCGGGCGGTGCGCATGGATGCCCAGCGGGCCGCCCAGGAGGCGGTTCCCCGCCACCCCTCCTACGTGTTTGCCCCGGCCGATCCCCTGCTGCTGCAGTACGCCCGCACCTGGTCGCTGAGTGAGCCCTATGTGCTGCGCCCCAAGGCCACGGAAGCGGAAGCCGCCCCAGGGGCCGGCGGGCGAGCCCCCTCCCTGCCCCTTCAGGCCATGGAGGACGGAGCCGGGGCCGTGATCCGGATGCGGGGCCCGGAGCTGCCGAACTTCGTTTTGCAGCGGTAATTACATATGGCCGCAGCAAAAAGTGCGAACTTGTGCGAAACAAGGCCCCAGATCGTCCATCGGGCGATCAACGTGGCCCCACCGACGTCACGGACCCCACGGACGTCGCACCGACACCGCGTCACACCGGCAGAGGACCCATGAACGGCTCCATCCAGCGCAGAGTCACCGTTGCCATCAATTGGGCGGCGGCGCGGATCGCCAGCCTGGATGATCGCGAGCGTTATGAAGACAGCTATGCGCTCACCGAGGAGTTCCGGGAATGGATCCTGTGCATTGATCAGCACCCCGAGCTGATGGCCGAGCAGGTGTTGATGGTGCCGGATTTCAAGCAATTGCCCCGCACCACCGGCAACGAAAACGAAAGCGACGGCCTGCTCGAAATCTAAAGCCAATCTTTAGGGCTTCTGTTCTTTCGTTGCTGCTCCAGGACCAGGGCTTCACGCTCGCGAGGGCCCCGTCGGTAGACACCCCACTCCCCGCAGCCACCCCCGGAGACCGGGGCGGCACCCTAGGCTCTTAAGCGAAGTGACTCCGCTTTAAGCCATGGCCCCGGAGAACCTGGTGATCGTGGGATCCGGCCCCGCCGGCTACACCGCCGCCATCTATGCCGCCCGCGCCAACCTGCGGCCCGTCGTGATCACCGGCTTCCAGGACGGCGGCATCCCCGGTGGCCAGCTGATGACCACCACCCACGTGGAGAACTTCCCCGGCTTCCCGGACGGCATCCTGGGGCCGGAACTGATGGACCGCCTCAAGGCCCAGGCCGTGCGCTGGGGCACGCGGCTGGTGGAGGCCGACGCCGAGCGGATCGACCTCTCCCAACGGCCCTTCCGGATCGAGGCCGATGGCGAAACCCTCGAAGCCCAGGCGGTGATCCTGGCCACGGGCGCCAGCGCCAATCGGCTGGCGCTGCCCAGCGAAGCCCGCTTCTGGAACGCGGGCATCAGCGCCTGTGCCATCTGCGACGGGGCCACACCGCAGTTCAGGAACGTCGACCTCGCGGTGGTGGGGGGCGGCGATTCCGCCTGTGAGGAGGCCGTGTACCTCACCAAATACGGCAGCCGGGTGCACCTGATCGTGCGCTCGGATCAGCTGCGGGCCAGCAAGGCCATGGCGGATCGGGTGCTGGCCAACCCCGCGATCCAGGTGCACTGGAACCGCCAGATCCGCGACTGCAGCGGTGGCGACTGGCTGGAGGCCATCGAACTGGTGGATCCCAGGGGCGGCGCCAGCGAGCCGCTGGCGGTGCGCGGCCTCTTCTACGCCATCGGCCACACGCCGAATACCCGCCTGGTGCGCGATCAACTGCAGGTGGATGCCAAGGGCTACCTGATCACCCAGCCCGGCCGCCCGGAAACCAGCATCGATGGGGTGTATGCCGCCGGCGATGTGGCCGATGCGGAATGGCGCCAGGGCATCACCGCCGCCGGCAGCGGCTGCCAGGCCGCCCTCGCCGCCGAACGCTGGCTGACGGAGCACGGCCTGGCGGTCACCGTGAGCCAGGACCCCGTGGATCCTGCCGCCGTCGGCGAGGTGCAGCGCACCGCCGTGAGCGACGACAGCAACTTCGATCCCCAGGCCCTGTGGCAGAAGGGGAGCTATGCCCTGCGCAAGCTCTACCACGACAGTGACAAGCCGCTGCTGGTGGTCTACACCTCCCCCACCTGCGGCCCCTGCCACGTGCTCAAGCCGCAACTCAAGCGTGTGCTGGAGGAGCTGGGGGGCCGCGCCCAGGGGGTGGAGATCGACATCGATGCCGACCCCGAGATTGCCCAGCAGGCCGGCGTCACCGGCACCCCCACGGTGCAGCTGTTCTTCCGCAAGGAGCTGCAGCAGCAGTTCCGCGGGGTGCAGCAGCGCAGCACCTTCAAAGCCGCCATCGAGGCGCTGCTGGCGAGCCCGGTGGGCTGAGGCTCAGTTCAACGGCGACGGGGGCCGCCCGGGCGGTTGCCGCCGGGGCGGGGCCCACCGGCGGCGGCGTTGCGCTCCCGGTAGGTGATGCGGCCACGGCTGAGGTCGTAGGGGCTGATCTCCACCAGCACCTTGTCGCCGGCCAGCAGCTTGATGCGGAACTTGGTGAGCTTGCCGGCGGCACGGCAGAGGCATTGGTGGCCCGCCGGCTGCTCGAGGGTGACCAGGTAAAACCCGTTGCCCTGTTCCTTCTCGATCACGCCGGAGGTCTCAATCATGCGCTGGGGCCGTGGAACAAAGACAGAGCTGTTCTCAGCTTAGTTGCCGCCCCCAAACCGCTAGGGTCACGCCTCGTTCCGGTGCCACCACCCTCCACGCCGATGATCCTGCCCCCCGTGTCGATGGATCTCGGACTGCTGCTGATTGCGATCGGCGTGGTGAACCTGTGGCGAGCGCGCCAGGCCTCCTGACCACCCTGCTGTTCCACAAGCCCTACGGGGTGTTGAGCCAGTTCACCCCGGAGCCGGGCTCCGCCTGGGGCTGCCTGGCCGACCACATCGCCATGCCCGGGGTGTACGCGGCCGGCCGGCTCGACGCCGACAGTGAGGGGCTGCTGCTGCTCACCGCCAACGGCCGGCTGCAGCAACGGCTCACCGATCCCCGCTGGGGGCACTGGCGCCGTTACTGGGCGCAGGTGGAGGGGCTGCCCAGCCCAGCGGCCCTGCAGGCCCTGCGGGAGGGGTTGGTGATCCAGGGGCAGCGCACCCTGCCGGCCCGGGCCAAGGCCCTGGCGGATCCGGGGCTGCCGCCGCGGCAACCGCCGATCCGCCAGCGGGCCGCGATTCCCACCAGCTGGCTGGAGCTGGAGCTGCGGGAGGGGCGTAACCGGCAGGTGCGACGCATGACCGCCGCCGTGGGCCTGCCCACCCTGCGGCTGTTACGGGTGGCCATCGACCTGATGGATGGCGGCCCCTGCCTCAGCCTCGAGGGGCTGGAGCCCGGCCAATGGCGGGAGGTGAGCGCCGCCGAACGGGAGCGGCTGCAGCGCCTGCTTCAGGGCCGTGGCGGCCGCGACGGGGGCGGAAAATCGGGCCGGGCCGGGGGCGGCGCGTAGGGGGGCTTGGCCTCAGCCCAGGGCATCCTTGAGCTCCCGCACCACCTGCAGCTGGCCGTAGTAGTAGTTGGCCCTGGCGCGGCGGTCGGCATCCTCCACGCTGTCGAGGGCGTCGAAGCCAAGGCTCTGCCAGAGCTCATGGCCGCAGGCACGGCTCACCTCCTCCACCGCCTCCTGCTCCAACACCCCCAGGCGGCGCTGCAGGTTCTTGATCTGGGCGATGGCCATCGCGGGCAACGGTCCGAGGAATTGCCGCAATAGTACAAGCTCACTACTGCGGCGCCAGGGGTGCGGGGTGCTCAGAAGGGCAGTTTCTTCTTGGCGTCCTTGTCCAGGTCGGCCTCCATCTCCCGCAGCCGCTTGAGGATCGTGTCGTAGTACTCCCGCAGATAGGACTCCAGGCCGGTGGTCTGCTCCGGGTCAAGCCCGAAGGCCGCATAGCTGGCCTCCATGGGGGCATTGAGGGCCACACCGCCACCCACCACCTTGTCGAAGGCCAGCCGCTCCGCCACGTTCACGGCCGGCTCAAAGAACGACGCCACCCCCTGCATCACCCGCAGCAGGAACGGCCGCACCCGGAACACCCGGGCGCTCTTGCCGGCGTACTTCTCGCACAGCTGGGTGATTTCGCCGGTGTTCCAGGCCCGCGGGCCCACCACCGGGAAGGCCTGACGCACCGTTTCGGCGCGGCCCAGGGCCGCCACCGCAAAGCGGGCCACATCCTGGGTGTTCATGTAGGCGATCGGCGTGGGCGTGCCGCTCACCCACACCGTCTGGTTCTCCAACACCGGGATCGCCACCTGGCTGATCAAGCCCTGCATGAAGGCCACCGAACGCAGGATCGTGTAATCGAAATCCGATTGGATCAAGGCCTGCTCGGTGCAGTACTTGATGTCCATCAACGGCACGTCGCGGTGCTTGTCGGCATCAAGAAGCGACACGAACACAAACCGCTTCACGCCGGCCCGCTCACAGGCGTTGAGCAGATTGAGCTTGCCGGTCCAGTCGGTGTCGTAGCTGCTGCCGGGGTCGGTGGCGCGGGCGGTGGCGGCATCGATCACCGCCTCCTGGCCCTCCAGGGCGTAATCGAGGCTGCCCGGCTCCAGCAGATCGCCGCGGGTGAGCTCACAGCCCCACTCCTGCAGGAACGCCGCCTTGCGCGGTGAGCGCACCATGCAGCGCACCTGATGACCGGCATCGATGGCCTGCCGGGCGATCTGCCGCCCCAGCGTGCCCGTTGCACCGATCACCAACACCTGCATCGGGATTCCACCAGGAGGGCTGAGCCTAAAGCTGAGGGCTTCTCAGCCGTGCCACGGGCCCCGGATGCCGGATCCCGGGGAGGGCCGGTGGGCTCAGTTGTCGCCCTGGAGCTTCAGCAGCAGGGCGCCGCCCACCAGGCCCAGGGGGATCAGAACCCAGAACAGCGCAGCAATGCCGAAGATTTCCGAGGCCATGGCCGGTGGCGTAACGGCTACCTATTTAGCGCAGCTGCCAGCTCCATCACCCGTGGCCAGGGGGCATTGCAGCGAAAGCTGGCCTCCATCACCCCGGAGCGCAGGGCCGTGAAGCCCTCCGCCCGCAGGGCCATCAACAGGGCTTCGGTGGCGGGCGGCCCTCCCCCCAGACGGCGAGCCAACTCCGCCACGGGCCAGCAGCGCACCGGCAAGCCAGGGTCCGCCAGCAGGCGCCGCAGCAGCCGCAGACTGGCCGGGGCCACGGCGCCCCCGGGAAGCGCCTCCGCCTCCACCTCCGCCTCGGCCACCATGGCCTCCAGGGTGGGGCCGTGCTGGAGCGGGCCCAGCCAGAGCGGTCCGGAAATGGCCAGTGGCGGCGCTTCCGATCCGCAGCCGCAGGCGGGCCAGCGGCGCAGTTGCCACAGGCTCTGGCTGAACTGCTCGCCGCAGCCATGGCAGTGGGCCAGCATCCCCAGCAGCCGTTCCTGCTGGGGATCGGCCCGTCGCTGCAGCTGCAGGGCCACCCGGAAGGTGCGGCCCTCGCTGAAGCTGAACAGGGGCGTCACCCCCCGCCCCAGGGCCCAGGCCGCCCTGGCCACAACACCGATCTGCAGGCGCAGGGCCAGCTCCCAGCTGGCGGGATGGGCCCGGGCGGCGGCCCCGAGGGAGCGCAGGGCGGCGCCGCGGTCGTGGCCGGTGGGGGAGCGGCCATCGGTGCTGGCCAGGTACAGCACCCCGCCGAACTGGAGCGCCTCCAGGGCCGGGGCCACCAACGCTGTGGGGCAGCCGAAGGCATCGAGATCCAGCAGAGCGAAACGGCGCTCCTGCAGGAGGCAATCGGCCAGGAGTTTCTGGCCGGTGAGGACTGTGGTCCGCACGGCGCAGCCGGCGGCGGCCAGGGGCGCCAGGTTGGCCTGCAGCAACGGCAGGCGATCCCCATCGGCATCGTTGGCCCACACGGCGGCGGCCCCCGCCTCTAGCCCATAGCGCAAAGCGCGGATGCCGCTGCCGGCCATCAGATCCAGCACCTCCAGGGGCTGGGGCAACTGGCGGGCCAACAGCACCCCCAGGTCGCGGGAGGGGCGCGATTGCGGCCGGAAGAACCCCTGCCCCAGCCGCAGGCGGGCCTGGCCTTCGCAATAGTGAGGATCAAGCGGACGGTCTGGGCCGGCACCGCCCTGCGTCTGCGTTGCCGTGTCGGCCACCCTCGAGCCCCTGCCGCTGTCCGCCCCCCAGCCTGACGCCGCGGGGGCCCAGTGGGGCGAGCATGGCCGTTGGCACTGGCAGGGGCACCACTGCCACTGGCGGGTGCTGGGGCAGCGCGACCGGCCGGCCCTGGTGCTGCTCCACGGCTTTGGCGCCGCCAGCGGCCACTGGCGCCACAACGCCGCCGAGCTGGCGGCGGCGGGATGGTGCGTGTACGCCATCGACCTGGTGGGCTTCGGCGCCTCCAGCCAGCCCGCCCATCGCCGGCACCGCCCCCTCGATAACCGCCTCTGGGCGCGGCAGGTGCAGGGGTTCCTCGAGCAGGTGGTGGAGGGGCCGGCGGTGCTGGTGGGCAACTCCCTCGGCAGCCTGGTGGCGGTGACCTGCGCCGTGTTCTTCCCCCAGTGGGTGCTGGCGGTGGTGGCGGCACCCCTGCCGGACCCCACCCTGGTGATGCCCATGGCGGCGCGGCGCCGTCCCTGGCGGCGGCGCCTGCAGCGGCGGCTGGTGGTGCTGCTCTGCCAGCTCCTACCCCTGGAACTGCTGGTGCCCTTGATCGCCCGCACGCCACTGCTGGATCTGGGGCTGCGCAGTGCCTACGGCACCCCCGAGCCGGTGGATCGGGAACTGCGGCGGCTTGTGGCACGGCCGGCCCTGCGGCCCCAGGCCCCCCGGGCCCTGCGGGCCATGAGCATCGGCATGGCCCTGCGCCCGCGGGCGGCCACCGCCGCACCATTGCTGCAGCGCATGCGTCAACCGCTGCTGGTGCTGTGGGGCAGCCAGGATCGCCTGGTGCCGCCCGCCATCAGCGCACGGCTCGGCCAGCACAAACCCGACCTCGAGCTGCAGCTGCTGCCCCGGCTGGGCCACTGCCCCCACGACGAACGCCCCGCCCTGTTTAACCGGGCGCTGCTGCAGTGGCTGGAGCGCCAAGCCAGCACGTAACTTGGGGTTTCGCCGGCCACACACGCAACCTGGGCATGAAGCACACCCTCTCGGTGCTGGTGGAGGACGAATCCGGGGTGCTCAGCCGCATCTCCGGGCTGTTTGCACGCCGCGGCTTCAACATCGAAAGTCTGGCGGTGGGCCCCGCCGAGCAGAGCGGCGTCTCACGGCTGACGATGGTGGTGGAGGGGGACGACCGCACCCTCGCCCAGATGAGCAAGCAGCTCAACAAGCTGATCAACGTGCTGGAGGTGAACGACCTCACCCGCACCCCGGCTGTGGAGCGGGAGCTGATGCTGCTGAAGGTGTCGGCCCCCCCGGAGAACCGCGCCGCCATCCTCGATCTGGTGCAGGTGTTCCGCGCCAAGGTGGTGGATGTGGCCGATCAGGCCCTCACCATTGAAGTGGTGGGGGACCCCGGCAAGCTGGTGGCCATCGAAAACGTGCTGGCCAGCTACGGGATTCTGGAAATTGCCCGCACCGGCCGCATCTCCCTGGAGCGGGCCTCCGGGGTCAACACCGCCTATCTGAAGGTCACCAGCCTCGACAAGCGGGTGCCCGCCTGAGCTGGAAGCCGTTTACGGGGCCTCCCTCACCAGGGTGCCCCCCTGCAGCACGGTGGCGCTGATCAGTTTGTCCCCCTGGCTGATGCGGTCCACCACCTCCATGCCCTTGGTGACACGGCCGAAGACGGCATAGCGGCCGTCGAGTTCCGGCAGGGCCTTAAGGGCGATGTAGAACTGCGCGCTGGCGGAATTGGGATCGGCGGAACGGGCCATGGCCACGGCCCCGCGCTGGTGCTGGAGCCGCAGGCGGCTCTGCTGGCCCGGTCCCGCCAGCACCTCCCCATAACGGGGGCTGCTATCACCGCTGAGGAACAGCTCCAGCGGAATCAGCCGGGGCTGACCGTTGCCGGGATCCACATAACTGCCGGTACCCAGGAGATCCACCGGCGTGTTGGGGTTGGCACTCTGGGGATCCCCCCCCTGCACCACAAAGGGAATGGGCTCGCGCACCACCCGATGAAACAGGGTGTTGTTGTAGACGCCCCGGCGCACCAGATCCACGAAATTCCCGGCGGTGAGTGGGGCTGCCGCGCCATCGAGGCTGAGCTCCACGGTGCCCTTGCTGGTTTTGAGCTCCACCACGGCTGTGCCCTGCAGACACGGCACGCCACCACTGCCGCAACCCACAGGAGCCTTGGAGCCGGTGGCCGCACAGGCCACGGGGCCGATGGGGCTGAGCAGCAGCAACAGGGACAGCAGCAGCGGCCGCCAGGGGCCGGGAACGCGCAGGGCGACCATCACACCCCCTCCAGGGGCACCCCCAGGAAACGGGCCAGCTCGGCACCGCCGCGCTCCAGATCCGCCAGGGGCATGGGCTCGCCCACGCGGGTGAGGGGCAGATCACGCCGCCCCTGGATGCGCAGCGCCAGGCGGCGGCGGGGGTTGAGGCCATCGCGCACATCCACCTTCACCGCCTGGATGTCCTTCAGGGGGGTGGTGACGCTGATCAGCTGGCGGAAGCCGCGGCGGGTCACGGTGAGGGTGCCGTCGCCCTTGTCGAAACGGTTGGCGCCGGCCCCCACATCAATGGCGATCACCGCCCAGAGATAGGTGGCCAGCAGGGCGGCCGCGATGCCGTAGAGGCCCATCACCAGGCCCTGGGGCACGAAGCTGAGGGCGGCGGGGTGGCCGATGGGCAGCAGATCGGTGCCGGTGTAGCTGGAGGCGCTGGTGAGCAGGAAGCCCAGGCCACCGGTGGACACCACCGCCGCCACCAAAACATTCGAGAGCCGACGGGAGCCCAGCACCGGCTGCTCCAGCAGCGCAGCTGAGGGGCTCGAGGGGGCGGAGCTGGCGGTTGGCGCCGAGGCCATGGGGGCGGGTAACCGTGGGTTCGCCATCTTGGCTCGGCCGCAGTCCGCAGGGGGCGGAGCCTGAGTACTCCTACCCAAAAACGCAATGGTGACGGGCCGTGTCAGCCCGTCAAAACCGTCCTCGCGGCGCCGGGCAACGTTGTTACCATCGCCCGGTAACCCACAGCCCGCGGGTTTCCCGCACCGCTCATTTCCCACCCATGACGATCGCTGTAGGGCGCGCGCCGCAGCGGGGATGGTTCGACATCCTCGATGACTGGCTCAAGCGCGACCGCTTCGTTTTTGTCGGGTGGTCGGGTCTGCTCCTGTTCCCCACCGCCTATCTG